>JAFRRR010000058.1 GCA_017428035.1 Bacteroidales bacterium | reverse complement strand
GAACAGCAGAAAGACGGCGCCAATCCCAAGGTGTTTGAAATCTGCGCCGCCGGGGCATACCAGGTGTGCGACGCCAATCCCTATATCCGTCAGCTTTTCCCCGACGGCGAAATTGGCCTCTACGAGACTCCTGAGCAGATGATTTCTTGCCTTGGGAAGGCCCTGAACGGCGATATGGCGCAAGATGCTGCTGCTGCACGGAAAAAGGTGCTCGCCGGCCACACTTTTGACGCCCGGATAGCGCAGGTCATACAGGATATAAACCGGTGAGTTTGGAACGCCATTTGTGAGATGCTCTCCCGTATAACTGATAATAAAAACACTACATAATTATGAAGGAACTCTTCTTATTGCTGGCACTTACATTTTCCGGCAACGCGCAGGTCTGGTCCGACGAGCCCTACAGGGACTTGTGGGCCAAGGCAGAGGCTGCCATCGCAGAGGGCAAGCCGCAGACGGCTGTGGGCTATCTTTCCGATTTGGAGAAGGTCTGCCAGAAGCGAAAGGACGATCTTGCACTTTACAAGGTGATGCGCACCAAATATGACTGCCTGTGCAAGTACAACTGGAAGGAAGCCAACAAGTATTATCCGCAGTTCACCGCGCTGCAGCGCAAGCTCTTTGACAATCTGGACAAGAACATAGAGCTGTATGCCAACCATCCGGCCGTGGACGCCCTTATCAACGAGAAGATTTCCCGTTTGAAAAGGGATGCCGATATGGCCCGTGACCGCAACGGCAAGCGTTACCGCGAGGTCCGCAAGGTGTGTATGAAGGCTGCCGAGGTTTTCCCAAAATCGGAATACCGCAAGGAGTGGATATCGCTGGTGAACAGTATGGACTCCAAGAATGTGGGCATCGGCAGCGAGAAGAGCTTTATCTATCCCGGCGAGACGCTGGAGTTTGAGCTCTCCGGCCGCAATATAGACGAGAGCGAGTTTGCGGTTTACCGCCTGAACGACCGCTATCAGATTGTCGGTTCCGAGCCGCTCAAGAAGATATCCGGCAACGCCCGCCTGGTTTCCAAGCAGCGGATGACCGAATACAAGGGGGAGTACAACATTCCCGAGAGGATCAAGACCGACTTCTGCTTTGGCGACCCCGGTATCTACGTGGTGGCCAACAGTGCCGCCGGCCTTAGCGAATACAATCTGATTTATGTGAGCCGCGTGGCTCTGGCAACCCGCCAGACCGACGGCAAGAACGAGGTCTACGTGGCCGAGGCAAAGACCGGCAAGCCTTTCGAGAATGCCACCATCTATGCCTGGAGCGACTATTTTGAAGATGAAAACATAAAGGATGGCTTTGTCCGTCCCGGATATATCTCTCAGAAGGAATACCAGCTGGCTGGCTTCACCCCCCTGACTCAGCAGATATTCTCCAAGAATCAGTATTCCGCAATGATTGTGGCGGATGCGGGTGGTGACAAGTGGTCGCCGGCGGTGAATATTTCTGAGGCGGACAATGTTGTCCGCAAAGGCCGCGGCACCGAAACCCTTCATTATATCTACACCGACCGCACTTTATACCGCGCCGGTGACACCGTGCAGTTTAAAATCATAGCCCTGAGCACCGACTACGAGAAGGGCAAGGTGCTCTCCGGCAAGAAGATAAACGTTTCGCTATACGCGCCCACAAGCGACAAGCCTGCCGCAAAGCTGGCGCTTACCACCAACTCGATGGGTTCTGCCGCCGGCAGTTTTGTGATTCCGACGGGTGCCAAGAACGGTTCCTGGAGACTCAGTTCCGACAGGGGCGGCACATCTTTCAATGTAGAGGCCTACAAGGATCCCAAATACAAACTGGAACTTGACAATATCCAGGAGATATACAAGTGCGGCGATGCCGTGATACAGATAGGTCGCGTGAAAGGCTATACCGGCGAAGGCATAGCGGGCGCCAGGGTAGAGTACACCGTAGAGGCGCTGCCGTATTACTGGAGCAACAAGAATAAGATCATAGCAGAGGGCGAGACCCGCACCGATGCCGACGGCTTCTTTGAGATACCTTTCACCACCGTGGAGCCGGAGAACTCCGACAGCAAGACTGCCCTGCACCGCATTAATGTAAAGGCGGTGGCCCCCGGCGGCGAGACTTGCGAAAACGGCAAGATGCTCACCGCAGCCCGCGAGCCCCTGCAGCTGACTCCCAAATTTGACGTGGAGTACAGGATGGACACACTGTTGCTGGTGAACAAGGCCAAGGCGCAGACGCTGACCATTTCTGCCCGCAACTTTGACGGCGAAGACCAGCCCATAGAAGGCTGGTACAAACTCAGCCTCAAGGGGCGTGTCCGCAGCGAGGGCAAAATGAAGTTCGGCGACCCCGTGGTGATAGACTTTTCTGAGCTGCCTTCTGGCGAATATCAGCTGGAATATGGCGCCGAGACCCCCGCGGGCAGCCAGCAGGAGAGCTCTTCTGTGGCGCTGCTCTCTCCCGACGACACCGCCTGCCCCGTGAAGCGCGAGATGTTCTTCTATCCCGTGGTGGAAAAGGACGCCATAGACTTTATGGTGGGCACTTCAGAAGACGATCTGTATCTGGAGCTGGAGGTGTTTGACGGCGGCAAGGTCGTGTACCGCAAGCCACTGCGCCTGCGCAGCGGCGCCCAGCACATCAAGCTGGACTACAAGGCGGCCTGGAACGACCAGGTGACCGTTTCGCTCTATGGCATCAAGGATATGAAAGTCATCCAGAACAGCCACAATTTCTCCCGCGAGGTTTCTTCCAACAACTTCGAGATCAAGGTCAGCAGCCTGCGCGACCGCACCACGCCCAACACCACCGAAACCTTTACGGTAGAGGCGCCGCAAAGCGAGATGCTGATATCGATATACGATGCCACCTGCGACCGTTACCGCAAGAACAATTTCTATTTCAGCCCGATATATCCCTACCATTCCTCTGCTCCCTATATCTGGAGCAATCTGGGCGGCTATCATCATTTTGTCAGAGGCGGCAGGCCAATGCTTATGGCCAAACAGGCTACCAGGGCCGCCGGTGTTATGGTAGAAGAAGAGGCGATGGTGATGAACGATGCCGTTATGGCCCCCGAAAGCGCTATGGATTTTGGGGCGGCGATGGATGAGGCTGACATTCCCAGCCCCGACCAGATAGATATCCGCGAAGATTTCTCCCAGACGCTGGCCTTTATCCCGCAGCTGGCGATTCCCGCCTCGGGCAAATCCACGGTATCCTTCACCACCCGCGAAGGCCTGTCGTCTTTCCGCATCGCTATGCTGGCCCACACCAAGGACCTCAAGAGCGGCACCGCAGAGCGGCAGATTGTGGTGAGCAAGGCGGTCAAGATAGAGTCCTTCGCCCCGCTGTTTGCAATTGAGGGCGACCGCCTGGTGGTCAAGGCCAACGTGGCCAATACCGGCATAGAGACTGTCAAGGGCCGCGCAAGCCTGCGCCTGACAGACGAAGATGACCTGGAGCTGGACATCTACACCAAAGACATAGAGATGACCCTCAAGCCCGGCGCCAGCCAGACGGCAGCCTGGGAAATAGAGATACCCGAAGGGGTCAAAAAGATAGGCGTGACATCTGTATTCGCGTCTGCCAAGGCCTCCGACGCAGAAAAGCGCCAGATAGAGGTGATGCCGGCTGCACGCTACATCACCGAGGCCGAATCGTTTGTGATAGGCAGCGGCCGCAACAAGAACAGTTGCATCCGCGACCTCAAGGCCCGTTTCCCCTATCCCGACGCGGTGATCCGCTACGAGGAATATTCCACCAAGGATGCCCTCAAGGAGGTCCTCACCAAGCCGCAGACTCCCAAGGGAGACAATATGATAGAGTGGCTGGATGCCCTTTATGTGAACCAGATGCGCGGCATTCTGCTGGGCGTGAACAGCGTGGACGTGAAGTTCTCCCGCAAGGCGGCCGCCAAGCTCGGCTCCCTGCAGAAGGCAGACGGCGGCTTTGGCTGGTTCCCCTGCTGTTCTTCCAGCGACCTGCTCACGCTGATGTTCCTGGACAAGACCTACTACCTGCGCGAGGTAGGCGCCCTGCCGCGAAACACCACCATCAACAAGCAGATAGAGAAGGCTTTGGCCTATGTGGACAAGAGGGTAGAAGAGATCACCAAGGCCAAGAAGTGGGACTGGCGCGACCTGACTTACTTCTTCGCCGCCCGTATGGAGCATCCCAACATTGCAATGAACGCCAACTCCCAGAAGATGCTCACGGAATATCTCAAGCGCTGCAAGAAAGACGGCTGGCAGGACCTCCCTATAGTGGAGAAGGCCAAACTCTGCACGGTACTGGAATCTACCGGAGAGCTCAAGCAGATGTTCGCCGTGATGAATTCGCTGCGCGACTATGCCGTGCGCAACGACAATGTGGGCTGCTACTTCCCCAATGCGGTGATGCCTTTCCGCGGCCTGCTGCACACCGAAATATATGCACACTCGCTGCTGGCCGTGGTGTTTGCCGAGATGGACCAGATGGACATTGCCAAGGGCATAATGAAGTGGCTGCTGCTGCAGAAGCACAACCAGGAGTGGAAGAGCAATATGGCCAGTGCCGACGCAATATTCGCATTACTGAAATACCGCGCTCCGGACTTGAAATTCGGCGCCGTATACTATACCTACAAGGCCCCGATGCTCTCTGTGAAGGAGTCTGCCAACCAGCTTAGCGTGAAACGCTCTTACTGGCGCGGCGGCAAGCAGCTGAAAGATGGCCAGAGGCTGCGTGTAGGCGACAAGATAGATGTCCACTATGACATCTATAACACCGAGAACCGTTCGTTTGTGGTTATGGAGGCTTCGCGTCCCGCCTGCTTCTATCCCAAGGACGAGCGCAGCTACGGCTCTTACTGGTTCTACTGCGAGCGTCTTACCGACCGCACCAAATACTATTTCCAGACTCTGGCAGAAGAGAATACCTCCATTCAGGAGACCTTCTACGTGACTCAGGAAGGCACATTCAACAGCGCCTGGGTTACCATAGAGTCGCTGTATGCACCAGAATACCGCGGCCACACCGGTGCCTTCAAGGTAGAGGCAGAGGAGTAGCCGATGGTGCTCTACGAGACACTGCAGCAAAGTGCAACGGCCCTTGGCTTCGCCGCTTTTGGCGCAGCCGGGGCCGCTGCTTTGGGCCCCGAAGCCCAGCGCAGGCTCGAAAGCTATCTGGCAGAAGGCCGCAACGCCGATATGGACTATATGGCGCGCAATGTGGAAAAGCGGCTGGACGTCACCCTTCTGGTAGAGGGCGCCCGCACTGTGATGGGCTTTCTGGCCCCCTACGACCATCACGACAACCCCCACGTGGCCTCGTTTGCCCACGGAGAGGACTATCACAAGGTTATCAAAGACCGGATCCACCTGTTTGTCGCTCAGAACCGCGAGGCTTTGGATGCCGCCGCCGGCGGCAAATTTGCCTGCCGCGTGTTCACCGACTCCGCCCCGGTTATGGAGCGGGAGTGGGCGGTGCGCTGCGGCCTGGGTTTCATAGGCTGCAATAATTTCCTAATAAGCCCCACGGCAGGCTTGCGCACGCTGATAGGCATCCTGGTCTGCAATGTTCCCTTCGAAGAGATAGACTGTATGCGGCTGCGCCGTCAGCGGGCTGCGATGCCCGAAGACTGCGGCCGGTGCGGCCAGTGCATCGCCGCCTGTCCCACCGGCGCCCTGGAGGCCCCGTACAGGCTGGATGCCCGCAAATGCATATCCTTTCTGACCATAGAGGCCAGGGAGAAGGACCCTTCTAATCCGGCGCTGGGCGAACATCTTTTTGGCTGTGACTGCTGCCTTGACGCCTGCCCCTGGAACGTAGAGATCAAGGGCTGGCCCGAGTTCAGCAGCAATGCCGACCGCCTGGCCGACCGGCCCTCCGATATTTTTAGTATATTTGCAAGAACGCGTAAATAAATCTTCTATGAAGTCCATACTTGGCATCGGCAACGCCCTTACAGACATTCTGGCCATCTTGCCGGACAACGAAATCCTGGAGAAATACTGCCTTCCTGTGGGAAGTATGCAGCACGTGGATGCCGACACCGGCAACAAGATATGGCAGGACCTGAAGGATAAGGGCATAAAGTATGTCGCCGGCGGCTCTGCTGCCAACACCATCAGCGCTGCGGCAATCCTGGGTATGAGAGCTGGCTTCATAGGCAAGGTGGGCAAGGACGACGTGGGCTCGCTGTTCAAGTCGGACCAGGTGCAGGAGGGCATCACCTCTATGCTGGAGAGGGGCAAGGCCCCCAGCGGCAGGTGCATAGTGATTGTGAACGGACAGACCTCCGACCGCACCTTTGCCACCTATCTGGGCGCCGCGCTGGAGCTGGAGCCGGAAGATCTGGACCCCGACAAGTTTGACGGCTATGACTACCTGCACGTGGAGGGTTATCTGGTGCAGAATCAGCGTCTGGTGCGCCGCGCCGTGGAGATTGGCCGCGAAAAGAATATGATTATCTCGCTGGATCTGGCCAGCTACAATGTGGTGGAGTCCAATCTGGCCTTCCTGCACGACATTGTGAAGAATTATGTCGATATAGTCTTTGCCAACGAGGCCGAATCGCTGGCCTTTACCGGCAAGCCGCCGCGCGAGGCGCTGGAAGATATTGCCGGAATGTGCAAGATTGCCATTGTAAAAGAGGGCAAGAAGGGCTCTATGATCAAAAGCGGAGACGAATATCACTTTGTGGATGTGGCTCCGGGCGTGCCGCGCGACGGCACCGGGGCCGGCGATGTCTACGCCGCCGGCTTCCTGTATGCCCACTCGCTGGGGCAGCCGCTGGACGTCTGCGGCAAGGTGGGCAGCATCATAGCCGCCAAGGTCATAGAGGTGATTGGCAGCAAGATTGACATCCCCCGCTGGAAAACAGCCAAGGCTGAGATACGCACCTTAATGGGTATTGAGGAATGACATTTAAACTACTGGCCACCGATCCGGGTTCAAGTGCCCGCTGCGGTATGCTGAACACCGACCACGGCAGCATAGAGACCCCCATCTTTATGCCTGTCGGCACCGTGGGCAGCGTAAAGGGCGTTTATCATAAAGATTTGAAGCAGGATGTGGGGGCCCAGATAATCCTGGGCAACACCTACCACCTGTATCTGCGGCCGGGCCTGGAGACCCTGCGCGAGGCGGGTGGCCTGCACCGCTTCACCAGCTGGGACCGCCCGATACTCACCGACAGCGGCGGCTTCCAGGTGTTTTCTCTGGCGCAGCGGCGCAAAATCACCGAAGAGGGGTGCACCTTCTCCTCGCATATCGACGGCAGCCGGCACACTTTCACCCCGGAAAACAATATGGACACCCAGCGCACCATCGGCGCCGACATAATTATGGCGCTGGACGAGTGCTGCCCGGGCGATGCCGACTATGCCTACGCAGAAAAATCCCTGAAACTCACCCAGGGGTGGCTGGAACGCTGCATACGGCGATTCGACTCCACCGAGCCGCTTTACGGCTATCACCAGAGCCTTTTCCCCATAGTCCAGGGCTGTGTCTATCCCGATTTGCGCAAGAAAGCGGCAGAACACGCCGTGGCCTTTGACCGCGAGGGATATGCCATAGGCGGCCTGGCGGTAGGGGAGCCTACCGAAAAAATGTATGAAATGCTGGAATTGCTGCATCCGCTGCTGCCCTCCGGCAAACCGCGCTATCTTATGGGTGTCGGTACGCCCGCCAATATCCTGGAAGGCATAGCCCGCGGCGTGGATATGTTCGACTGCGTGATGCCCACCCGCAACGGCCGCAACGGTATGATATTCACCTGGCAGGGGACCATAAACCTGCGCAACGCCAAGTGGGCCCACGATTTTTCGCCGCTGGACCCCGAAGGGACATCGTTTGTGGACCACACCTACACCAGGGCCTATGTGCGCCATCTGACCATAGCGGGGGAGATGCTGGCGGCGCAGATTGCCAGCGAGCACAACCTGGCATTCTATCTCGATTTGGTTGCCAAGGCAAGAGAGCATATCTTTGCAGGAGACTTTGCTGCCTGGAAAGACAGCGTGGTTAAAAAACTGGAGACAAGACTATGAGTCGCTTATCGTTGAAACCCAAGATTCTTGACTGGTACATAATCAAGAAGTTCATCAGTACCTATCTGGTGTCGCTTCTGATTGTGGTGGCCATAGTCATCATATTCGATATCAGCGAGAAGATAGACTCGTTTGTAGAGCGCGAGGCTCCGCTGAAAGAGATTGTATTTGAGTATTATCTCAATTTCATCCCTTACATCCTGAATATGTTCAGCCCGCTGTTCGTGTTCATCACGGTGATTTTCTTCACCACCAAGCTGGCTGCCAACAGCGAGATTATAGCTATGCTCTCCAGCGGCATCAGCTTCAGACGGCTGTTGATGCCGTATATGGTGTCGGCCGCATTTGCTGCGATTCTGTCGCTCACGCTGGGTATGTACGTGATTCCTCCGGCCAACTATCACCGGCTGGAATTCGAGCAGAAATATATCAAGGGGGCGCGGTTTTTCAACACCAACCACAATATCCACTATCAGCTGGAGCCGGGCCTGTTCGTCTATGTGGAGTCGTTCAGCTCTTGGAACAATTCGGTGAACCGTTTTACTCTGGAAAGCATAGAGGACAACAAGCTGGTGAGCAAGCTCACCGCCTCCAGCGCCTCTTGGAACGAGGACATTGGCGGCTGGACCTGCAAGAACTATTTTATCCGCAGCTACGACGAGCACGGCAACGAGACCATAGAAACCGGTGCGCAGAAAGATACCGTGATCGCCCTCACGCTGGACGATTTTTACCGCCGCAAGAATGTGGTGGAGACGCTCCCCATCAAGGATCTCAACAGACTCATCGAGTTGCAGAATATGCGCGGCGACCATATGGTGGACTATGCCCTGATTGAGAAGCATACCCGCATTGCCACGCCCTTCTCTGCCTTTATCCTGACGCTGATTGGCGTGTCGCTGTCGTCCCGCAAGCGGCGAGGCGGCCTGGGCTTGAACATCGGTATCGGCGTGGGCCTCAGCTTCTCGTATATCCTGTTTATGAGATTCAGCCAGATGTTTGTGCAGACCGGCACATTGCCGCCGTGGCTGGCGGTCTGGCTGCCGAATATCATCTATGCGATAATAGCGCTGTTCGTATACCGGATGGCTCCAAAATAAAATACTATGAAAAACAGCAGCATCTCTTTCAGGCTCATCCTGATGAACTTTCTGGAGTTCGCGGCGTGGGGAGCTTACCTGACATCTATGGGCAGTTTTCTGGCCCGCAGCGGTTTCGGCCCGCAGATATGGCTTTTCTTTGCCACCCAGGGATTCGTTTCCATATTTATGCCTGCCCTGATGGGTATTGTGGCCGACAAGTGGATTCCCGCACAGAAGGTTCTCTCTTTGTGCCAGGGCATCGCCGGAGCCGCAATGCTAGGTGCAGGATGGTATGCGATGAGTGCCGGGGCCAACATCAGCTTTGGCCTGTTCTACGCCCTTTATACCATAAGTGTGGCGTTCTATATGCCCACCATCGCCATTTCTAATTCGGTGGCATACAATGCCCTTGAGAAGGCCGGCAAAGATCCCGTGAAGGCGTTCCCGCCCATCCGTGTGTTCGGCACCGTGGGCTTTATACTCACAATGCTGTTCGTCAACTTTATGAAAGGGGCCGACGGAGTGCAGTTCCAGCACACCTACAATCAGTTTTTCGTGTCGGGCATCCTGAGCCTGGTGCTCTGCGCCTACGCCCTTACGCTGCCCAACTGCCCCTGCAAGCCCAAGAGCGAGGGGGCGCAGTCGTTTGCAGAGGCCACCGGCCTTAGTGCATTCAGGCTGTTCAAGGACCGTCAGTTTGCGGTGTTCTTCATCTTCTCTATGCTGCTGGGTGCGTCGCTGCAGATAACCAACGGCTATGCCAACACCTTCATCACATCGTTCAAGGAGAATCCTCTGTTTGCCAACGCCTGGGGCGCCAACAATGCCAATGCGCTAATCTCGCTGAGCCAGATTTCCGAGACGCTGTGCATATTGCTCATTCCGTTCTGTATGAAACGGTTCGGCATCAAGAAGGTGATGCTGATAGCTATGTTTGCCTGGGTGTTCCGCTTCGGCTTCTTTGGTGCGGGCAATCCCGGCAGCGGCGTGTGGATGTTTGTTCTGAGTTGCATCGTCTATGGCGTGGCCTTCGACTTTTTCAACATCAGCGGCTCGCTGTTTGTCAATGAAAACACCGACAAGGACATCCGCAGCTCTGCGCAGGGTCTGTTTATGCTTATGACCAACGGTCTGGGCGCCAGCATAGGCACCTGGGCTGCCGGCAAGGTGGTGAACCACTTTGTGTACAATGCGGCCACTCCTTCCTGGAGCACCGCCTGGTACATTTTCGCAGCCTACGCGCTGGTTGTCGGCATCTTGTTTATGATCCTCTTCAAGGACCCCGAAAAGGCCAAGAAGCAAGCGGCTAAGTAATTCGTATGCGCTCGATACCGTCGATTGTCGGATTGCTCATACTGCTGGCGGTTTCTGCCGCCTGCGTGTCCAAGCCATTGCCCGATGATCCCGATCCTCAGGAAGAGCAGACGCAGACTACCCCCGAAGAACCAACTCCTCAAGACGGGCCGGCCAAGGACGAAAGAAAATGTCTTACATTTACCACGGAAGGTTCTGCTTCTTTGTCACTTAATAACTGGGGCAATAACACTCCGGTGCTTTTCTTTTCAAATGATGGGAAGACATGGGTAGAATGGGATTATACCGCACTTTCCTTTAATCGCGAGCATCCATTGTACTTGTGCGGAAGCAATCCGGATGGGTTCAGCAAGGACCAATCATGTTTCAGTAGATTCGTTGCGAAAGGAGATCATTTAGCCGTTTCCGGGGATGTAATGGCTCTTATCAGTTATGAGGATGAGGTTACGACCATTCCGAACGATAATTGCTTCTACTATTTGTTTCAAGGTTGTAGTATTATTACCAGTGCGCCTTCTATATCTGCAACAACTCTAAAAAGATGTTGTTATATGCAGATGTTTGAAAACTGTACAGGGCTGACTGAAGTGCCCGACCTTCCGGCAACCAATTTGGCCGAATATTGCTATAGTGAGATGTTTATGGGTTGTAGTGGCTTGACCATTGCTCCTTGTCTTCCGGCAACGACATTGGCGGAGAAGTGCTATAACTGTATGTTCTTTGGCTGTTCCAGCTTAATTGAAGCGCCCCAACTACCAGCGACCAATTTGGCCGATTATTGTTATGACTGTATGTTCTGTGGTTGTTCCAATCTGGTTAATGCTCCAAATTTACCGGCCACCACGTTGGCATATGCGTGTTATAAAGATATGTTTAGCGATTGTGGTAGGTTGACAAGTGCCCCAATTCTTCCAGCAACGACATTGTCGGCACGGTGTTATGAAGGTATGTTTAGGGGATGCATCGGCTTGGTCACGACCCCGGAACTTCCTGCGGTTACATTGGCAGAATCGTGTTATAACTCTATGTTTGCCTATTGCGGAGGCTTGACCAGTGTGCCATCTCTCCCGGCAACTACCCTGTCTGACAGATGTTATGATGGCATGTTCAGTTACTGCGTTGGTTTGACCAGTGTGCCATCTCTCCCGGCAACCACACTTGCGCCGCGCTGCTATGATTCGATGTTTATGGGTTGTAGCGGTTTGCGCACGATACCAGATTTTCCTGATATTCCATTGGCTTCGGCGTGCTATGCCAGAATGTTCCAGGATTGTACAAGTCTGATAACAGCCCCCTCTCTTCCCGCAGCAACATTGGCAGACTATTGTTATTCTGGTATGTTTAATGGCTGTACTATCCTCACAAATGCGCCAAATCTTCCTGCAACCACATTGGCAAAAGGATGCTATAACGAAATGTTCAATCATTGTGTCAGTTTGACCACGGCCCCCGAACTTCCGGCGCATACGATGTGTGATTATTGCTATAGCAATATGTTTACGGATTGTACAGGTTTAACTCAGGCTCCACAACTCCCGGCAACAATAGTTGCACGGCACTGCTATGCGAGTATGTTTAAGGGGTGTACCCGCCTTACAAAAGCACCAGCACTGCCTGCTGTGTCGTTGTTGAGTGCCAACTATTGCTATAGTGCTATGTTCAGTGGCTGTACTTCACTGGAATCTGCACCGGAATTGCCAGCAACCAGATTGTTTGACAGTTGTTATGCTGAAATGTTCGGTGGTTGTACATCGCTAACTAAAGCTCCTGTTCTTCCCGCAGAACGGTTAGAGATGCAGTGCTATTCTTATATGTTTCGTGGTTGCAGCAAGCTAGAGTATGTTAAATGCCTAGCCACAGATATCCGCGAAAGTAGCGGCCTTTATGGTTGGCTTGAAGGCGTCGCTCTTTCAGGAACGTTTGTAAAAGTGGCCGGAATGAACGACTGGCCAAGAGGAGACAGCGGTATTCCCGAAGGCTGGACGATATCGGAAGAGTTATAAGCGACCGCTTGGACTCGTTGTCTGACGCAAGCCTGAAATATTGCTTATTATTTCCGTTTCGTGACGGTTATATCCCACCGATAGGCTAAAAAGGGGCTCTGAAACTGAAAAATAAGCCCATATTTCCGTTTCGCGTATTCCTGTCAAACCTGCGCGAAGCTTTTTCTGCGCCTAATCGCTCGGCCTTCTGCCGCCTACTTGTTGCTGTAGCGGCCGGCGAAGAGGATGGCGCCGGTGCTGGCTTCTGTGATGAAGTAGAGGAAAGGATGGTCGGCGTGGAAGACAACCCTCTCGCCGGGTGCGGCAGCCGCATCTTTCATCATGCCGGCCATTGATATTGCGGCGGCTTCGGTGCCCTCTTCATCTACCTTGATCACTGCGTCCTGCTGCACGAAGCTTAGTTTAAGCGCATAATCGCTCATAGCTTTGAAATCTGCGCTATTAGTAAAGGACGTGGGCATGCCCATGTCCGAGAGGATATCGTTGAGGTTTATGTGATATTTGGTCTCGAAGCGGGGCAGCCAAAGGTCCACGTCGCAGTGTACCATACTGAGCAGGGTCTCCCGCCAGCCGCTCTCCTTGATTTCGTCCAGAGCGTCGGCTATCGTTTTGCCTTCCTGGGGCAGCAGGGCAATCATAGAGAATGCACCGTTGCCGTAGGGCATACGCACAATCTTGAAGACATCGTTATGCTGGTAGCTGAAACTCTCGTTCTGCTTCATCATCTTCACGGTGCTTTTATTGCCTGCCTCGTCGGTGAAAGTCTCGTCGGCGGTGTTGCTCTTGTTGAATTTCTCTTTCCACTGGCTCTTGAAATACAGCGCGTTGAGCAGGTAGCAGAGCATAGCGGGGTCGGTTGTCTCCAGAACCTTGTCTATCATACCGTGGGTCTGGTCGGAGCACCAGCGGTTTATGACCTTGGCGCTTGCTGCACCCTTGGAGAAGTCCAGATTGGAGAGCTTGGCGTTGTATGCTTTGCCCACAGTGGATTTATAACTGTCCAGCAGCGGCCAGCCTTCGTCCACAAAGATGGCGTTGGCTATGCTCAAAGTGGTTTGTTTGTCCAGCTTGGGCAGCTGCGCCAGCATAGACTGGCAGAACTGGTTCACATCTTCTATCTCGCCGGCACCATAGCCCAGCACATCGCAGATTTCGTCTGCAGTGGCGCCCTGGGCCCCGTTAAGTATCATACCCAGCAGAAACTGCATGCTGAGCGGGGAGACGATGAAATCCTTCTTTTCAACGTCATTGATGCGGTCTACGAATTCGAGAGAGAAATCGTGCCCCTTCTCTACGAACTCGGTCGCCTTGGTGGGGATTTCCAGGGCTTTGTAGGGGTTATTGACGGATGGATTGCAGGATGCCGCCACCAGCGCGATTGCCGCAGCGGCAAATACAGATACAAGATTCTTCATAGAAGTGAAACGTTTATCAGTAAAATGCAGCAATCCTTAAAAAATAACATTAGAGAAGAACAGTATTGATAAGTTCCTGTCCAAGTTTGTGGAGAGCAGACTGCATTTTCATAATTTGTGCTTTGCGGGGTTTTGACCGGCCGTGCAAATAAGACCAGACTTGCTTGGGATGAATATTTGCCAGGCGGCCCAGGGCAGATGGAGTTATTACACCGGCATAATAAGACATCAGGTCAGAAATGTTCCAGTGAGTTAAAAACACATATTCGTCATCTATCCATTCAGGGTAGAACAGTGCGGAGTCACGACCAAGTTCTTTGGTTATCTTCAGGGTTTCGCGCAATTCATCAATTGCGCTTTCCGGAGTATCTCCGCTTCCGAATAGAGCCGGGTAGTCATTGCAATACGCCGAATAGAACCCGTCTTCGGCAACACTTATTGTTATGTCTACATTTTTCATATTCCCATTGCTTTTAATAATCGCTTTGCGAAATCATTCCCTATTTCCTTGCCTTTATGGTAGGGTACGGTGTATATTCTACCATCTTTAACGTACCTTATATGACTTCCTTTGCCCCTGTCGGGAATAGGCGTCCACCCATTCTTGACAATGATTCTGTGTAACTCTGTCATTTTCATCCCAAAGATAGAAAAATATCTATTATTTTAATGCATAAAACAAACGTGAAGTAAGAGAATAATCCATCCCTTTGGCAGAATAATCAGAAAACCTTATAAAAGAAATCTGAATGTAAAATATTGTATAGCAAAGGATTTTTTTAATGCGTGAAGTAACAGACGGTTGGATAATAAGGCCGGAATAAAGTATAAAAACAGAGAGAAGGTCTTAATTGCCGAAAATGAAAACAGAAAAGCTATTTGCGCACTCGTTTCCCACTTCAGGAATAAGGGATGAGGGCTGCTGGGGATGGTGTTTTTCTTAACGCTGCGCGTTTAACCGCTTCAAAGCTCCTTTTCGCCGCGACGCCTCTATGTTGCTGGGCGCTGCCCAGACCCGCCGCTCCAGCCTTTCTCGCACGCAAGCCAACCCTGCCCGGCTTCCGCTATCGGCTGCTGCCGATTGTCGCCTAACCGGCACCTGGAACATCGTTGACGGGCTCAATTAGTGGCGTTCGCTTCGCTCCCTCCCCTAACCGGAGCTTGTGAAGCTGACGCGCAGCTAAAAAGCACAATATCCCCTGCAACCCTCATCCCTTCTGGCCGTTGGCCAATGTGCATCCAGTCTTTTCCGCCAAACTGGCGCGGACGGATCAGGCTCACGTGCTGTTCTGAAGGAGGGTGGTCCGCTCCTGAGGGCGATTTCGGGCCTTGAAGCGGGGTGATGTGTCCCAGAGACCATTCTGGGCGATATCGTTCCGCGCCACTCTGCCGGATTTGGAGAAAGAAGGAAGATTGTATAACTTTGAAAAGAAGAGAGCAATCGTTTAACTATAATACTACGCCTATGAAAAAGATTCTTTCGTTTATGATGGTGGCCGTGCTGGCACTGATGCTGGCCGGCTGCAGCAAGTACGACGACAGCGACCTGCAGCGCCGCGTGAGCGCCCTTGAGGCCTACCAGTCTCTTCTTCAGAAACTTGACTCCGGCAAGCCGGTTACATCGTATTCGCAGTCAGGGACCGACGTTACGTTCAACTTTGGCGACGGCTCCAGCATTACTATTGACAACAAGCCGTCAGCCGAGAATCCTATCAAGACCATCACCGCCGACGGCAGCACTTTGACCATAACCCTGGCCGACGGCACGGTGATCCCTGTTGCCTACGGCGAGAAAGAGGGCTACGGCTTTACAGTGGGTGACGGCGTGCGTCACTATTATTCTTTCTGTGAAAGCGTGGAATCCTTCCGCACCGGTAAGATAATTCTCCCGTATACCCTCACCGGTGATCTTAAGAGCATCGATGACGTCACACTGGTTGCAAACGTCAATGTCTTTTCCGGTGATCCGATACACAGCCAGGAGGTCGTTGTATTTGAGCCCATAGATGCCAAATCGGGCAACGTCATTCTCAAAAGGGTTGAGGAGCCCGTGGTGTATGACTGGGGCCAGTGGTGGAAAGATTATTCGCCGGCCGACATTGACTTGATGGCCTTTTTCCCCGACGGTACATCACGAGTTTATAAATTGCATATCGTGGGCTCTGAAATATTGGCAGAGGGAGCAGATGACTACTATTTTGAGACTAATGATGTAACCGAAGAGATGGAGCCCATAGTTATTTCCGCCGGCGCCGGCAGTTTTTCCTTCGATGTATACAATTTCATTTACGGAAAGAACTCAGATTATTATGACGGACCAGAGCTCACGCCATTTAATTTTAAAGATATCCTGTATTGCAACAGCACCAGCGGCTTCTATGCCAATACGATGTTTACCAGATATACTGTTTCAGCTCCGCAAATGACCGAAAACAGGAAAGAGGTAAAATATACTGTCACGGCGACTTACCAGGCTAATACAACCGGCAAGGAGAGGCGTTGCTATGTCAGCGTTGTAAGGTATATGAATGAGAATTCGGGAACATATCTGTTCTCATTCCCCATAATTCAGCCTGCGCTTTAACAGTCTGATATTTGACAATCAACGGGGCCGGATTTTTTCCGGTCCCGTTGTTGTTATACCTACCGCGGGAGGTAAACCAGATAGACGGAGTCGTTGTTTGGGCTTAGGGTGAATGATGTGCCGGTGGCGACGTTCAGAGAGGCCTTCCAGAGGGTGTCGAATACGACGCCGTCCAGCGGGTATTGCAGGCCCGCGGCGGTCATACGCAGTGAATGGTCAAAGGCGAAAATGCTGACCTCCTGTCTGGGCTCTGAATCGAAAGTATGCTGCCCGCTGGCGGCCACGAAGCGGCCATAATCGCTCACTAAATCTATTTGGCATTGCGGGGCTTCTCTCTGGTAATCGGCCAGCAGGGAGATGTTGGCCAGGGCGTGGTCTTCGCGCAGACCGGTGGCGCCCAGAATGTGGATCACGTCCGGCGAGAGTTTGATGACTTCGTGAAAGGTCTTGGTCAGGTCGTTGTCGTCCTGGCCGGAGCAGACCACTATCCTGTCGGCATAGTGCTCCCGGATATCGAGCGGGAGAGAGTCCATATCGCCCACTATCAGGCCGGGCTCCCAGCGACTTTCGCCCAGGTGCAGCCCCTCTTCCAGCTCGCCGCTGGAGAAACTGCGGCGGCCCTGCTCAAGCAGCTTTACGGCCGCGCTGTCGCAGCAGGCTATCATATCGGCCTCATCCAGCAGGCGCAGCACAGAGGCCTTCCGGGGAAACTCTCCGGCAGCCAGTATCACTATGGTCTTGGGATTTGACACGGTGCGGACTAAACAAACTTGCAATCTTCGCCGGGATGCCAGCCGCGCAGGAAGGCGGCGATATCCATACGCTTCTTGCCGGCCAGCTGCACATCCAGCAGGCGGACGGTGTAGTGGCCGCAGGCGACACCCAGATAGGTCTTGCCGTCGGTAATCACCGTGCCGGGTGCGGCGGGCTCGTCGTCCATATAGACGTAGGCCTCAAACACCTTCATAGTGGTTTCCGCCCCATTATTTACCAGCGTAGCATAAGCGGCGGGGGCGGGGGCAAGGCCACGCACCAGGTTGACTATCTCGTAGCCCTCTTTGTTCCAGTTGATATGACAGGTCTCCTTGGTGAGCTTGGGTGCGGGAAGAATGCGCGCGAAAGAGTCCTGCTCCTGCGGCTTTGCACGGCGGCGCGAAAGGGCGTCGGCGGTCTTGATCACCAAGGCGGAGCCAATCTTGCACAACTTCTCTGACAGGCTGCCAAAGGTGTCGTATTCCTCTATCATACAAGGCTCGCTGAACAGGATGCGGCCGGTGTCTATCTGCTCGTCTATCAAGAAAGTGGTCACGCCCGTCTGCTTCTCGCCGTTGATGATGGCCCAGTTGATGGGGGCGGCGCCGCGGTAGCGCGGCAGCAGCGAAGCGTGCAGGTTGAAGGTGCCCAGACGCGGCATCTGCCAAACCTCCTTGGGCAGCATACGGAAGGCCACCACAATAAACATATCGGCATCCAGGGCGCGCAGCTGCTCCAGGAAATCGGGGCTCTTCAAAGAGACGGGCTGCAGCAGCGGCAGGTTGTGCTCTACGGCGAACTGCTTCACGGCGCTCTCGCTGACCTTGAGGCCGCGGCCGCTTGGCTTGTCGGGCACGGTGACCACTCCGGCAATCTGGTACTCGCTTTCCAGCAGCGCCTTGAGCGGGCCCACTGCAAACTCGGGCGTACCCATATAAACCACCTTGATGATGCCGTGGTTCTTTTTGAAGAAGCGGAGAGCCTTGTGCAGTAACTTATCGATATTCTGGAACAGTCTCTTGAACCAGAACTTGACGGAGTTGAAATCGAAGGTCTTTTCGCGCACGGCGGCCCATAGCAGGGCCATACCCACAGGCAACAGCACCGCACTGGAAATAAAGGCCCCTTCGAACGGCGTTATGGCGCCGTCCCTGGCCAGTTTCTTGCCGCTGATGTCGATGACCCAGTAGAGCATAAAAATCAGCGCAGACACAATTACAGGGGTGCCCAGGCCGCCCTTGCGCAAGATGCTGCCCAGAGGCGCACCGATAAAGAAGAACAGCAGGCAGGCAAGTGAAAGGGTGAACTTGCGGAACTGCTCTATGGTCATCTTGCGGATGGGGGACACATAGCGGTATACATTCCGGTCGTAGTCCGCCAGGGCCTCCTTTTGGGCTTCCAGCCCCTCCAGGGCGTGCTGCACCAGCTCCAGGTCGCGGGCGGTGCGGGCCGTCATCACGGAATCTTTATAGGCCTTGAACTTCCAGCCAGGCGCCTCGCCCAGCCCCTTGTACATCACCAGTGTGGTGTCTATCTGGTTGATATACTTAAAGTTGGTGCCGTAAGCAAACCGTCGGATAATTGCAGGGCGCTCTTGGGCAAATTCGCCGGCCAGCGAGTCGCGGTCGTGCACAAGAGTCTTCAAGTCCTTGGCCATAACCTCGTTGCCAAAGCGCTCGTCGTCGCTGCGCTCGAAAGAATAGTCTTCGCGGGCCACCATCATTGTCTGGTCGTCAAAGGTGATGATGTCCTGCTTCAGGGTCGTGTCGCGCGACTTGAAAATATTCTCTTCTTGATATGAAGTGCCGTTGTAGAGCTTGAAGATAATGGTAGAGCCGTCGTCGGAGACGTGTATCCAGCCCGAGTCGGCCACAGTCATACTTACGTTGCCCTGCGAATGGGTATGGTCGTACACCAGAATGTCGTGCATAAGGCCCTCGTTCTCTTCGTCGTGACGGTCCACGCGCAGCACATAGCCGTCGATGCCGTCGTAGAAGATGCCGGTGGGAATCTTGATGACTTTTTTGGTGCGGCCGATATCGTCCCTGAGCGCATAAATCTTCTTGTAGGCGACCGGAATCAGGTCGTTGGAGATGAAGAAAGCGCCTATGGAGATGGCCACCGCCACGAAAACCAGCGGCAGCAGCACGCGGCCCAGCGAAATGCCGGCACTCTTGATGGCCAGCAGTTCGTTGTTCTCTCCCATACCGCCCAGCGTCATAATGGAGGCCAGCAGGGTTGCCAGCGGCAGAACCAGCGGCAGCAGGGTGGCGCTGCCCCAGGCCATAAATTCGAAGATGACTCCCAGGGACAGACCCTTTCCCACCAATTCGTCTACGTAAAGCCACAGGAACTGCATCACAAGGATGAACAGCACTATGGAGAACGTCAAAATGAACGGTCCCAGGAAAGAATTGAGTATGTACCTGTCGAGCCTTTTCACGGAAGATTATCTGGCAGCCAGTTCGGTGAGTTTATTCAAAGCCTCGGAAAGACCTGCAACATTCTTGCCACCGGCAGTGGCGAGGAACTTCTGTCCACCGCCGCCGCCCTGTATGAACTGTGCGGCCTGGCGTATATCGGCGCTGGCGTCGCGGCCGGCAGCCACCAGGTCATCGGTGTACATAACCACCAGGCAAGGCTTTTTGTCGCCGGATTCAAAGGCTGCCACAAATGCCGCAGAGTTGC
Organism: Bacteroidales bacterium; assembly: GCA_017428035.1. Classification (GTDB taxonomy): domain Bacteria; phylum Bacteroidota; class Bacteroidia; order Bacteroidales; family UBA932; genus Equibacterium. Next base: position 53,994 of record JAFRRR010000058.1, on the reverse strand, counting down.
ATTCTCCGTGCAGGTCGTGGGCGATGCCCTTGGCAAAGTCCATCGAAGGGCACTCGGTGAGGGTCATCAGTTTGATGCCGTTCACCTGCTTGGCATTGGCAACAACAGAAGCCTTGATGTCGGCCATCTTCTCTTTGGCAATGGCCTCCATGGCCTTCTTGTACTGCTCGTTCTCTTCTATGATGCGGCCCACGGCTGCGGCTGGATCGCCGGCGTTGCCAAACATAGCCTTGACTCTCTCCAGGATATCTTCCATAACATCCACAGAAAGCTCTGCGTTGATGCCGGTGGTGGCCTCGATGCGGCGGATACCGGCTGCAACTGCGCTCTCCGAAAGGATTCTGAAGTAACCGATGTTGCCGGTTGCGCAGGCGTGGCAGCCGCCGCAAAGTTCGGTGGAATCACCAAACTTGATCATACGGACCCTGTCGCCGTATTTCTCGCCGAACAGCGCCATTGCGCCGCGGCTGCGGGCCTCGTCTATGCTGATGTCGCGGAACTCCTCCAGAGGGGCGTTGGCGCGGATGAGCTGGTTGACCATACGCTCTACCTTGTCCAGAGTCTCTTTGGAGACCTTCTCGTAGTGAGAGAAGTCGAAGCGGAACGATGCGGCGCCCACGTAAGAGCCCTTCTGCTCTACGTGAGTACCCAGTATCTTGCGCAGTGCAAAGTGCAGCAGGTGGGTCGCGGTGTGGTTGTTGGCGATGTTGGTGCGGCGCTCTGCATCTACCTTTGCGGTGAAATCGGCTGCTGGGTCGCCGGGCAGGCGGTCCACCAGGTGGATGGCCAGGCCGTTCTCTTTGATGGTGTTGAGCACCTCAAGCTTTTCGCCTTCTGCAGAGACCAGTTCGCCGGTGTCACCGACCTCGCCGCCCATCTCGGCATAGAACGGGGTGCGGTCCAGCACAATCTGTATCTGCTCTTTGCCCTTGGCCTTTACAGTGCGGTATTTGACTATGCGGGCATCTGCCTCAAGCATATCGTAACCCACAAACTCGCTCTCGGTTCCGGGGAGCAGCTCCACCCAGTCACCGGCCTCTACGGCAGTGGCGTTGCGGGCGCGGTTTTTCTGCTTCTCGAGCTCTACGTTGAACTCGCCAAGGTCTATAGTGTAGCCGTTTTCGCGGGCAATCAGCTCGCTGAGGTCAATGGGGAATCCGAAAGTGTCATAGAGGGTGAAAGCGTCCACGCCGCTGATGACCTTGGTGGCCTTGGATTTCTCCATAATGGAGTCCATAAGGCGGATACCCTTGTCCAGCGTGCGCAGGAAGGCCTCTTCCTCTTCTTTGATGACGCGGGTGATCAGGGTCTGCTGAGCTTTCAGCTCGGGGAAGGCGTCGCCCATCTCGGCCACCAGCGTGGGAACCAGCAGGCACAGGAACGGCTCTTTCAGCCCCAGGAAAGTGTAGCCGTAGCGCACTGCACGGCGCAGGATGCGGCGTATCACATAACCCGCCTTGTTGTTGCTGGGCAGCTGGCCGTCGGCAATTGAGAAGCTGATGGCACGGATGTGGTCGGCGATTACGCGCATAGCCACGGCCGTCTGCTCGCTCTGGTTATATTCCTTGCCGCAAAGGCCGGCGATGGCGGCAATCATACCTGTGAATACGTCGGTGTCGTAGTTGCTCTTCTTGCCCTGGAGCGCCATACAGAGGCGCTCGAAGCCCATACCGGTGTCGATGTGGCGGGCGGGCAGGTTCTCCAGGCTGCCGTTGGCCTTGCGGTTGTACTGCATAAACACCAGGTTCCATATCTCTATGACCAGCGGGTGGCCTTCGTTCACCAGCTCTGCGCCGGGCTTGGCGGCTATCTCGGCCTCGTCGCGAAGGTCAATATGGATCTCGCTGCAAGGGCCGCAGGGGCCGGTGTCGCCCATTTCCCAGAAATTGTCGTGCTTGTTGCCAAGCAGGATGTGGTCGTCGGGCAGATACTGCTGCCAGTAGCCCTTGGCCTCGGAGTCCATCTCCAGTCCGTCGGGGGCGTATCCCTCGAAAACGGTGGCGTAGAGACGGCTCTTGTCCAGCTTGTAAACCTCGGTCAGGAGCTCCCAGGCCCAGCCTATCGCCTCTTTCTTGAAATAGTCGCCGAAACTCCAGTTGCCCAGCATCTCGAACATTGTGTGGTGATAGGTGTCGTGGCCCACCTCCTCCAGGTCATTGTGCTTGCCGCTCACGCGAAGGCACTTCTGGGTGTCGGCTGCCCGGGGATATTTGGGCGCCGCGTTGCCCAGGAACCACTCTTTGAACTGGTTCATACCGGCGTTGGTAAACATCAGCGTGGGGTCGTTCTTGACAACCATAGGCGCCGACGGCACAATTGTGTGGCCTTTGGAGGCGAAAAAATCCAGGAAAGTCTGCCTGATCTCTTTAGAAGTCATCATATATTTTTAAACATAGTTTCAATTAACCCGCAAAGATAGTTTATTTAATCAAAATATTTAACTTAGCACACTTATTGCAGTAAAAATGCTTGCATTTTTTTAAAGATGGCAAAACAAGACAGCACATACAACCCCGCAGCGGAGGCTGCAGGCCAGGGGAAAGATCCCAAGCGCAGGCGGCTGGTTGCCGTGTGTGCCGCGGTTGGCGCTGGCATTGTGCTGTTTGTGCTTGCCAATCTGCTTTTCCCGCTGCCCAGCCTCAAGCAGATGTATCTGAAGAGGCGCAATGCGGTGCTTATGGAAAAGATTGAATACCTGAACCAGAAGACCCTTTTACAGGCAGAGCGGCTGGGAGAGCTGGAGATGCGCGACAACAAAGTCTACCGCCCCATCTTCGGTATGGACGAAATCCCCACCGCGGTGCGCAACGCCGGCTATACTTCTGCTGCCAGATATTCCTTGCTGCAGGATTTTGACAATGCCGGCTTCCTTACAGAGACGGTCCGCCGACAGGACATCATAGAGAAGAAGGCCACCCTGCAGTCCAAATCTTTTGACGACATCGAAAAAATCTCCACCCATCTGGAAGATATGGCCCACAGCATTCCCACGCTGTTCCCGGTGTGCCCCGCCGGTGTGAGCATCACATCGCCGTTCGGCTATCGCCTGCACCCCATTTTCCAGTCGGTATTCTTCCATAGCGGCACCGACATCGCCGGCCAGAAAGGGACTCCGATATACGCCGCCGCAGACGGTGTTGTCACCGATGTAAAATACAGCGACAACGGCTATGGCAACGAGGTGGACATCAACCACGGCTTTGGCTATTCTACCCGCTATGCGCACCTGCACGCCGCCAATGTGGTCAAGGGACAGAAGGTCTCCCGCGGCGACCAGATTGCCACTATGGGCAGCAGCGGCCGTGCCACCGGGGTGCACCTGCATTACGAAGTGCTGTACAAGTCGCAGCAGGTCAACCCCAGGAACTTTTTTGACAGCAAGATAGATCCCAAACTTTATATGACGCAGGTCCGCTCTGCAGACAAATTGAGAAATTGATGCGTTCTGTCTTGAAATATATTGCACTGAGCCTGCTGGCGGCGCTGATCTGCTACGTCGCCTATTCGCTGATTTTCACCAGCGGCAGGGAGCGTGCGCTTATGGCAGAGAACGGCTATCTTAGCGAGCACTACGACAATCTTCTGGAGCGCAGCGACCTGGTGGACGACGTGCTGGAGGGTCTGGAGCTCCGCGACAGGCAGATCTACAACAATATCTTTGACATTGACCCGCCCACGGCCGAGATGCTGTACGGTTCCGACCCGGAGCAGCGGCTGGAGCAGTTCTATGCAGAAAGCGAGCAGCAGCTGATAGACGAATCGGGCGCTGTCCTGGAGGGCCTTTGCAGCACAGCGGCGCAGGTAGACCGCCAGATTCGGGCCATAAACGAACAGCTGGAAAGCGAAAATTTCAATAAAAATAATTTTCCGTCTGTCATTCCTTTGCGTAACTTTACAATCGCGCAGACCGGCGCCACGGTGGGTAGGAAAATCAACCCGTTTTTCAAGTCGATGGCGGTGCACACGGGCATAGACCTTATGGCGGCCTATGGCACAGAGGTCATTGCCACCGGAGCGGGCACTGTGGTTGAGGTGCTCAGGCAGGGAGGCGGAATGGGCAATATGGTGATTATCGATCACGGGAATGGCTTGAGGAGCGTGTATGCCCACCTGAGCGAAATTTACGTGGCGATAAACCAGAAAGTGGCCCGCGGCAAGGTTGTGGGCAAAGTCGGGGCCAGCGGCGCCGCCTTTACCACCACGCTGCACTACGAAGTGCGCAAGAGTGGCCGGGCGGTGGATCCGGTGAACTACTTTTTCGGTTCCCTGAGCCCCGCCACCTACAGCGAGATGCTGCTGATTGCCGGCACTGCCGGTCAGTCGTTGGATTAGAACTTGTGAAGAACAAGTCCCTCCCCAGGGGGAGGGATTTAGGATGAGTGATGAACTGATAACGAAAAAAGATATAGCGATGGCAAAAATGTGCTACACTATCGGCGAAGTGGCCGAGATCCTGGGCGAGAGCACCTCTCTGGTGCGTTTCTGGGCCAATACCTTCCCGGAACTCATCAACCCTATGCGCAACAAGAAGGGCAACCGACTATTCTCTCCGGACGATGTGGAGACCTTCAAAAAGCTGCATATGTACATCAAAGAGCGCGGAATGACGCTCGAGGGCGCAGCCAAGGTTATGAAAAACAACTCGCAGGGCGACAACCGCGCCGACGTGGCGCTTCGCCTGAAGGGCATCCGGGACATGCTGCAGCAGATACACGACAACATCTAGTGCTATGAAGGCCTTTGAAATAGCGCGGATAATAGAGGATTTCGCCCCGCTGGACACAGCTGCCGAGTGGGACAATTCCGGCTTTTGCATAGGCAGCCCTCAGGCAGAGGTAAAGGCCGTGCTGGTGGGCTTTGACTGCACCCCCGACCTGGTGAGGGAGGCGGTCCGCCGCGGCGCCGATATGATAGTGACCCATCATCCCCTGATTTTCCGCGGCATCAAGAAGATTTCTCCCGACAATTTCCTGGGAGAGATCATCACCCTGGCGGTGAAAAACGACATCGTGGTCTACAGCGCCCACACCAATGCCGACAAGGCGGCCGGCGGCGTGAATACCCTTATGGCAGAGCGGCTTGGCCTGCAGGACTGCGCGGTTTTGAGCGAGGACGGCTTCGGCCTTGTGGGGCGCCTGCCGCAGCCGATGCCCTGCGAAGAGTTCATCGCCTTTGTCAAGAAACAGTTTTCGCTGCAGACGCTGCGCGCCTCGCGCCTGATAGATAAGCCCATAGAGAAGGTGGCGCTGTGCAGCGGCAGCGGCGGTTCGCTTATCGGCGACGCCCTTGCAAGCGGTGCCGACGCCTATCTCTGCGGCGACGTGTCATATCATCAGTTTTTCACCGAAAAGGACTTCTTACTGCTTGATATAGGCCATTTTGAGAGCGAAATTGACATTGTTGGAAAACTAATTTCGGTACTTGAAGAAAAAAACAGTACCTTTGCGGTCCTCCGTACAGAAAAAGACTTTAATCCAATACATTACTTTTGATACCGGTATGGCAACAAAAAAGGTAAAACAGACAATAGTAACCCCCATCGACGAAAAGGAAACATTCGTATCCGTGGCCAAGAGCGTGAATGATGCCGACGGCATCACTATGGACGAAAAGCTCCGCACACTCTATCAGATTCAGCTCAAGGATACCGCTATAGACAAGATTCACCTCCAGCGCGGTGAGCTTCCCCTGGAAGTTCAGGATATGGAAGACGAGGTGGAAGGTCTCAAGACCCGCATTGCAAATGCCGAGGCCGATATCGCCGATATTGAGAAAAAGCAGGCGGAACTTCGCCACGCCATTCAGGAGGCTGGTCTGCTGATTGAGAAATACAGCAAGCAGCAGGACAACGTCAAGAACAACCGCGAATACGAGTCCCTGGGCAAGGAGATCGAATACCAGAGCCTGGAGCAGCAGGTTTGCGAGAAGCGCATCGGCGAGTGCGAGCGTGCACTTGCAGAGAAGCGAGCCCTGATAGACGACACCAAGGCCCGCCTGGCCATCTTTGAGGCCAACCTCGAAGAGAAAAAGAAAGAGCTTGAGGTCATCATTGAAGAGACCGCTGCCGCAGAAGAGAAATTCCAGGCAGAAAAGGCAGAGCTGGAAAAGAAGATTGACGAGCGTATGCTGGTGGCCTACAACCGCGTGCGCGGCGCTGCCAAGAACCACCTGGCCGTGGTTACCATAGAGCGCGAGGCTTGCGGCGGCTGCTTCAACCAGATCCCTCCCCAGCGCAAGCTGGACATCATTCAGGGCAAGAAGATCATCGTTTGCGAATACTGCGGACGCATCCTTGTCAACCCCGAGTATAAGAACGACTACAAGACCGAAGAAGCATAACAGTGCCGGCCCCAAAAAAACAGAAGCGGGCAGACGTCGCCCAGATATCTGCCGAAACAGGTTACAAACCGCCCCAAGCGATAGAAATCGAAGAGGCGGTTTTAGCCGCTATGATGACCGATGCCGATGTCGTTTCTGACGTCCTGGACCAGCTGAACGACAAGTGCTTTTACAAGGATAGCAACCGCAAGATTTTTGAGGCCATCCAGTGGCTCAGTTCCCGAAATTATTCGGTGGATATCCTCACGGTGGCCGACCAGCTTTCCAAGAAAGGCCAGCTGGAAGAGGTGGGCGGCGCGGCCTATCTGAGCGAGATAAGTATGCGCTACAGCGCTGCGGCCAACACCGACTATCACTGCAAGGTCCTGCTTCAGAAATTCATTCAGCGCGAGCTGATTTCCATATCCCACAACATCCAGAAGAACGCCTTTGAGGACACTCTTCCGGTGGACGACCTGCTGCAGACGGCGGCTCAGGACATTTTTGAGCTCACCGACCGCAATATGCGCAAGGACACATCTCCGGTGGACGCCGTGCTCAAGCGCGCCATAGAGGAGATAGAAGAGAGCCAGAACCGCACCGACGGCCTAAGCGGCGTGCCCAGCGGCTACCGCGGCATTGACGCCGTGACCTACGGCTGGCAAAAGTCCGACCTGATAATCATTGCGGCCCGCCCCTCCGTGGGTAAGACGGCATTCGTGCTCACAATGGCCCGCAATATGGCGGTGGACCACAACATCCCTGTGGCGATGTTCTCCCTGGAAATGAGCGAGACACAGCTGATCAAGCGCGTGCTGGTGGGAGAGACCGGCCTTGAAAGCAAGAAAATATGGGGCGCGAAGCGTTTCCGCGACCCCGAAGACTGGGCCATCCTTAACGAACGCATCACCCGGCTGTCCCGTGCTCCGCTGTGGATAGACGACACCGGGTCCATATCTATCTACGAGTTCAGGGCCAAGGCCCGCCGCCTGGTTTATACCCACGGCGTGAAACTCATAATCATTGACTATCTGCAGCTTATGACTGGCCCGCCCGAGCTCAAGGGTATGCGCGAGCAGGAGGTTTCTGCAATCTCCCGGTCGCTGAAGGCCATTGCCAAAGAGCTGAACATCCCCATTATTGCGCTGTCGCAGCTCAGCCGTGCGGTAGAGAACCGCGGCGGCAACAAGCGTCCCCAGCTCAGCGACCTGCGAGAGTCAGGTGCCATTGAGCAGGATGCCGACATTGTGATGTTCATCCACCGTCCGGAGTTTCTGGGAGTGGAGGGGCCGGAGGACTATCCCGGTAAGACAGAGATGATTATAGCCAAGCACCGCAACGGCGAAACGAAAGATGTGGAGATGCGTTTCATAAAAGAGGAAGCCCGGTTTGTGGATGCAAATGTTATGTACGAAGACGATTCTGCTGTCAAATATGAAAATGTGGAGTCAAATTTGAATATATCATCTGCAAACTTGGATTTTGACAATGAAACACTCTAATTTGACATTCATCGCAGCGCTGCTGATAGCAGCTTTTGCGCCTGTATTCCAGGCAGTTGCGCAGGATCATCCTTTCCAGACAGGGGAGAAGCTCACCTATAAGCTCCGCTATAAGCTGGGCGTGATCAACGCCGACATCGCCAATCTGGAATTCAATATTCAGGAAGATAATTATCAGGGCACTCCCTGCTACAGGCTTGTGACCGACGGCGCCACCAGCAATCTGGCCGCCAGCATAGTCAAAGTTAAATATCACTACGACAGCCGGTTTTCCCGCGACGGCCTGGTCCCCCTGTCGTTCTATCGCGAGCAGACCGAGGGCAGTTACTGGGCAAAGAACAATTATACCTGGGACAAGTCGGGCAAGCGGCTCCGCGCTGTTGTGGACAAAAGCACCCGCCCCCACAGGGACACCATATTCACCGACAAGAACATCATATACGATGTGATTTCTGTGCTCTACGCTGTGCGTGCGGCAGATCTGGAAGCAGTAAAAGCAGGCAAGGCGCTGAATATGGTTGCCGCGCTTGACTGCAACGTAAACGACCTGCGCGTGTCCTATGTCGCTACCGAGAATAAAAAAGTTCCCGACCTGGGCGTGGTCCAGGCCGATAAATATGCCCTCTACTTCAAGACCCGCAAGGGTGGCGAGCGGCGCGACAAAGAGTCGTCGGTGGCCATCTCCAACAAGGGCGACGGCAATCTGGAGCCCATATATATGTGGATTACTCCCGACGAAAGCCGCACTGTGGTAAGTTTTTCTGCCGCCATAGCTGTGGGTAAGGTAGAGGGGCGCCTGGTAAAGGCAACAGGGACCAGGACTCCTGTAAAAACCGTTAAATGATATGAGCAAGCAGCCCCGCAAGATAGTTCACGAAGGCAAGATAGTGGAGATAGACCGCGAGTCCATCAGCGTAGAAATCGTAAATAAGGCGGCCTGCGCCACTTGTCACGCCCGTGGAGTCTGCGGAGCCAGCGAAGAGCAGGTCCGCACCATAGTCATCCCGCAGACCATTGCCACTGCCACCGCCGGCTATCAGGTGGGCGACACCGTGCGACTGGTGCTATCGGCCACTCTGGGTATGAAGGCGGTGATTCTTGCATATGGCCTTCCGCTGGCAGTTTTGCTGGCTGCGATACTCATTTTTTCGGCCCTTGGGATAGAACAATTATATGTCGGACTGTTTTCTTTGGCTGCAGTTGCCGTTTATTACATAATTTTTGCTATCTTTAGGGATAAATTGGATAGAGAGTTTGTTTTTTCAATAGAACAATAACCTAAACAGTGTGAATCCGATATTAATTACTGTAATCACTCTTACTGCGATAGGGTTGCTGGTAGCGGCAATCCTTTTTCTCGTTGCTAAGAGGTTCAAGGTAGAAGAGGACGCCCGCATAGACGATGTAGAGGCGTTGCTTCCCGGGGCAAACTGCGGCGGCTGCGGATGCGCAGGCTGTCGTGATTTTGCCACCAAACTGGTCGGTATGGACGAGCTTGGCGACGCTATGTGTCCCGTGGGAGGCAGTGAAACAATGATCAAAATCGCAGATCTTCTGGGCAAGACGGCTGCGCCTCAGGCACCCAAGGTGGCTGTGGTGAGGTGCAACGGCTCTTGTGAGAACCGCCCCAAGACCAGCAACTACGAAGGCTACCAGTCGTGCAAGGTCAAGGCGGCGCTCTACAGCGGTGACACCGCCTGCCGTTTCGGCTGCCTGGGCTGCGGAGACTGCACCCGCGTGTGCAAGTTCGGCGCTATCTCTATGAATCCCGAAACCGGCCTTCCGGTGGTGGACGAGAGCAAGTGCACCGGCTGCGGCGCCTGCGGCAAGGCTTGTCCCAAGGGCATCATTGAGCTGCGCCCCAAGGGCCCCAGAGGCCTCAAGGTGGTGGTTCTTTGCAGCAATACCGACAAGGGCGGCGTGGCGCGCAAGGCCTGCAAGGCTGCCTGCATCGGCTGTGCCAAGTGCCAGAAGGTTTGTCCTCACGATGCCATCGTGGTAGAGAACAACCTGGCCTACATAGATGCCTCCAAGTGCAAGCTCTGCACCAAGTGCGTAGAGGAGTGCCCCACCGGCGCTATCCACAAGCTCAACTTCCCCGTGAAGAAAGCCGCTCCCGCTGCTCCGGCCGCTGCTACAGCCGCCCCGGCTGCCGCTGCTGCCAAACCGGCCCCCAAGCCCGCTGCGGCACCCGCTGCAGAAGAACCCAAGCCCGCAATGAGGTCTGCGGCCCGCTTCAAATACGAGCCCAAGCCGGCCGCTCCCAAGCCTGCTGAAGAGCCCGCGAAGCCCGCTGAGGCTGTGAAGCCTGCAGAACCTGCAAAGCCGGTTGAGCCCGTGAAGCCGGCGGAGCCTGTGAAAGTAGCTGAGCCCGCCAAGGTAGAGGAACCTGTGAAGGTTGCCGAGCCCGTTGAGGTAAAGAAACCCGAACCTATGGTTCAGGCAAGGCCTCTCCCCAAGCCCCTGGAAGAACCTGTGAAGGTGGAGGTTAAAAGCGAACCCGCTCCGGCTCCCGCCCCCGAACCCAAGCCCGTGGCAGCGGCAGAGCCCGCTGTGGCAGCCGAGCCCGCAAAGGAAGCAGTCGCAGAAGAGGCTCCCAAGCCCGCACCCAAAAAGCGCGCTCCCCGCAAGAAGACCCCCAAGGCAGAAGAGGCCCAGGCCGCTGCCCTTGAGATAGACTTCCCCGGCGAGAAGCCCGCAGAGGCTGCACCCAAGCCCAAACGTACCCGCACGGCCAAGCCCAAGGCCCCCAAGCCCGCAGTTGACGACCGCGACGAAGTTATAGATCTGGATTTGTTTAGTGGAGGAGTATCGTAATGGCACTTAAGACTTTCAAAATCGGTGGCGTCCACTGGGACGACCACAAAATAGCCAGGGATGCAGCCATAGAGCAGCTGCCAATCCCCTCCAAAGTGGCCATTTCAATGGCCCAGCACCTTGGGGCCCCCGCAGTACCCTGCGTAGAGAAGGGCGACAAGGTAAAGGTCGGCCAGGTGATTGGCACTCCCGCCGGATTCGTGTCCGGCTTTGTCCACTCTTCTGTAAGCGGCACCGTATCTGCGGTAGAGCCCCGCGCCGACATCGTAGGCAATATGGTGATGCACGTGTGCATTGACGTAGAGGGCGATGAGTTTGTAGACGGCATCTTCACCAGCGACCGCGTGGAGCGCGAGATCAAGGGCTCTGCAGAAGAGCTGCTGGAGAAAATCAAGAATGCCGGCATCGTGGGTATGGGCGGCGCAACTTTCCCCACCCACATCAAACTGGCTCCGCCCAAGGACAAGAAGGCCGAATATCTGATTATCAACGGCGCCGAATGCGAGCCGTATGTCACAGCAGACGACCGCCTGATGCGCGAGCATCCGCACGAGGTAGTGCTGGGAGCCCGCATAATGGCCCGCGTGCTGGGTGTGGAGATGATTGTCATCGCCGTAGAAGAGAATAAACCCGAGGCGTTTGACGCCCTCACCGACGCCACCCTGCGCTATGTGGGCATAGAGGTGGTAAAGATGAAGAAGAAATATCCGCAGGGCGGTGAAAAACAGCTTATCGATGCCATCACCGGCCGCCGTGTTCCCAGCGGTGCGCTGCCCATCGACACCGGCTGCGTGGTGCAGAACGTCGCCACTTCCTATGCCGTATATCAGGCTGTCCAGAAAAACCGTCCCCTGTTCGAGAGGGTGATGACCGTCACCGGCGAGTGCCTGCCCCAGCCGCGCAACTTTATGGTGCGCCTGGGCACCCCGCTCTCTTATATCCTTGACGCTGTGGGCGGTCTGCCCGAAAATGCCGTCAAGGTGGTTTCCGGCGGCCCTATGATGGGTAAGGCGGTGGTCAATCTGGAGGCGACCACCCAGAAGGGCTCTTCGTGCCTGCTGCTGCTCACCGCAGAGCAGACATCCCGCGCTCCCGAGACCGCCTGCATCCGCTGCGCCCGCTGCTCCCAGGCCTGCCCTATGGGTCTGGAGCCTTGGCTGCTGAACCGTCTGGGCCGCGCCGGCGACAACGACGGCCTGGAGGCCAACAAGATTTACGACTGCATAGAGTGCGGCTGCTGCCAGAGCACCTGCCCGGCACATATCCCGCTGCTGGACGTTGTGCGCACCGGCAAGGCCGACGTTATGAAAATAATCCGTGCGAGAGCCAAAAAATAGTAGGAGACAAGATTATGGCAAAACTTACAGTTTCACTTTCTCCGCACTTCCAGAGCCCCGTGACCACACGGGTTCTGATGAACGATGTGCTTATCGCGCTTGCCCCGGCGGTGCTGGTGTCCCTGCTGTTCTACGGCTGGAACTTCTTTATGCTGCTTATGGTGAGCGTGGCAACCTGCATCGCCTGCGAATTCGTCATAGAGAATTATCTGCTGGGCAAGGATATCCCCTCCATCTCGGCCACCTGTCTCACGGGTGTGCTGCTGGCGCTTAACCTGCCGCCCGCTGCCCCCTGGTGGGTGGCGTTCCTGGGCTCGATAGCAGCCATAGGCATTGCCAAGATGTGCTTCGGAGGCCTTGGCCAGAATATCTTCAACCCCGCCATATTCGGCCGCGTGTTCCTGCTGGTATCTTTCCCGGCCGTTATGACCACCTGGGCCGCTCCGGCAGGCTGGCTGGGCGTGGATGCCTTCAGCGGCGCAACGCCCCTGGCAGCCATCAACGAGGGCCTTCGTCAGGGCATTCCCGCAAGCCAGATCATTGCCGACAATAACCTGAGCGGCTGGCATATGCTGTTTGCCCGCGCCGGCGGTTCCGCAGGTGAAATATCAGCCCTTGCGCTGATTCTGGGCTTTGTGTACCTGCTGGTCAAGAAGGTCATCCGGCCGCACATTCCCCTGGCAATCCTGGGTACAGTGGTGGTGTTGACCTCCATTTTCTCTCTGATCAATCCCGACCAGTTCACCGGTCCGCTATTCAACCTGTTCACCGGCGGTCTGCTGCTGGGTGCCATTTTTATGGCCACCGACTATGTCACAAGTCCTATGGCGCCGCTAGGTATGATTATCTACGGCGTGTTGATAGGCCTTCTCACGGTGCTTATCCGTTACTTCGGTTCTTATCCCGAGGGTGTTTCGTTTGCCATCCTGCTTGGCAATATGGCCACTCCTCTGATTAACAAATATTGCAAACCGCGCAGGTTTGCCGCATAAGGAGGGCTGGAGTATGGCAAAAATGGAATCAACACTCAAGAATATGCTGATATCGCTGGGCGGCATCGCGCTGGTGTGCGCATTGCTGCTGGCGGTGGTGAATGCCCTCACAGAAAAGAAGATAGCCCGCGTGCAGAGCGAAAAAACCGCCCGTGCCATTGCGCAGGTGCTCCCCGCATTCGAAGGGGCGCCTATTGACACCGTGGTGCTGCTGGACGGCACTGAATACAATGTCCACAAGGCTATGGCTGGCGGCAGCACAGTGGGTTATGCGGTAGAGTCCGTAACCGCCGGATTCGGCGGCCCCATCAACCTTATGGTGGGCTTCAACGCCGCAGGTGACATCTGCTCTACGGCGGTGATTTCGCACAGCGAGACCCCTGGCCTGGGCGCCAAGATCACCGAAGGCGAGAGTCACTTCCGCACACAGTTCGACGGCCGTAATCCCGCCGAATACAGGCTTAAAGTGACCAAGGACGGCGGCGATGTCGATGCCATCACCGCATCTACCATCACATCGCGTGCATTCACGGCCGCGGTAGAAAAGGCATACAATGTATATCTCGCCGCTTCGGGCAGCAATACCGATGCAGCGAGCTCAGCAACTGCGCCGCAGGACGGCGAAGGAGGATCGGATGAAGCCAATTGATCTCATTAAAAAGGGTATAATAAAGGACAACCCCACCTTTGTGCTGGTGCTGGGTATGTGCCCCACGCTGGGTACCACCACATCGGCGCTGAACGGTATGGGTATGGGTCTGGCCACGCTGGTGGTGCTGACCCTCTCCAACATAGTGATTTCGGCTGTGGCGCGGTTCATTCCCGACAAGGTCCGCATCCCCAGCTATATCGTCATCATCTCGGCATTCGTGACCATTATTCAGCTGCTTATGCAGGCCTATCTCCCGTCTCTCTATGAGACGCTGGGTCTGTTCATCCCGCTGATTGTGGTCAACTGCATAGTGCTGGGCCGCGCCGAGGCGTTTGCCAACAAGAACACCGTGCTGGATTCGGCCTGCGACGGTTTGGGCATCGGCCTGGGCTTTACCCTGTCGCTTATGGTGATAGGCCTGATTCGCGAGCTGCTGGGTTCCGGCACCCTGTTTGGCCTGCCTCTGTGGCACGGCGACGGCATTCTGGTGTTCGTGCTCGCTCCCGGTGCATTCCTGGTGCTGGGTCTGCTGATGGCTTTGTTCAACAAACTGACAAGGAGGGCATAAGTTATGACAATACTGTTGATACTCGTTTCTGCGATATTCGTCAATAATATCGTCCTGTCCCAGTTCCTGGGCATCTGCCCCTTCCTGGGCGTCAGCAAGCAGGTCAATACCGCGGTGGGTATGTCCCTGGCGGTGACCTTTGTAATGGCATTGTCCACCTGCGTCACCTGGCTGCTTCAGTACTATGTGCTGATGCCGCTGAATATGGTCTATATGCAAACGGTGACCTTTATCCTGGTCATCGCCGGCCTGGTGCAGATGGTAGAGATCATTCTCAAGAAAATCAGCCCCGCACTGTACCAGTCGCTGGGTATCTTCCTGCCGCTCATCACCACCAACTGTGCCGTGCTTGGCGTGGCTTTGATGGTGGTTCAGAAGCAGTTTACCTTTGGCGGCGAGGCCAAGATGCTCAATCTGGGAGAGTCGGTGGTGTTCGCCATCGCATCTGCCATAGGTTTTGGCCTGGCAATCACTCTGTTTGCCGCCATCCGCGAGCAGCTTGAGACCAGCAACGTGCCCAAGCCCTTCAAGGGTATTCCCATTGCCCTGATCACCGCTGGCATTATGGCCCTGGCGTTTATGGGCTTCAGCGGAATGGTATAGAAAGCCCGTTTTGGGTATAAGCAAAGCCGGCAGGGAATTGCTCCCTGCCGGCTTTGTTTTGCTGTTTACGGGCCTATTTTCCGCTTAAGGTGGCAATGATTTCGTCTAACTGGGAGAAGAGGGTGGGGACGCTCTCGGGTGTCAGGCTGTCGCACAGCACCGCGCGGCCAACTTTCTGGGGGACGTCGGTGAGTTTGTCCTGCAGGGCGATACCCTTTTTGGTAAGCGACACTATGGTTTGCCTGGCGTCGGACTCGCCTCTGGTGCGGGTCACGATGCCCTCCTTTTCCATTCTCTGGAGCAGCGGGGTCACCGTGTTGGTCTCCAGGAACAGCCTGTGGGCTATGTCGTTTACCGGCTGGCAGTCCTGCTCCCAGAGCACCAGAAGCACCAGATACTGCGGATAGGTCAGGTTGTGGCCCTTGAGCAGCGGGGTGTACGCCTGAGTCAGCAGCCTGGAGGCGGTGTAGAGCCTGAAGCAGAGCTGATTGTCCAGTTTGAACTCTTCTTTCATTGCCTGTGTGCCGGGGATTTAGAGCATTGAAGCGATATCCTTCTCCATCTTCGCGGGAGTGGTGGTGGGGGCGTAGCGCTTCACAGTGCTGCCGTCGCGGCCAACCAGGAATTTGGTGAAGTTCCACTTGATGTCATTGTCTTTCTCCATACTGCTGCTGATCTTCTTGAAAAGCTTGGCAGCGGATTTTGCCTTGAGGCCTTTGTACTCCTCGGTGGGAGCACTCTCCTTTAGCCAGGTGTAGATAGGGTGGGTGTTCTCTCCGTTGACCTCGATCTTGCTCATCAGCGGGAAGGTGACGCCGTGGTTCAGGCGGCAGAATTCGGCGATTTCGTCGTCGCTGCCGGGCTCCTGGTGTGCAAACTGGTCGCAAGGGAAGCCGATGATCACCAGACCCTGGTCTTTATATTTCTCGTAGAGGGCCTCCAAGCCGTCGTACTGAGGGGTGAAGCCGCACTTAGAAGCGGTGTTTACTATCAGAAGGACCTTGCCTTCAAATTGAGAGAAATCTACCTCTGCACCCTTGTTGCTGAGTGCCTTGAAATCGTAAATCTTTGCCATATCAGTCTTTTTTTGAGCAGACGCCGACAGTGCAAGCATAAGTGTCAGCGCGATGGTTAATATTCTTTTCATTTTCGTTATTTATATCGTTCACGATGCAAATGTAGAAAAAATAATTTATGTCGCAAGCGATATAAATTATTTTTTATCAAATAAGGCAATTCTCGTTTTCATATAAACAAGGATAATAAAAAAACGCAGCCGTAGAAGGGCTGCGTTTTTTATCGTGTGATGTGTTGATTATTCCTCTGCGGGTTTGTTCTCGCGGTGTTCGGGGCGGGGACGGCGCTCGGTGCGCTCGCCACGGTCGTTGCCACGGGGACGGCTGTCACGGCGGTCGCCGCCACGGCTGTCGCGACGGTCGTTGCTGCGGCCGTTGCGGTCACCGGTGGGACGGGGACGGCGGACGGGCTCTACATAGCCTTCGGGCTTCTCCAGGAGGGCGCGGCGGCTAAGGCGGAGCTTGTTGGTCTTGGTGTCGACCTCGAGCAGCTTGACGTCAACTTCGTCACCTACTTTGAGGATGTCCTCTACCTTCTCTGTCTTGCCCCAGTCCAGCTCGCTGATGTGCAGCAGGCCTTCCTTGCCGGGGAGGATCTCTACGAAAGCGCCGAACTCCAGGATGGAAACGACCTTGCCGTGGTATACCTGGCCGACTTCGGGAACTGCGCAGATGCCCATAATCCAGTCATATGCCTTCTGCATAGCCTCTGCATCGTTGGTTGCGATGTCCACAACGCCCTTGCCGTCAACCTCGTCGATATTGATGACAGCGCCGGTCTCGGCCTGGATCTTCTGGATGGTCTCGCCGCCCTTGCCAATGATGGCGCCGATGAACTCCTTGTCCACCTCAAAGCTCTTGATGCGGGGCACGAAGGGTTTGTAGTCCTCGCGGGGCTTGTCTATGGTCTTGAGCATCTCGCCCATAATGTGCATACGGCCCTGGCGTGCCTGCTCCAGTGCTTTCTCCAGCACGTCGTAGCTGAGGCCGTCCACCTTGATGTCCATCTGGGTTGCGGTGATACCGTCTGCGGTACCGGTGACCTTGAAGTCCATATCGCCCAGGTGATCTTCGTCACCAAGGATATCGGTGAGGATTGCATAGCGGTTGTTGGGGTCCTTCTCGTCTGTGATCAGGCCCATTGCAACACCTGCCACGGGCTTCTTGATCTGGACGCCGGCATCCATAAGTGCCAGGCAGCCGCCGCAAACAGAAGCCATTGAAGATGAGCCGTTGGACTCGAGGATATCGGAAACCACGCGCACTGCGTAGGGATTCTCGGGCATCATAGGGATCACGGGCTTGAGGGCGCGCATTGCCAGGTTGCCGTGACCGATTTCACGACGGCCCACACCGCGCTGGCTCTTAGCCTCGCCGGTAGCGAACGGCGGGAAGTTGTAGTGGAGAACAAACTGCTGGTCGTCCTGGATCAGCACCTCGTCCATCTCTTTCATATCCAGCTTGGTACCCAGGGTGACGGTGGCCAGGGACTGGGTCTCGCCGCGGGTGAAGATGGCACTTCCGTGAGCGCAGGGGAGATAGTCCACAGCGCACCAGATGGGGCGCACCTCGTCGGTCTTGCGGCCGTCCAGACGAAGACCTTCGTCCAGAATCATATTGCGCATAGCCTCTTTCTGCTCGTGGCCGAAATAGCGGTTGACCAGGGGCTCCTTCTCTTCGAGTTCCTCTTCGGGGATGGTGGCCAGGAATTCGTCGCGGATGGCGTTGAAGCCGTCTTCACGCTCGTGCTTGGGCTTTGCAGCCTTGGCCAGCTCCAGGCACTTGTTGTAGCAAGCCTCGTGAACTGCTGCGCGCAGGTCCTCGTCCTCTACGTCGTGAGGATAGTCGCGCTTAACGTCAAAGGTGCCGAGCTCTTTCATAAGCTCTTTCTGAACCTGGCAGTGACGCTTGATCTCTTCGTGGGCAAACTTGATGGCCTCGAGCATATCGTGCTCGCTGACCTCGTTCATTTCGCCCTCTACCATCATAATATTCTCTTCGGTGGCTGCAACCATCAGGTCGAGGTCGCAGTTTGCCATATCGCTGAAGCTGGGGTTGATCTTGAACTCGCCGTTCACGCGGCCCACGCGAACCTCGGAGATAGGGCCTCCGAAAGGCAGGTCGCTGGTGGCCAGGGCGCAGGATGCTGCCAGGCCGGCAAGTGCGTCGGGCTGGATGTCAGCTTCGGCAGAAATCAGCCAAACATTTACAAACACCTCAAGGTGGAAATCATCCGGCCAGAGCGGGCGGATAGGGCGGTCGATAAGACGGGAAATAAGGATCTCATAGTCCGAAGATTTGCCTTCCCTTTTCATAAAACCGCCAGGGAAGCGGCCGGCTGAATAGTACTTCTCTTTGTAGTCTACAGTAAGGGGCATAAAGTCAGTGCCCTCCTTGACCTCTTTAGCGGCCGTAACGGTGGCAAGAAGCATAGTGCCACCCATCTTCACAACGGCGCTGCCGTCGGCCTGCTTGGCCAGACGACCGGTCTCGATCTCGATTGTCCTGCCATCCGACAGCAGGATCTGTTTGTTAATTACGTTCATATTTTATTAATAGTTCTGCCTAAAAAAGAGGCTGCCTTGGTTATGCCCGCAGCAGCCCTTAAACCTTCTGTATCGCTAGTATTATCGACGGAGGCCGAGCTCCTTGACAATACGTCTGTACCTTTCGATGTCGACCTCTTTCAAATAGTCGAGGGTCTGACGTCTCTTACCCACCAGGCGGAGAAGGGCGCGCTGAGTGTTGTGGTCCTTCTTGTTCTGTTTCAGATGCTCGGTGAGGTGAGCGATACGGTAGGAAAACAAAGCAACTTGACTCTCTGCAGAGCCGGTGTCAACATTAGACTTCCCGTATTTTGCGAAAATCTCTTGCTTTTTGTCTGCTGATAAATACTCTGACATAATGCAAAAAATTTGGTTAAAGTTTTTAAAAGGAGCGCAAAGATAAATATAATTTACTTATTTGCAACTAATTTCTACCATTTATTTAGAGGCAGGCCGGTCATCGCCTGGGTCACTTTGTGACGGATGTTGGCGATGACACTCTCGTCTTCCGGCTTGGAAAGAACCTGGTCAATCAGGTCCACGATCCAGAGCATATCCTTCTCTACAAGGCCTCGGGAGGTGATGGCCGGGGTGCCCACGCGGATGCCGGAGGTTTGGAAAGGCGAGCGGCTGTCAAACGGCACCATATTCTTGTTTACGGTGATGGCCGCTGCCACCAGAGCCTTCTCTGCCTGCTTGCCGGTGAGCTCGGGGAACTTGGTGCGCAGGTCAATCAGCATCAGATGGTTGTCGGTGCCGCCGGAGACAATCTTGTAGCCGCGTGCGGCAAACTCGCCCGCCATAGCCTTGGCGTTGGCTGCCACCTGCTTCTGGTAGTCGGTGAATTCGGGCTGAAGTGCCTCGTAGAACGAAACCGCCTTGGCGGCGATGCAGTGCTCCAGCGGGCCGCCCTGTATGCCGGGGAATACGCTGGAATTGATCATCTGGCCCATGGTCTTGACCACGCCCTTGGGAGTCTTTACGCCCCACGGGTTTTCAAAGTCCTTGCCTATGATGATGGCGCCGCCGCGCGGACCGCGAAGGGTCTTGTGGGTGGTGGTGGTCACGATGTGGGCATATTTAACAGGATTCTTGAGCAGATGGGCCGCGATGAGGCCGGCGGGGTGTGCCATATCCACCCAGAGGATGGCGCCCACCTCGTCTGCAATGGCGCGCATACGCTCCCAGTCCCATTCGCGGGAGTAGGCGCTGGCGCCGCCGATTATGAGCTTGGGTTTGGACTCGCGGGCCACGCGCTCCATCTCGTCGTAGTCCACCAGGCCGGTCTCCTCGTTAAGATGGTAGCTTACAGCATTGTAGAGCATGCCCGAAACGTTCACGGGAGAGCCGTGGGTCAGGTGGCCGCCGTGGGCCAGGTCCAGACCCATAAAGGTGTCGCCCGGCTTGATGCAGGTCATCATAACCGCCATATTGGCCTGTGCGCCGGAGTGGGGCTGCACATTGGCGAATTCGGCGTCGAAGAGCTTGCAAAGGCGGTCTATGGCCAGCTGCTCTACCTGGTCCACCACCTCGCAGCCGCCGTAGTAGCGGGCTGCCGGGTATCCCTCGGCGTATTTGTTGGTGAGCACGCTGCCCAGCGCCTCCAGCACCTGGTTGGAGACAAAGTTTTCGCTGGCGATGAGTTCTATGCCTTCGCTCTGGCGCTCAAATTCTTTCTTGATAAGACTGGCGATTTGAAGATCCTGTTTCATTTGATATTATTTGACTAATTTTGTAAGCAACAAAAACGGTCAAAATTAACAATGTTTCGCAAATTATCCAACGACGAATTGGGTCGAATAAGTGCCGAAGAGTATAAATCTGCAGCCAAGGCTCCGGTGGCGGTGGTGCTGGACAATGTCCGCAGCGGCCACAACGTGGGCAGCGCCTTTCGCACCAGCGACGCCTTTCGCATTGCAAAGATTTGGCTGTGTGGCATTTGCGCCACTCCGCCGTCGCCCGAAATCCATAAGACGGCGCTGGGTGCCGAGTTCAGTGTGGCGTGGGAACATTGTGCCGATGCCGTGGAGGCCGTGACCCGTCTGCACGAAGAGGGCTGGATTGTGGTTGGGGTGGAGCAGGCAGAGAAATCCACTATGCTGCAGGACTTTAAGCCGGAGGCGGGGAAGCGCTACGCCTTTGTTTTCGGCAACGAGGTCAGCGGCGTTTCGCAGGAGGTTATGGACCTGTGCGACATCGCCCTCGAAATCCCGCAGGAGGGGACCAAACACTCG
The DNA here is from genome assembly GCA_017428035.1 of Bacteroidales bacterium. Taxonomy (GTDB): domain Bacteria; phylum Bacteroidota; class Bacteroidia; order Bacteroidales; family UBA932; genus Equibacterium. The sequence goes on along the minus strand of JAFRRR010000058.1, from coordinate 33,349 downwards.
CTTAATGTATCAGTATCAGTGGGAATAGTCCTCTGGGACGTATTCCGCAGGATAATATAATTATGAAACGATTGATAGTAATTGTGCTGGCAGCCGCCTTTGCCGTGGCTTGTACCGCCGGCGATATAGAACAGACGCTTCAGGAATACGAATCGCGCATCCACGAGTTGGAAAACGAGGTGGAGCAGCTCACCATAACCATTTCTGACGGCAGCATTTTCCCGGTGTGCCAGTGCAGCGGCCATCCCGAGGTGGCGGGGCATCTGGTCTCCATCCAGGAGTTCGGCGTGCTTCCCTCTAACACGCCCGAAGCCAACAAAAAAGCGCTGCAGAAGGCCATTGATGTTGCCACAAAAGAGGGGCTGGCGCTATATGTGACCCCTGTGGAAAACGGCTACCCTATGGCGGGCGGCATCGACCTCAAGCGAAATGTCTCTCTCATAGGCGCCCACGGGCCCACCGGTCGCGGCACCGTGAATGCCACGCACGACGGGCCCACCGGATCGGTGTTCCTGATCACCGACAGGGAGCACCCCTTTATAGCAACCCGCTCGGCGACCCGCATAGAGGGGATACAGTTTTACTATCCCGAGCAGGCCTGGAAAAGTCCTGAAGGCATCATCAAATATCCGCCGACCATCACACTCCCTTCCGACGAAGGGGCTCAGGGAGTGACGCTGCGGGATTTGACATTCTACGGCGAGTGGTTCGCAATGGATTTCCGCGCCAGGAGCGGCTGCGAGCAGATACTCTTTGAGAACTGCTACGGCTATCCCTACAGCGGGCAGTTCATAGCAATAGACCGCTGCTGGGATATCCCCCGCATATTGCATTGCCACGTAAACCCCGCCAATATGCGCGAGTTTGGCCGCGGGCTGCCGCCGTCCATAATAGATTACGCCATCAACCAGGGTACTTTCACATATTGGATTGACCACACCGACAATGCCGTAGTGATGGATATCTTCACCTTTGGCAGCTACGGCGGCATATATCTGGGCGAGAACACCTACGGCCAGCTGACCAACTTCAATTTCGACTGCGTGAAGGTGGGCATTTACCGCTCGGGCAACGCCAACAAAAACCGCACTTGGGAGATAGCGCAGGGTTCCATCATTGCAAATGCAGGGACCGATCTGAGTGCCATCCATCCTATATATGTCACTGGCACCGGCGGCCACACATCTTTAACCAATGTAGAGAGTTTCTCCGGCGGCAACGGGGCGCTGACCAATTCCGGCGCCAGCTACGACTTCATTACCCTTGACGGGTCCGGCTATTATACCGTGAGCCTGACAAGCTGCCGGATGAGCGGCTATGAGGCAGACGATCCCATAACTGTAAAGAATGTCTTTGCGGCGCTGAGGGCCGTAAACTGCATAGACAAGAATGACATTTTCTTTGACCGTGCAATAGAGCCTAAAGATGATTATCCCTCTGGTGTCGTGACCGTTATGGACAATTGTGACAGTGCACAAGGGTGGATTTCCGGCTTTGGCAGCGGAGCCGGGCTGGATACATCCAACCAGCGCGAAGGTGCCGGCTGCATCACCGCCACCGGCCACGAGGTGAATCTGTTCACCAAAAAGTTTGAGACACCCGTAGATGCCAGAGTCAGTTCAAGGCGCGGCCATTTCTGCCTGAAACTCTACATTTCCGACATCAGCGCCATAGATTTGAGCAAAGAAGGGTCCATTGAGGTGACCAGCAGCGGCACCTGCGACGAGCAGGAATACGCCTGGTACATAGGACGGCTGAATCTTAAGCAAGGATGGAACGACCTGGATCTCAGGCTGTCAGATGCCGGCGTAAGCGGCGCAAATCCCGATTTGAGCCGGATGAACTATATACGCATCTATCACCTTGGCGTGACCAAAGATCTCACCATCAAGCTGGACGACATTAAGTTCTACCAGGAGTAACCTCTAGAAGATAGCCTTAAGCACCGGCAGAATGTCGGCCGGGCGGCCGTTGGGGAAGAAGTGCAGCACCGGCACGCCGGCGGCTATGAGTTCGCGGCACTGTGCGGTGCACCACTCCAGGCCGATAGCCCTCACTGCTGCGGGGTCGTCGGCGTGGGCGCGGGCCTTCTGCTCCAGCTCGGCGGGGATGCTGCAGGCAAAAGTGGCAGGCAGCAGGCTCAGCTGGCGGATGGTGGTGAGCGGTTTTATGCCGGGGATAATGGGCACTGAGATGCCCGCGGCGCGGCATTTATCCACAAAATCGAAAAACCGGCGGTTGTCGTAGAACAGCTGGGTCACGATATATTCGGCGCCGGCGTCGACTTTCTCTTTCAGGCGGATGATGTCGTCTTCGGGCGAAACGGCTTCGGCGTGGGTCTCGGGATAGCCGGCGACACCCACCGCAAAGTCGGTTTTGCGGGCGGCGGGATTCTCGCTGTCACGGCCGGCAAGCAGGCCGCGGTTCATAGCCATAACCTGGCGCACCAGGTCCACGGCGTGGCTGTAGCCGTCGCGGCTGGGGCGGAAGGCCACCTCGCCGGGCAGCTTGTCGCCGCGCAGCACCAGCACATTTTCCAAGCCCAGAAAATCCATATCAATCAGCTGATCTTCAGAGGAATACTTTGACTCGCCGGCGCAAATCAGATGGGGCACTGCGGCTATCCCGTATTTGCGCTCAATGGCGGCGGCGATGCCCACGGTGCCGGGGCGGCGCCTCTCCAGATGGATGTCGGCGGTGCCGTCGCTGCGCACGCTCTGCTTAAGGGTGTGGCGGTGGCAGGTGATGTTTATATAGGCCGGGTCAAACGGCAGCAACTCATCTATGCTGTCGAATATGGGCTGGATGCCGTCCCCCTTCAGGGGCGGGAGTATCTCAAACGCAAAGCGCGTTTTGCCGGCCGCCAGGGCCTCTTTTATCAGCTGGGGAACCTTCATAGTATGTTTCTGGGAATTAAGGTCTTGAGAGTGTCTTCGCTTATGTTGCGGCGGCGGGCGTAGTCGCTAAGCTGGTCCGCCCCGATATGGCCCACTGCAAAGTATCTGGCGCCGCGGATCACCATTCCGCAGATGGACTCGGCTGGGTCAATCATATAACTGTCGGTGAGGCGCAGGTCGCAGGCCTGCTCTACATTCAGCAGCCTGAACGCCTCGGCTTTGAGGCTGTGGTCGGGGCACGAAGGATAGCCAAAGGCGTGGCGCTCGCCCTCCTTTGCCGGGACGACCTCGTCTGCCAGCGCCTCTGTGAGAGCATCAGCCAGGGTCTTTGCCATAAAGGAGCCGTATTCATCGCCCTCCGCTTTGAGGCGTTCTGCAAATTGTTTCAGGCCAATGCCCGCGCTGATTGCAAACAGGGTGACTTCTGCTGCCGCCGCCGCAAAATCGGCCACGGAGAGATTCTCTTCCCCGGCGGTCTGATTGCGGAGGGTGGGGAAGACTGCTTGCGGGCATCCGGCGTCTCCGGGTTGGGGTTGCGCTTCGTTAAGAGTGTCTGTCGGGCGGGCTATAACAAAGATGTCGTCGCCCTGTACCCGGACGGGGAAGGTGCCTATAACGCCCTGAAGGTCAAGAGCATCCTCACGCTTGATGCGGGCGAGCATCTGCAGGGCTTCGGCCTTGAGCTCCCGACGGGAAGCATCGTCTCTAACGCCCCACTCGGCGAAGAACATATCCCAGTCGAGGTGTTTTTCCACCGCATTGATGTCGTAATGGTGGAAACTGAATATGCGCTGGCAGCTATCTGCCTGATTATCAGCGAGATGTGAAAAACAACTCCCCCTCGCCGGCAGGGGGTTGGTTTGTGTATCTGATTGACTGTTAGGCGTTTGTCTGCCAGCTAAACCCCCGGCCTCAACGCCCCGTCTGTCTAGTCTCTCGTGAGCGCCCTGTCCTGTTCGCCCATCTTGTCTTTCCTGAGCGTCCTGTCCTGTTCGCCCATCTTGTCCTTCCTGAGCGTCCTGTCCTGTTCGCCCATCTTGTCCTTCCTGAGCGCCCTGTCCGTTTTGTGCTCGCCGTGCAGCCTCGGCCATATCCAGACGCTGGTGATAGTCCTCCAAGGGGCGACGGTCCTGGGCGGAGGTGTAAAGATCGCGCAGCCGCTGCTGCTCTGCCAGGATGCCGGCAATGTGCACACGTGCGATGGGGCTCTGCAACTGGTTTATAATCTGCATGTTGCGGCTGGCGTCGGTGGAGTGGACCACCAGTCCGTCATATTCGGGAGCCATCTTTACGGCTGTGTGCATCGGGCTCGTTGTGGCTCCGCCCACAATCACCGGAATGGTGATACCGGCCTGCTTGAGATGGCGCAGCACCACAATCATCTGCTCCAGCGACGGGGTGATGAGCCCGCTGAGGCACACATAGTCGGCATTGTTGGCCTTCACCGCCTCTACAATGGCGCCTGGCTCTACCATCACGCCCAGGTCCACGATGCTGCAACCGCCCACCGACAGCACCACCGAAACGATATTCTTGCCGATGTCGTGGATGTCACCCTTCACGGTTGCAATCACAACCCGCGTTTTAGGCTGGAGGCTATCGTGTTGATTGTTAGAATATTGCTGAATATCGCTCCCACCAGAATAGGGGTAGCGATTGTCTGTAACTTGTTGGTGGTCAGAGCGTTGCCCTCCAGTCGCTCCGAGATTTGCGGCTGCTACCGATGCCGTGGCAGCTGCGGGAGACGCGGATGATAGCTGCCCTGCGTGAGTTCCCGACGCTGCTGCGTCTGGCGGAGTGGGAGCTTGCTGCCCTGAGTGTGTTCCCGGCGCTGCTGCGTCTGGCGGAGTGGGAGCTTGCTGCCCTGAGTGTGTTCCCGGCTCGCCCGGCGTAGAAAAACTTCGCGTAGGGAACGCGGGTTCTATGTTCTCCGCGGCCCGGAGCGAAGCTTTTTCGGAGCCAGAGCCGGGAGAGGCATCCCCCGCAAGATGATTCTCGCCGGGAGCAGCAACCCCCGCATCGCCCTTCTCGCCGGGAGCGGCATCTCCCGCATCGCCCTTCTCGCCGGGAGCAGCAACCCCCGCATCGCCCTTCTCGCCGGGAGCGGCATCTCTCGCAGCGCCCTTCTCGCCGGGAGCGGCATCTCCCGCATCGCCCTTCTCGCCGGATTCTACCGCCCCAGAGAGACGGTTCCCGTCGGAATCCACATCCCCCATAAGCGCACTCACGCCGCGCTTCATAACGCCGGCGGCCTTGACCACCTGCGGCAGGAACATCTTGCCCTCGCCAAACAGCACCCCAACGCGCTCCATTGCCGGCATCATCATATTGTTAATGACCTCCAGCGGCGTTCCGGCGGCCTTAAGGGCCTCCAGGCAGTCCTCTTCTATATGGTCGGCAATGCCGTGCAACATAGCGTAGCTTATGCGCTCCTGAGGCGAACCTGCCCGCCAGTCCTCTGCGGCAGATACCTGAGCGGCAGCACTTTCGCGCACCTGAGCTGCATATGCCGAGAGCCTCTCGCAAGCGTCGGCGCGACGGCACAGAATCACATCTTCTACACGCTCCAGCAACTCCCCGGGAATATCGTCATAAACCCTGAGCATCTGGGGATTGACTATGCCCATATCCATCCCGGCCAGCCGTGCGTGATAAAGAAATGCCGAATGCATAGCCTCGCGCACCGCATTGTTGCCGCGAAAGGCAAAGGAAAGGTTAGAAACCCCGCCCGAAACCTTTGCGTAAGGGAGATTCTCTTTGATCCAGCGGGTAGCCTCTATGAAATCAAGCGCATAGCGGTCGTGCTCTTTGATTCCCGTGGCAACTGCCAGAATATTTGGATCGAAAATGATATCTTCTGCGGGGAAACCGCTTTCAATCAAAAGGTCGTAGGCGCGCCGCGCAACTGCAATCTTACGTTCGAAACTTGTGGCCTGCCCCTCTTCGTCAAACAGCATCACAACTGCCGCAATGCCGTAAGAACGTATCAGAGCGGCCCGCCGCAGGAACTCTTCGGGACCCTCCTTGAGCGAGATGGAGTTCACAATGGCCTTGCCCTGGCAGCACTCCAGCCCCGCCACTATGGTGTCCAGCGAAGAAGAATCTATCATAAACGGCACCCGGGCGATGTCTACCTCGCCAGCCGCCATATTCAAAAAAGTGCGCATAGCCGCCGGACCGTCTATCAGCCCGTCGTCCATACATACGTCAATAATCTGCCCGCCGGCGGCCACCTGAGTGCGGGCCACGGCAATGGCTCCGGCATAGTCGCCCTCGCGTATCATACGGGCAAACTTGGCGCTTCCGGCCACGTTGCACCGCTCGCCTATATTGATAAAGTTGGCCTCCGGCACTATCCTGAGGGCCTCCAGGCCGCAGACCACCGTTTCCCGGGGAGAATCCGGCAGGCGGCGCGGCGCGAAAGAATCCACCAGGGGCCCCAGCGCCTTGATAAAATCTGGGGTGGTGCCGCAGCAGCCGCCCATAATATTCACCAGACCGCGCTCTGCATAGGGCTTCATAGCGGCGGCAAAACTCTCTGGAGTTTCGTCGTAGCCGCCAGAGATGTTGGGCAGGCCGGCGTTGGGATGCACGCTTATATAGCAGTCGGCCACCGCCGCCAGCCTTTCCAGATGAGGCAGCATCTCCCGTGCTCCGAAAGAGCAGTTGATGCCCACGCTAAGCGGACGGCCGTGCTTGACCGAGGTCCAGAAGGCCTCTATGGTCTGCCCGGAGAGGGTCCGGCCCGCCTTCTGCGACACGGTGACCGATATCATTAGCGGAATATCGCAGCCCGTATCCCGGCGCAGCCGCTCCAGCGCGAAAATGGCCGCCTTGGCGTTGAGGGTGTCGAACACCGTCTCCAGCAGAAAGGCGTCCACGCCGCCCTCTGCCAGCCCCGCCGCCTGCTCGTAGTAGGCTTCTGCAAGCTCTGCAAAGGTGACATCGCGCGCGGCGCTGTCCTCTACGCTGGCGGCAATTGAAGCCGTTTTGGAGGTCGGCCCCATACTGCCCGCCACAAACCTATTGTCAAACTTGTCGGCCTCTTCCCGGGCTATCCGGGCCGCCTCGCGGGCAATCCTGCGGGCATATTTTTCAAGTCCGTACTCCCTTAGGGAGATGGCGTTTGCGCTGAAAGAATTGGTGGTGACAATGTCGGCACCGGCCTGCAGATAGGCGCGGTGAATGGCTCCGACAGAGCGGGGAGCGGTGAGGCAAAGCAGGTCCATACACCCTTTCAGGGGGCATTTCCACTTGAGGAATTCGCGGCCGCGAAAATCCCATTCCTCCAGCTGCAGCGCCTGTATCATAGTGCCCAGGCCGCCGTCCAGCCGCAGGATTCTGCTTTGCAGCAAAGTGTTCAGATCTGCCTTCATCACGGCCAAAGGTATGAAGATTTAAAGAAATATGTGCTAACTTCGCAATGTATATACCCCTAAATGAAGGCTACGCTGAAATATCTGCTGTGTGCTGCGGTGCTTATGGCATCCGTGGCGTCCACAGTGCTCTCCTGCACCGACACCCGCTCGCAGCTGGACCGGATACACAGGCAGATAGAAGACCCGTCCCTGGCGGCCCTGGCTGCCGCAGTGGGGCACAATGACCCTCTGACAGGCTTCACTCCCGTGGCAGAAAACGGGGCAATCACCGCCTACAAAGTCACCTTCAAAAGTGCCGGGGATGTCACGGTATATAACGGCAGCCACATTGCGAGCGTCACCGAAGACGCTGCCCGAGTGGTCTTTACACTGTCCGACGGCTCACAAATCATAATCCCTAAACTGCAGGCGCTCACCATAGCCCTTCAGGGCGACCAGGCCACCATCAAGGCGGGGGAGACGGTCACAGTTGGTTATACGATAGAAGGTGCCGAAGATGCCACAGTCACAGTGCTTTGCGGCGATGGCTGGAGCGCGGCCGTGAAAGCGTCGGGCAAGCAGACCGGCACCATAATAGTCACTGCCCCGACACCGGTTGAGCAGGACAAGGTGATAGTTTTTGCGGGTGACGGCACCGGCCGCCTGGTGGCTGTGGAGATGCGGCTGACGATAGATACTTCCGGCGATCCAGACCCTCCGACGCCCCCCGACCCGCCGGATCCTCCGGTAGATCCCATCCTTGTCCCGGTAAAAACGGCCTACAGCGTGTTCAAGGCGGGCGGCCAGGTAGAAGCTGGCCTGATAGCAAATGTAGATTATTCAGTGACCACCGACGCCGGCTGGCTGCATTACCTGGGCACCAAGGCGGTCCGGACAGACAACCTGCTGTTCAACGTAGATGCCAATGTCGGCCCGGCGCGCAGTGCCACAGCAACCATCTCCGCCGGCAATTACTCCACGCAAATCACCTTCCACCAGGAAGGAATATCCTACTATCTCCATCTTTCCGACGACAGTTTTGACATAAAGATAGACGGCGGCACAGCAACGCTGTGGGTTTCATCTAACACTGCCTATACATATAGCTGCGTTTCCGACTGGGTCAGCATAGAACCGGCAGGAACTGAAGACGGTGAGGACGGCTATATCATAACCGCCTCCGAAAACAAGACTTACGCCGCCCGCACGGCCACCATAGTCTTCTCCGGCCAGGGCATTTATGACCGCGAAGTTACAGTGACCCAGAGAGGGCGAGTGACCCTTCCGGTACCCCACACCTGCATCCCCGTGTGCCACATTATGCCCTGCTGCCGCACAAACAACACCGGCACAAGATTTTTATTGGGCGGCAAGTGGAACCCGGCCCACGATTACCAGAACTTAGACGATACCAGAAATGTGCTGCAGCAGATAAAGGATGCTGGAATCAATGTAATAAGCATAGACTTTACCAACGCCAGCCAGTGGGACGATATTGGCCAGAGCGCCCTGCACAACGGCGACGGCGGTGAATTCTGGTATAAATTCGGCCCGATGCTGGACAATATAGTCAAGGTTTGTGCAGAGAAGGATATGAAATATTTCCTGTTCCTTGGCAACTCGCTGGCGCCTACCACCACACTGGACTATTGGAACTTTATTGCCGGCGTGGTGCTGGAAAGATGGGCCTCCGACCCGCATTATCTCCGCTATGGATTTGGCGACGACAGGCCTATGCTGGTGATGTTCCTTCCCGGCAGCCGCCTGGCCAGCCAGCTGCGCAGCGCCCCCGCCTCCCAGAAGAACAACCTGCTGCAGTTCCATATCGGGACCTGCCAGGTAAACAGCGCCATAACGCCCACTGCCACAGATGGTTGGGGATACAGGAACTATTCCGCCAGCAGCGACGGGAAGGTCCGTTTCGCCTGCCCCAACGGCGGTGTTCCGCCCCAGGACTGGTACCGTGTAGATGCCGGGGAATGGAAGCGGCGCGTCACCTGGGCGCTGGCCGCCGGCGAATATGCCGTACTGGGCTCTTACGACGATACTTGCGACGCCATTTTCTGGGGAATCGCAGATGTGAGCCGGAGCACAACCGGCTATCACCGCAATTCGGACACCGAAGAAGATCCCTACATATACTACAACATAGTGCACGATTCTTTGAAATAATTGTTTTCTTTGCACTGCTCAATAATGAAAAAACTGCTCTCATATCTGGCAATCGGGCTAGCCGCGGCAACTATGGTTGTTGCCTCCTGCTCTGACCCAAGTGCCTCACTGGAGCAGCTTAAACAGCAGATTGACAGCCTCGCAGAGCAGGGCAGGGATCTTGGCCGGGATGCCGAGTCGCTTGGCAAACTGATAGAAGCAGTGCAGCGGCAGGACGCCTTGGTGAGCTTTGAACCGCTGGCAGAAAGCGGCAGGATTGTTGGCTTCAAGGCGGTGTTTAAAGAGGCGGGAGAGGTCACCGTATACAACCGGAACTCGGCCGTCCAGGTGGGCGAAGACGGCGGCAAATATTACTGGATGTCGGGTGGCGAATGGCTCACCGGCGAAGACGGAAACCGGGTGGAAATCATCCCCGAAAACCCCGTTCCGCAATTCAGGACAAACGGCGGCTCTTTGGAGGTTTCTGTAGACGGAGGTAAAAGTTTTAAACCTGTTGGACAAATAGATAAATGCCTTATCACCAGCGTTTCAGAAGATGCTGCTAAGGTCGTTTTTACCATAAGCGGCGGCGCTCAGATTATAATTCCTAAGTATCAAGCTCTTACACTATCCCTGAATGGCGACGATACAGTCATCGGGGCAGGTGGGAGCGTTACAGTTACTTACGAAATAGAAGGTGCCGGAAACGCACAGATTACCGCCCTTTGCGGCGAAGGATGGAGCGTTGAGGTCAAGGCGCAGTCGGCCACTGCCGGCACCATAGTGGTCACTGCCCCGACCCCTATCGCCCAGGACAAGGTGATAGTCTTTGCCAGCGACGGCAAAGGCCGTATGGTGGCGGTGGAAATGCTTCTGGAGATAGATGAGTCAAGCAATCCCGACGATCCGCCCGAGCCGCCGGTTCCGCCGGAGCAGCCCATACTGGTGCCTGTGAAGACCTCGTACAACGTCTCAAGAGCGGGCGGCGAGGTGGTCGCCGGCCTCATTACCAACGTGGATTATGAAGTTTCCACCAGCGAAACCTGGATTCAATATATTGGCACCAAAGCGGTGCGAACAGACAATCTTGCTTTCAATGTGGAAGCAAACAGCGGTGACCCCAGGTCTGCCACTGCCACAATCACCTCCGGCAATTACTCCACTCAAATCGCCTTTTTGCAGGCGGGAATCAACCGGTATCTGAGCCTCTCGGAAAATAAACTGATTTTTGACTTTGAGGCCAACGACCAAGCCATTGTTGTGTATTCAAACGTAGATTATTCCTACGAAATTTCTGACAGCTGGGTCAGCATCACCAAGCTGCCGTCTTCTACAGAGGATATGTACGTTGTGGCTGTAGAAGAGAATACCGTGGCAGAGCCGCGCACGGCCACCGTGACATTCTCCGGAGCGGGAGTTGAACCTCAGGTGCTCACGGTAGAGCAGGAGGCGATGAGTTACTATCTCTCTATCTCAAAGGAGAATATGATCTTTACCAACTCATACGGCACCGACGTGGTCAAGGTCCTGGCAAACACAAACTACACCTGCACTTCATCTTCTGAGTGGATTTCGGTGAGCGGTACCCCCGGCCCTGGCCGCCGGGACTTTGAGATTACCGTCACGGAAAACAACAGTTACGATGTGCGCATCGGCACCGTGCTCTTCAATTCGGCGGAGGCCGGCAGCAAGATGCTCACGGTGACCCAGAGGGGCAGGTCATACCCGATTCCCCGCACCGACGGCGGCGCAAACCTCTATAACTATCCCGGTTCCGGCTACCATTACCGCTACGGCCCGTCGATAATCATCAACGACGACGGCTCGCTGGATGTCTGGACTTCGAAAGAAGGCGGTAATTACCTGTATTACGGCCTGTATGCATATCAGGAGACAGGTTCCAGACGGCAGATGTCCGCCGCCGGACATACTCTGGCCCAGTATTTCAACATCCAGCACAAGTTTGCCTCCATCCAGATGAGGATGTACGGCACTTCTTCTGACTCCGACGCCATCACCATAAAGCTCTACCAGTGGAAGGGCTCCTACAGCGCCACCGTGGCGTCGCAGCCCATAGCCACAAGATCCTTCACCAATATCACAGCTTCCGGCAACCGCTATCGCGTGTATCAGAGCAGCCAGGCAATGATGCCAACGGGCGAATATTTGTGGACGGCTACCGATGCCACGCAGGGTGTGGGAATCTATTACTACACCGGCGCCGGATCTTCCAGCATCACCGACGCGGTGTCTTATCTGGACGGCACTTCCACCAATGCATACAACTTTGAAATGCGCCCCCGCGGGCGTGCTACGGGCAATTATGCCAACGTAGACCGCTTTGCTTATTTCCACAGCGAAAACGGCGGCGCCAGCTGGACGGCCGAGCGCGACGTGCTTTTCGGCACAGAAGGTTTTGAAGATGAGTGGAGCGTTTGCGACCCCGGCGCAGCCCATTTCGGAGGCTGGTATTATCTTGGCTACACCAGCGCCCCGGGCAAGTACGACGGCACTTTCAATCACTGCTATCTGGCGCGCAGCCGCACGCCGGTGGGCCCCTGGTACAAGTGGAACGGCAGCGGCTGGGGCGGCGAACCCGCCAAAGTGATCGAATTCACCGGCGCCACCGGCGACTGGGGCATAGGCGAACCCAGCATAGTGGTCAAGGACAATACGGTTTATCTCTACTATACCCTGACAGAAAATTCTGTAACAGTGACCAAGGTTATGACGGCTCCGCTTTCCGAAAACTGGCCCGCCCACCTGACCGACAGGGGAGTGGCTTTGGACAAGCGCAGCCTTTACGGCTGTGACAGCGCCGATGTCAAGTATTTGGAAGATTACGGACTGTTCTATGCCTTCCACACATACAACCGTATGACTTCTTCTTCAAAAATCGCCGTCTGGGTTTCTGAAGACGGCCTTCGCTTCAGCTACATAGGCGATATGAGAGGTTTTACCCAGCCCGGAATGCACAATATGGGCGTCAGCGGAGACGGTGAGGGCCACATCAGGCTCAGCCAGCAGCAATATGTGTCCTACGCATATGTGGCCACTGGCCAATGGGGGCAGTGGAGCACCTGGTTCGCACCTCTCTATTTCGAGTAAAGGTTTCCTTTTTAAACAAACAACGAAACATTTCGAAAAGCAAAATTGCGTTTCGGAAGTGTTAATTATTTGTTAATTGTCAAAAAATTATTATCTTTGAACACTTTATATGCGCATTATGCGTTTGTGCGCGCGTAGATAATATTTAAAGGAATTTGTAAATATCATATAATCAAGTACTTAATTATTAACAACTAAACGAGTATTAGAAAAATGAAAAAGCTCAAACTTACCGTTTTTCTCTCCGCTCTCCTGATGCTGGCTCCGCTGACATCCAACGCTCAGTGGTTGGGTGTAGGCACCAACGTTCTTGGTTGGGCTGCGGCTACGCCGAACCTCGGCCTGGACATCGGTCTCAGCAGGCATCTGGCTCTGACTGTTGACGGGGCTATCAATCCCTTCAACTTCGGAGAAAAGAAGACCAACTTCTGGGCTGTTCAGCCCGAGCTGAGAATTTATCCCCGGTATAGGTTTGCAGGCCATTACATCGGTATTGAAGGCCACTATGGCGAATACCACGATTTTGGTCTCAGGCAGTATGCCTACAGGGGTAATCTTTACGGTGCAGGCCTCTCTTACGGATACTCCTGGATGCTCAGCAAGAGCTGGAATCTGGAAGGTTTCGTAGGTTTCGGTTACACTTACCTCAATGACTCCAAGGTCATTTGCTACGACCCTAAGGATGAGTCTTACGGCGACTCCCAGGTCAGCGACGAGTTCCGCGTTTGGATGAACGAAGGCACCAAGCTTGTCCGCAACGGCATTATGATTGGTGACGGCCTCAACCGCCAGAACATCGGCTTGACCCGTATTGGTCTGAAATTCACTTACTTCCTCTTCTAAAACAAGCGCAAGATTATGAAAAAGTTCCAAATTGTATTGACACTGATCTTCGCAATAATCTTTTGCGATGCTTGTATTAATCTTCAGAAACTTACTGAATACCGTCCCGCAGAGGTTACTCTCAATCAGGTAGGCGTTTCCAACGACCACGGCACCGTGGATATGGACATCACCTACACTCTCCCTGCGGAGTATCTCAGCCGCCACACAGGCGTTCAGTTCCGCCCCTACATCCGCAGCGCAAAGGGTGACACCAACATCGCCCTCACTCCCGTTGTAATGGAGAGCCGCAACCACGACGTCTTCAACCAGCGTATGACCAAGTACGAGCCGCACAAATCCGACGGTATCTGCAAGCGCATCCGCTACAATAAAGGCGGCGCAACTGAATACACTTATACCCTTCACAGCAACTTCGAAGACTGGATGGACGGCGGTTGCCTGGTTGTCGATGTAATCGGCAATGCATATACCAACGACCTCCTTCTGGAGACCGTTCCCGTATATTGCGGCATCTACAGCATCCCCGGTATGGTAGAGCGCTCTCCCATTATGCACTTCTTCTATATGACCAAGCGCTGCGAGGACGAGAACCTCTGCCTGACCACCCACATCCCCTTCAAGGTTAACAGCGCAGTCATCGAGCCCGAGTTCTACGAGAACGACTTCGTTCAGAACTACAAGAACATCGTGTTCAATAGCAACGTTCCTTCCTACACAATGGACGTGATCATCAGCGACTCTCCCGAGGCTCCTTATGACTACAATACTAAACTTGCCGAGAAACGTCAGCAGGCTGTGAAAGATTACTTCGACAGCATCGGCATCCCCTACGACAACTGCAACTTCGTAAGCAACGTAGAGAACTGGGATGTAGTGAGCGAGTGCCTGGCTTCCAGCGGCCTTCCTCACGCTGCCGAAATCATCAATATGATTGAAAATGGCCGCGAAGATTCCGACGCTCTCGAGCGCCAGATCAAGAGCAAGTATCCTTCTGAGTACAAGACCATCTTCGCCAACTACTTCCCTAAGTGCCGCAGCGCCCACATCGACCTCTGCCCCGTTCTTACCGACGGCCGCGGTCTGGTGTACAACTACGTATGCGACCTGGACGAGTGCACCACCGTGCACACTCTGGTAGAGAAGCCCAACGAAGAGGTGTTTGACCTCAACGCAGAGATGCTCGCTCACGCTGACGCAGAGGAGTGGGCAGAAGCTGCCGAGGTTGCCGACAAGATTCCTTTCAAGGATGCAAATCAGTATGTGAACGCAAACCGCGCTCTCGTATACTTTATGAACGGCAACTACGAAATGGCCAAGGCTATTTACGAGAACATCGAAGGCAAGATCCCCGAGGCTGACTACAACCTTGGTATCCTGTGCCTGATGAATGAAGAATATGCAAAGGCAGACCGCCTGCTCAGCGGCTACGCAGACTACAACACCGCTCTTACCAAGATCGGTGCAGGTAAATATGCAGAAGCCGAGTCCATCCTCATTCTCCTTCCGGAGAGCGAGTATCGCAACAGGGCTCTTGCCATTGCCAGAAAAAGCCAAAACAACAACTAATCAATAATATCTATGAAAAAACTTTTGAGAAACCTTTCGGTTCTTTGCTTCGTTCTCGCAGCATTCCTCACCACAGGTTGCTACGAGGAGGAGATTCCGTTCCTGAAAGCCGACCACGAAGTCGTGCTTGTCGGCCCCGAGACGGGAAAAGGCACCGTTGTTATTGAGTCCAATCTGCAGTGGACCGCGTCCAGTGATGTAGAGTGGATCACCGTTGACAACGGCTTTGGCAATCACAAGGGTACTTTCGAGTTCTTTGTAGCAGCCAACACTACACCCAACGAACGTTCGGGTAAGATCACCATCACCTCCAACGATGGTATTGTATCCACCACAGTCCTGGTTCGCCAGACTTCTGAGGGTACACAACTTGTACTTGGCAAAGACAAAGTTTCCTTCACCAAGTATGCAGGCGAATATCTTATGAGCATTGCTTGCAACGGTCCTTGGGAGGTTGCTTCTTCTGCTGACTGGTGCACAGTTGACCCTGACAGCGGCGACGGCAACGGCGCATTCAAGATTACTGTAGAAGAGAATAACACCGGCGCTGACCGCGTGGCTACCATCACTGTCCTCACCGAGGCTGACGGCAAGACTGAAGTTCACCAGATTGAGGTATCCCAGTCTGCTAGCAACGCTGCTCTGGTTGTATCTCCCGAGAGCCAGACACTCACCGCAGAAGCAGGTCAGTTCACCCTGAATGTTACAACAAAGGGTACCTGGACAGCTTCTGTAGACAGCGATTGGCTCACTCTCAGCGAGACAGAGGGCTCCAACGACAATCTCATCACCGTTACTGCAACTGCAAACGACACCGGTCGCGAGCGTATTGCAGTCATCACCTTCACCACCGGCCCTGAAAACGAGAACCGCGTTACCCGCCAGGTTGTTGTACGTCAGGCAGCTGTTGATTTCTATCTGGATGTTCCCGTAACTGACTATCCTCTGAGCCTTGAAGAGCAGACCATCGAGATCCCTTACGTTCTCGAGGGCAGCAACGTAACCGTTACCGCTTCTTCAAGTTCCAAGTGGATGACAGTTGCAAGTGTTGCAGACGGTGTTGCTACCATTAACGTAGCAGAGAATACCACTGCAATCGCACGCGAAGGCGTCATCTCCTTCATCACCCACGGCCAGGCCGGTGATCCTATCATCCGTCAGGTACGCGTGGCTCAGGCTCCCACCATCAATATTCTGGATGTACTCGCAGACGAGTATGCAGTAGAGTGGGTAGGTGAAACCTTCCGTATACCTATTTATAGTAATACTCCTGTTTCAGTTCGCAGCAGTGAGTCTTGGTGCAACGTAGTGGCTGACGGCCAGAACCTCGTCATCACCGTTGAAAAGAACGAAACCGCTGTTCCTCGCGTAGCTGTCGTAACAGTTACCACCGACTCTGAGAAGGGTGAGATTATCTCCAAGACCACCATCATCCGTCAGGGTGCTGCTTACTCAACTCTGGTTGTATCTCCCGCAGAGAAGAATCTCTATGCTATTGCTCAGAACTTTGTAGCAAGCATTCTTACCAACAACAGCTGGACTGCAAGCAGCGACAGCGACTGGTTGACCATCGACAAGACCGAGGGCACCGGTGACTATATGCTTAACGTAAATGTTGCCGAGAACAAGACCGGCCAGGTACGCGTAGCAGTCATCACTATCCAGACAGGTGCTGAAAACAGCCAGCGCGAGAGCGCTACCATCACTGTTACCCAGCGTCCCGAGCAGTTCTACTTTGAAGTTCCCGTCCGCTCATTCCTGTTCGACAAGTGGGGAGGCCTTGCAAAGGTTACCTTCGTGACTTCCGGCAACGAAGAGAGCGTTGTGGCTTCTTCCAATGTAGATTGGCTCAGAGTGGGCGACATCGCCGACGGCATTGTGAACGTTGCAGTTTCTGAAAACAAGACTGCAGAGGTCCGCACCGGTATCGTTACCATCACCTGCACTCCTGTATTCGGTGATCCTATCGCAATCCCCGTAACCTTCACTCAGTCTCCTACCGTTAACATCCTTGACGTATTCGTAGACGTTATCGATGTAATGGCCCGTGGCGACGAAGTTGCTCTCCCTTACTACGCTAACACTCCTGTAAGCGTATCTTCCAGCGAAGATTGGGTACATGCAGAAGTTGCCGTAGACGAAGACAGCTATCAGGCAGAATGCTGCAGCTACAGCGATCCTCAGAAGATCATCAAGATCGAGGTTGACCCCAACCGCACCGGCGAAGCACGCGTTGCATTCGTTACCATCGCTACCGTTAATGAGGCAGGTGAGAAGATCACCAAGGTGATCACCATCCGTCAGGCAGCTCTCTATGCAGCACTGAGCGTAACTCCCAAGGAAGTTGTAATCCCTGCAACCGAAACAGAGTTTGCAATGACCATCAATACCACCGGTACTTGGTGGGCAACCAACTCCAGCGACTGGCTCACTAACCCTGTAGATGGTGGAGTCTCCACCGAAGCTGCAGGCTTTGGCGACGCAGTTATCAACTGGACTGCTGCTGAGAATACCACCGGCTACGACCGTCGCGCACAAATCACCGTTGCTACCGGTCCCGAGAACAACGAACGTGAAGAGCAGGTTGTTAATGTAATCCAGCTCGCTCGCGACACCTATATAGAGATACCTATCGCAGCCTACGCTGTTACCAAAGAGGAGCAGACTCTGGAAGTCGGCTACTTTGCAGCAGGTGACTTCACCGACATGCAGGTTAAC
The DNA here is from genome assembly GCA_017428035.1 of Bacteroidales bacterium. GTDB lineage: Bacteria > Bacteroidota > Bacteroidia > Bacteroidales > UBA932 > Equibacterium. The sequence goes on along the minus strand of JAFRRR010000058.1, from coordinate 15,705 downwards.
TGCAGCGAAGACTGGATCAAGTACACCGGCGGTGATGCAACGACCCTCGAGTTCGACATCGAAGAGAATACCACTGCCGAGCCTCGTACCGCAATCGTTACTGTAACCCTGCAGCTCAAGGCCGGCGAGCCTATCAGCGATACCTTCATCGTTACCCAGGCTCCTACCATCAACATCCTTGATGTATACGTAGACTACTATGAGGCTTCTCCTAAGGGTGAGGTCGTAGTATTCCCGTTCTATGGCAATACCGAAGTATCCACTTCTGTAAGCTCTATGGTTGGCGGCTGGTGCTCTGTAATCCCCGGCACTCCTAACCAGGATGTTGACCCTCAGGAAATTGCAATTGATGTGAAGAAGAACGAGAGCGCAGAGGCACGTACCGCATACGTAACTCTCACCACCGTTACCGACAAGGGCGAGAAGCTCACCCACATCATCACCATCCACCAGAATCCTCTGAATGCAATGCTTTCTGTATCTCCTGAGAAGGTTGTCATTCCTGCACACGATGCTAGCTTCTGGACACAGGTTATCACCACTGGTACTTGGACGGCAGACTGGTCAGCGACTTGGATCAGTCCTGACGAAGCTTACGGCGAGGGCGACTACAGCATCAAGTGGACCGCTGATGACAACGAAACTGGTCTGCAGCGTGAAACCACCCTTGTTGTATGGACTGGTGAAGAGAACGAGACCCGCGTAGAGAAACGCGTTCAGGTTATTCAGCTGGCAACCGACACGTACCTCGAGATACCGATGGATAACTTCGTCCTCAGCAAAGATCAGCAGACATTCCACGTAGCAATGTTCGCAGCCGGCGACATCACCAATGCCGACTACGACTACAATGCAGACTGGCTGACTGTCTACGAGTTTGATATCGAAAGCAACCTGCTTGGTGTGAAGGTTCAAGAGAACACCACCGCAGAACCTCGTACCGCTATCGTTACCGTTACCATCGAGAGGGCAGGCGGCGTGCCTTGCACCGAGAGCTTCACTGTAACCCAGGCTGGTACATACAATGTACTTGACGGTCTTTCTGACAGAGTAGTTGCCGATGCAGCAGGCGAGAAGTTCACTCTCCCTGTCATCACCAATGTCGAGACTCTCAGCGCAGTGGTTTCTGAAGAGGGTTGGATTACCGTTCAGCCTGTCACAGTTGAAGACGGCTATGGCGTAGTTGACTTCGAAGTTGCTGCCAACGCAACCGGTAAGGATCGTCACGCAAGCATCACCGTAATCACCACTTCCAACAAGGGCGAGACCCTCGCGAAGAAGATTATGGTTTACCAGCCTGCAGCTGGCACTTACTTCGCAATCCTCAGTGGCGAGAACGTTCTCGTGAACAAGGTTGAAAACGACATCACCGTTACCGCTTACGCAAGCGTTAATGCTGATAAGGTCACTATGATCCCCAATGCTGCTTGGATCACCGTCAAGACGGCTCCCGCAGCTACTGATCAAATCGTAGAGGCTGAGTTTACCGTTGCTGAAAACACCACCGGTGTACGCCGTCAGGGTGAAATCATCGTTACCTTCTTCGATGAGAAGGGTGACACCGTTCAGAAGACAATCGTAGTAAATCAGGCAGCTACCGACGGTGGCGAGCTTGAGGCACTTGTTGACTTCATCACCGTAGCCGCTGCAGGCGAGACCGTGGTTCTGACCTTCGAGACCGAGGATGCTCTGACCGCTACTCCTTCTGCAACCTGGATTACTGCGGCTGATATTGACAATACTACTGATCCTCAGACTCTGACCATTACTGCAGCCGAGAATACCACCGGTCTGGACCGTACCGCTTACATCTCCGTTTCCAACGGCAGCGAGAGCAAGATCATCACCGTATTCCAGCCGGCCAAGGATACTCACTTCGCTCTGCTTTCCCCCGACATTATTTACATCGATTCAAATGAGCAGGATGTCAACATCACAGCTTATGGTAGCACCGTAGACGACAAGGATGATATGACCTTCCGCTCAGATGCAAGTTGGCTGACCGGCAAGCCCAAGACTATCAACGGTCAGAATGTAAGCAGGCCTTTCACCGCAGCTGAAAACACTGCAGAAGAGGCACGTGCTGCTTCTATTCTGGTCACCTTTGTAGACGAGGCAGGCAAGACTCACACTGCGACCGTACAGATTGTTCAGGCTGGCGCCAAGGATGATAGCATCCTCGAGGCTCTGGTTGACGAAGTCATTATGGACCCTGCAGGTGAGACCCTCAAGATCGGCTTCATAGCAAAGGACGAGCTCAGTTCCGCATTGTCTTCTTCCGCATGGCTGAAAGCAACTATCAATGCTGACAAGTCATTCGTCAAGCTCGTTGCTGAGCCCAATACCACAGGTCGTGACCGCAAGGCTTACGTAACTGTAAAGAACAGCAAGAAGACCGCTCTCATCACTGTAGATCAGCCTGCAGGTGCAACAGAATTCACCATTCTGACTCCCAGCAAGGCTATCTCCAGCGCAAAGCAGAACGTAGTTCTTCGTGCTTACTGCTCTGAGGAATTCGAACTTGCAGATGTCAAGGTTTCTTCCGATGCTGAGTGGCTTACCCTTGGCACCAAGGAATTTGGCTCAGACACCCGCGTAGTAAGAGTTCCCGCCGAGGCAGCAGCCAACACTACCGGCGATGCCCGCACTGCAGTAGTAACCGTCACTCTGATTGACAAGGCAGGCAAGACCCACCAGGGCGAAGCCACTGTACTCCAGTCCCCCAGCGACAACATCCTTGATGTTTACGTAAGCACAATGGTTGTTCCTTATCTGGAGATTGAAGACAGACTGCCTATCTATGACAACGCTACCAGCGTAATTGCTCGTTCTTCCAACGCAAGTTGGCTGTACGCCTCCATTATCACCAACGAGAATGGTACAAGAGACGTTAAGATCAAGATTGCAGAGAACGAAACAGGCGAACCTCGTACTGGTGTCGTAACAGTTACTGCCAAGTTCGAAGACGGCACTCAGGCCGAGAAGGTTATCACCGTATTCCAGGCAGCTAAGGGTGATGAGGGTACTCCTGCTCCCGCAGCTGAGAATTACCTCTTCCTTGCTGTTGACGATGTAACTCTCCCCGCAGAGGCATCTGAAGAGACAGTCAATGTATTCACCAATGCAACAAACTACACAGTTGAGGCCGATGCTGCTGCAACTTGGTTGACCGCTACCAAGGGTAGTGTGAAACTGGCAGCAGAGGCTAACACCGGTGCCGAGCGTACCGCTGTGGTTACTGTTACCGCTACCTTTGCCGATGGCGAAGTCAAGACAGAGACATTGAATGTCAAACAGCTGGCTCCCGGAGCTGTGCCTGTTACACATTACCTCAATGCTCCCAAGGATGTCGTTATTGACAATGATCACGTTGGCGGCCTGCTCGTTACCCTCAATACTGATGCTCTCAAGGATGAGTTGTCGGTAGTTGTTCCTACTGAGGCATCGTCATGGCTGCAAGTATCTCCTTACAACGATGCTGTATTGCTGGTTGATCCTACTGAGAATACCGCAATACAGTCTAGAGAGGCAATAGTAACGGTTACCGCAACCTATACTGATGGCCAGACACTTTCTGCTGATATCAAAGTATTCCAGACACCCGCTCCCGAGAAGTATCTGTATGCTCAGGAATCCCTGTATTACAATAAACTTGGTACTGACGGAGTCGCTGAAAGCGTTCCTGTCTTCACCAATGTTTCCAACTGGACCCCTTCTGTCACATACACTGACGGCGCTGACTGGCTTACAGTGGACAAGGCTGACGATGCAACTCTCTCTGTTAAATGTGATGAGAATAATTCAGGTGCAGATCGTGAAGCCACTATTACGCTTTCCAACGGTACGCTCACTAGAACTATCAGTGTTAAGCAGGGCGTTGAAACAGAAGTTCCCAACTTCCTAGAGCAGGGTCCTATCATCCTTTCTGCATCTGCAGATGAAACTAAGCTCTACAAGCAGTACCTGTACACCAACGCAGCCAGCGTTGACGTAGAAGTACCTGCTGAAGCTCAGGATTGGTTGTATGCCAGGATGAGTGCTGACGGTCTCAAGCTTGAAGTTTCCCTGAAGGAACCTTACTACTCTACTAGCTTGCTGTTAACTAATAATCTTACTCTGACTGGACACTTTGCTGACGGTTCAACAATTGTCGAAAAAGCTCAGGTAATAAGAATTCCCGATCCGGTTCACTATCTCAGTCCGACCAGGGAGGTAGTTCTTAAAGCAGATATGCCTTCTGGAGGCTACAGAATGGCCGTTGCCACAGATTGTCCTAAAAATAAACTGACCTATGAGTTTGTTAGCTCTGATTCAGATTGGTTGGAAGTTGAAACTCTTTATAGCGAAAACACTGGCTGGTCTCTGCTGTACAAAGCACAGAACAATACTGGTGTAGAGCGTAACGCAAGAGTCAGGGTAACAGCTACTTACAATGATGGCAGCGCCGCTATTACCAAGGAAATTGATGTCCGTCAGCTGGCTATGCCCGAACCTACTCCGACTCCCGGCTTCATCGAGTGCAACCTTGGTGTTGTAGAGGAAGACTCTCCGGCCGTGACCGTCAATGTGCCGTTTAGTACAGATGCGGTTTCATACACGGTGGACAATAATGTGGATTGGATCTCCATTTCCAACACCACGGACGTAGTAGGCAATAGTGCCAGCTTTGATGTTTCCTTAGAACAGAATGACTCTGAGAAGTCCCGCATTGGCGTTGTAACTGTTACAGCAACATTTTCAGACAGTTCCGTAAAGAAGTACTATCTCCCCGTTATTCAGCATGCAGCAGCACGTTACCTTGTCGTTTTGACGGAACATTACGATTTGGATTTCAATGGGACTGGTACGTTATATGTTCCGTACATTGCTAAACCTAACCTGAGGGCTTCAGATCTTCAAATAACAATTAATGCTCCTACTGGCTATTCGGATAACGTATGGCTTGAGACAGGTAGCCCGTTAATAACAAGCCATTCGTTGGTTTTCAAGATCACGCGACAGAATTATAGTACATCTAACACTCGCACAGGTACTATTACAATTAAGTGGACTGATCCTGAAGATTCAACACATACCTCTACTTATGTTGTTACTGTAGTACAACCTCGCGCTTAGCAGATGTTTTTTAATAATCTTCAAGGGGTTGCCCGTTCGGGCAGCCCCTTTTTGTTTTTCTTTCCCGCAAATGCACTCAAAAACTTTTTGTATCTTCACGTGGACAAACGTGAAGAAGAATGACCAGAATTTCTTGTTTTATTGCAACGGCAGACAAATCCACGGTGCAGGAGCTTAAGGCGAATCCGCTGGTGGGGGAGGTGTTCTGCCGCGAGGAGCTGCGCTCCACCGACGCGGTGAAATGGATTGCCGCCAATGCCAAAGGTGAATACACGCTGATCTACAATAAGCCCACGCGGCTGGTCTGGGTGCACCACGGCCTGCACCGGATGGTGCAGATTGCCGCCGACACCGATGCGGTGCTGGCCTATGCCGACCGCTTTAACCAGGGCGCCGACGGCCAGGTTCAGGAAGCGCCGGTGATTGACTACCAGCCGGGTTCCCTTCGCGACGACTTTGACTTTGGCAGTGTGATACTGATCCGCACCGCCGCATTGAAGCAGGCTGTCGACGATATGAGCCGCCCGTATCCTTGCGAAGAATATGTTCGCGTAGGGAACAGGCGCGACGAGCCGACTGGCCCGGAGCGAAGCATATTCGGAGCAGCAGAGGGCGGCTACAAATACGCGGGCTTCTACGACCTGCGGCTGCGGCTCAGCCGGCTGGGCAAGATTGTCCACATAAACGAATTCCTCTACTACGACATAGAGATGGACACGCGCGAGTTTGGCGAGAAGCTGTTCGACTATGTGAACCCGCGCAACCGCGAGGTCCAGATAGAGATGGAGCAGGCCTGCACTGCTCACCTGAAGGCCATCGGCGGTTACCTGGCGCCAAAGGACTTCAAGGAGATTGACCTGAACTCAGAGCAGTTCGAATTCGAGGCCAGCGTGGTGATTCCGTGCCGCAACCGCGCCCGCACCATAGCCGATGCGGTAAAAAGCGCGCTGCACCAGAAGACCTCTTTCAAATATAACGTGATAGTGGTGGACGACAATTCCACCGACGGCGCCGCAGAAATCATAGCACAGCTGGCGGCGGAGAATCCCGACAAACTGGTCTATATTGCCCAGGACAAGACCTATCACGCCATAGGCGGCAACTGGAACGCGGCGCTGCATCACCCCAAATGCGGCCGCTTTGCCCTGCAGCTCGACTCCGACGATGTATACAGCGGCCCAGATACCGTCCAGAAGTTTGTAGAGGCCTTCTACGCTCAGAATTGCGCTATGGTGATAGGATCATACCAAATCACCGACATCGCCCTGAAACCGGCCGATATGGCCCCGATAGAGCATCGCGAGTGGACGCCCGACAACGGCCGCAACAACGCCCTGCGCATCAACGGACTGGGCGCGCCGCGCGGCTTTTACACCCCGCTGGTGCGCGAAATGACCTTCCCGACCACCAAATACGGCGAAGACTACGCCGTGGCGCTGCGCATCAGCCGGCATTATCGCATCGGCCGTATATACGACGTGATGTATTTCTGCCGCCGCTGGGAGGGCAATAGCGATGCGTCGCTGGACGTAGCGACCGCCAACCGTTACAACACTTATAAAGACAGGATTCGCACGTGGGAACTTCAGGCACGCATATCGGAAAACAGCGCACGATAAGCGTCGGCATTCTCGAGGCCGACAGGGTGGAATTCTCGCTCGGCGGGGAGACAGTTTTTGTGGCTACCGAATGCGACGGCCAGGTGGTGATTGACGGCGAGGCGCGTCCCGAGTGGTATTTTGCTGAAGGCTGTGCCGGACGCGCTGACCGTGCTGCTGAAGCGGATAATGTTGATAATCAGAGAAATATAAATAATGCCTCCCCTGATTCTGTAGGGGGGCACTTTGGGGAAATAGCTAAGAATGAAACTGTTACACTCCAGTCTAAACAATACTTCACCCTCAAGAACGTCGAAATAGGCAAAGGCTTCCATTGGCAGCGCTATCAGGACCAGTCCTTTCCGGGTGATTTGAAACTCATCGCCCGCCACGGCCGCGTCATAGCCATAAACGTCGTAGGTATAGAAGATTATCTGCAGTGCGTAATTGCATCCGAAATGTCGCCCAGCGCCGGTTTCGAGTTCCTGAAGGCCCACGCCGTGATATCCCGCTCGTGGCTGCTGGCCCAGCTGGACAAGCGCGACGAGGTACAAAGGATGTCCGCTGCCGGCAAACGGGCGGGGACATATTCTTCTGTGGAGTGTGACACCCCGGACGAGCTGATCCGCTGGCAGGACCGCGAAGACCACGAGTGGTTCGATTTCTGTGCCGACGACCACTGTCAGCGCTACCAGGGAATCCCTATGTCTATGGCTGCTACAGCTATGGCTCCTGGAGCTAAATTTGCTGATACAAAGGAGCTTACGAATAATCACTCCCCCCAAACAGGGCATAGCGATAGTTTGCAATGTGCTGATACTCAAGACGATGCCCTCCAGGGCGGGGCAAGGGTCGACCCAGCTATGCTCCGGAAGACAAAGCGTGTCATCGAGGCCACCTGGGGCCAGGTGCTCTGGTACGACGGCCGCGTGTGCGACGCCCGCTTTTCCAAATGCTGCGGCGGCGCGCTCGAGGAGTTCAAGTACTGCTGGGAGAATAAGGAGGTGCCGTATCTGAAATATGCCCGTGACAGGGAAACGACACTTGCCGGAGGCGGCCGCAAGCCCGATGGTCTGCTGGTTGCCCAAAGCAATGCGGCCGCCGGAGCGCAAACGGACCTGCGTCAGGAATCAGCCGCCCGTAAGTGGATACTTTCCAGCCCGCGCGCATTCTGCAATACCCGCAGTGCACGCCTGCTGGGCCAGGTCCTCAAAGACTACGACAGCGAGACCAAAGATTTCTACCGCTGGAGGGTGGAATATACCGCAGAAGAATTGCGCCAGATTATACTGGAGCGCACCGGAGAGGACTACGGCGAGATCCGCGACCTGATTCCGCTGGAGCGCGGCGTCTCAGGTCGCATCTGCCGCCTGAGAATCGTCGGCAGCAAAAAGACCAAAATCATCGGTAAGGAGCTGGAAATCCGCAAGACCCTCTCCCGCAGCCATTTGTACAGCTCTGCATTTGTGGTGGAGAAGGGGTATTGCCCGGCTTCCGGCGCAGAGAAAGTTTGCGAGGCGGAGCATCGTCTAAATAAAAAAAGTGTTGCCGGGCAAAGTATTCTCGGAGCGGAAGGCCGGGCCCCCGCAAAGTTCATACTCCACGGCGCCGGCTGGGGCCACGGCGTGGGGCTGTGCCAGATTGGCGCCGCCGCAATGGGCGCCCGCGGCTACGACTACCGTACCATCCTGCAGCATTACTATCCCGGAGCAACTATATCGACACATTATGGAGAAGAATGACACGAGCGGTGAGTAAAACCCGGGTGGATGTCGCGAAGAACAAAATAGAGCCAAAATATGTACTTCGCGGCACTGAAGATAGAGATTATAGAAAGATAGTTGTCACGAAGAACAAAAATGAGCCAAAACTTGTACTTCGTGCCAAATAATACACCGACAGATGAATCAAATTGAGAAAAAACGCAGCGCCTGGAGCTGGATCCCGACGCTCTACTTCGCAGAAGGTCTGCCTTACGTGGCGGTGATGACCGTCGCCGTGATTATGTACAAAAAGATGGGTCTGAGCAACACCCAAGTGGCCCTTTACACCTCCTGGCTCTACCTGCCGTGGGTCATTAAGCCGCTCTGGAGTCCATTCATCGACCTTATCAAGACCAAGCGCTGGTGGGTCAACGCTATGCAGACACTCATCGCAGCGGCCTTTGCCGGAGTGGCGTTCTTTATCCCCACAACCCACTGGGTGCAAGTCACTATGGCCTTCTTCTGGCTGCTGGCCTTTGCCTCCGCTACCCACGACATTGCCGCCGACGGATTCTATCTGCACGGCCTGCAAGAGAAAGAGCAAAGCTTCTTTGTGGGCATCCGCAACACCTTCTACCGCGTGGCTATGATATTCGGCCAGGGTCTGCTGGTGATGTTTGCCGGCTGGGTAGAGCAGGGGAAGATTTTCCCGAACCTGGGTGCTTCAGCAGCGGGTGGCAACCGCATTGCGCTGGCCTGGAGCCTGGCCTTCTATCTGCTGGCTGGCATCTTCCTGGCGCTGACCATCTGGCACCGCTTCGTCCTCCCCAAGCCTGCCAGCGACGCACCCCGCAGCGATATTAACGCCCGCACCATCTGGCGCAACTTTGCCACCACTTTCGTCAGCTTTTTCCAGAAGCCGCACATGGGCCTGATGCTCTTCTTCTTGCTGACTTACCGCCTGGGCGAGAGCCAGTTGGTGAAGATTGCGCAGCCCTTTATGCTGGACGACAAGGCTGCGGGCGGCCTGGCCCTCACAACTGCCGATGTGGGCGCCATCTACGGCACCCTGGGCGTGATAGCGCTGTTGCTGGGCGGTATCCTGGCCGGAATGGTCATTTCCCGCGGCGGTTTCAAAAAATGGATTCTGCCTATGGCGCTGGCTATCAACGTCCCCGACCTGCTATACGTGCTGATGGCGTCGCTCAAGATTAGCAGCGTGCCGCTGGTTTCGGCCTGCGTGGCGCTGGAGCAGTTCGGCTACGGTTTTGGCTTTACGGCCTATACGATGTACCTGATTTATGTGGCCCAGGGCGAGCACAAAACGGCGCATTATGCCATCGGCACCGCATTTATGGCGCTGGGAATGATGCTTCCCGGAATGGCGGCCGGCTGGATCTCTGACCATATCGGCTACACAATGTTCTTTGTGTGGGCCTGCGTGTGCACTATCCCCGGCATAATTGCGGCGCTGCTGGTGCGCAAGCAGATTCCCGCCGATTTTGGCACGAAAACGGAATAGATATCCGTTTTAAAACGCTTAAAAACGTTTATAATCGTTTTACTTTTAAGATTGAGATGAAACGACTGTACATAATATTTGCGCTGATGCTTATGGCCAGCTGCGGTGCCCGCGGCGGGAATCAGCCTGCAATGGGCCAGGACGAACCGGCCTCAACCACCGTCAAAACCGGCCTCGAAGTGCTGGTGGAAAGCGATTTTGCCCCGCTTCAGGGCAAACGCGTAGGCCTTGTGACCAACCCCAGCGGCGTGGACCGCAATCTGGTGAGCACGGTTGACATTCTGGCCAATGCCCCCGGCGTGAATCTGGTGGCGCTTTACGGCCCGGAGCACGGCGTCCGCGGCAGTGAGCACGCAGGCGACCACGTGACCAGCGAGCCGCGCGACCCCGCCACCGGCCTGCCGGTGTATTCGCTCTACGGCGCCACCCGCAAGCCTACTCCCGAGATGCTGAAGGGCATCGATGTAATGGTCTATGACATACAGGACAACGGCTGCCGCTCCTACACCTTTATCAGCACGCTGGGTCTGGTGATGAGCGCCTGCGCCGAGGCCGGCATTGAGGTCGTGGTGCTGGACCGTCCAAACCCGCTGGGCGGCCTTCAAGTGGACGGACCTCTGGTAGAGGACGGCTACTTTTCTTTCGTGGGAATGTACAGGATTCCGTACGTCTACGGCCTCACGGTGGGCGAATTGGCCACAATGATAAACGAAGAGGGGATGAACCGCGGCCAGAAGGGGACCGACAAGTTCCGCAAGTGCCACCTGACGGTGGTGGAGATGGAAGGATGGCGCCGCGATATGCTGTTCCAGGAGACCGGACTGCCGTGGGTGATGCCTTCGCCGCACATCCCGCAGGCATCGTCGGCTCAAGCCTATCCCTGCTCCGGCATCGCCGGCGATATGGGCAGCTACCTGAATATCGGCGTAGGCTACACGCTTCCGTTCGAAACATTTGCCGCCGAGTGGATTGACAATCCCGAAAAGCTGGCAGAGCGCCTCAACGGCCTTGAACTGCCCGGCGTCCGCTTCCGCCCGATATATTATAAGCCATTCTACGGCGGTGCAGCCGGCAAACTGCTCAAGGGGGTGCAGTTCTACTTCACCAACTATCACATCGCCCCCACGGCGCTGCTGCAATTCTATGTGATTCAGGAGGTTCACGCTATGTATCCCAAGCGAAACCCTATGGCTGGCAGCACCGACAGCTCCAAATATGTAGGGTTGGACAAGATTATGGGCGGCAGCCGCGTGCGCGAGCTTTTCAGCAAGCGCTATCGCGTGGACGATATCCTGGACTACTGGAACAAAGCCCGCGAGGCCTATCTGGAGTTAGCCCGGGAGTACTATAGGTACTAATCCAGATACCAAAAAAAGACCTCCGCAATCAGCGTAGAAATATAACTCGCGCAGGTACAGAGAATGTACGTACTAAAACCCTTCTCAAAAAAGAGGAGTTAAAACCCTTCACAAATAAGCGAAAAAAAACTTCGCGTAGGGAACAGGGGTTCTATGTTCTCCCTGGCCCGGAGCGAAGTTTTTTGTAGCCTGCGAAGGGTTTTAAATGCAGCCGCTATTTGCGTTTAGAGTCGATATACTGCTGCCACTTCCAGGCATTGCGCAAAGTCTCGTCCAGCGGCATAATCGCCTTCCAGCCAAGCTCTTCGTTGGCATAAGTGGTGTCGGCCCACACAGCCTCTATATCGCCGTCGCGCCTGTCGGCAAACTTCCAGTTGAGCTTGAGATTGTTGACCTTCTCGAAAGTCTGCACGACCTCGAGGGTAGAAACGCCACGGCCGGTGCCCACGTTGAACACCTCGTAGTTGGAGTGGCCGGTGCCCTCTATCATACGGGTCACGGCGCTCACGTGCGCCTTGGCCAGATCGGTGACATCGATATAGTCGCGGATGCAGGTGCCGTCGGGGGTGTTGTAGTCATTGCCGAAGATGCTCAGGCACTCGCGGATGCCGGCGGCAGTCTGGGTCACGAAAGGAATCAGGTTGTTGGGTACGCCGCGCGGCAGCTCGCCAATCAGGGCAGAGGGGTGCGCACCTATCGGGTTGAAGTAGCGCAGCGCTATCACATTGATCTTTGGATAGGCTACCGCGCAGCTGTGAAGGATATCCTCGCACATCTGCTTGGTGCTGCCGTAGGGAGAAGTGGCTTCCTTGCGGGGAGTGCGCTCGGTGACTGGCAGAACGTCGGCCTGGCCATATACGGTGGCAGAAGAGCTGAACACGATGTTGGGCACGTTGTGCTTGCGCATCAGCGAGAGCATATTGATCAGTGAGCCCAGATTGTTGCGATAGTAGTCCAGAGGCTTGCTGACGCTCTCTCCCACAGCCTTGAATGCAGCAAAGTGTATTACCGAGCTGAAATCGTGGTTTGCGAAAACTTCTTCCATCGCCACGGGGTCGCAGCAGTCGGCCTTTATGAATTCGATCTTGCGGCCGAGGATCTTCTCCACACCATCAAGGGCTATCTTCTCGGAATTTGACAAATTGTCCACGATAATCGGTTCAAAGCCGGCCTCGGCCAGCTCTACACAGGTGTGCGATCCGATGTAGCCGCAGCCGCCTGTCACGAGTACTTTTTTATTCATTGTTGTGATGGTTTATTTGCAACAAATGTAAGAAGACCTTTCGAATTGGTCAACGAATTCCATCACGAAGTGTTGCGGTGTGGTTTGAAACCAGTTTTTCGGGCATCTGTGCAAACTGTTGCGACGATGTCATTTCGCACATTTCTGAAAGACAAATCGTTACGAGATGGCATCGTCTCAATCTTCAAATAAAATGGAGATTGAGATGTCGGTGTTTCATAAATGCTTGATTGCCAGTTGTCTCTGTAGAAAGGTCGTCGCAACGCTTTTTATTCAAGCCGATGAATGGGCCGAGGCCTTGCTGGAAATAGAAGCGGGCCAACTTTTAACTGGCCGCTAAGGACTCTTGACCTGCTTTTCCAAGACTTGAACCAGCTTTCTTGTAGAATCCCGGCAGGACAGACGCTACAGCTGCAGGGTGTGGGTTACTACGCCGGGGACTTCGTCCAGGTAGTGGGTCACGAAAATCAACGTTTTGCTCTTGGCAGAGCAGAAAGCGTTGATTACTGCTGCGGCGCGATGGCGCAGGGCCGGGTCCAGCCCCTGGAACGGTTCGTCCAGTATCAGCAGGTCGGGGTCTTTCACGAAAGCCCTGATCAGCAGGATGTAACGCTGCTCGCCGCTGGACAGGGTCAGGTAGCTGCGCTGCGCCAGATGCTCTGCCCCGAACAGCCGCAGCCATTGTAGCAAGTAGTCGTCTTCGGTATTGTGCGGCTGGAGGCTATCTGTTTGATTGTTAGGGTTTTGCTGCAAATCGCTACCATAGTTTATAGTGGAGCGATAATCGGTATCTGTCTGTGCTTCAGTGAGTTTGCCTCCAGGCTTTACGCTGATGGGGTCCCCGCTGCCAAGCCCGCTTGCAGGCACTCTGTCGCCAAACCTGTCACCAAGCCCGCTTGCAGGCACTCTGTCGCCAAATCTGTCACCGAGCCCGCTTGCAGGCACTCTGTCGCCAAACCTGTCACCGAGCCCGCCGCGGACAATGTCCAGCACGGGGAGGTTCTCGCGGAAGCTGCTGTGCATCTCGCTGGAGAGGTAGCCGATGTGCCGCTTGATGTCCCAGATGCTTTCGCCGGTGCCGCGACGCCGGTCAAACAGGGTGATGTCCAGCGAGTAAGCGCGCGGATTGTCGGCATTCACCAGGCTCAGCAAGGTGCTCTTGCCGCTGCCGTTGGGTCCAGTCACATTCCACCGCTCTCCGCTGCGCACCGTCCAGTTGAGGTCGCGGAAGATTTGCCGCTCGCCGTAGCTGATGTTGATATTGCGCATCTCCACCACCTTGTCAAACGCCTCCGCCTCGTGGAAGAACTGCTTCGCCTCACGGGAAGTCCTCTCCGCGATAGTATCAGATGATAATCCACAGGCATCGTCGCCAACCCGAAAATCGCAGCGGCCGGCAGTATGGCTGTCAGGGTCTTCTGAGGCGGGTGCAAGGCCGCTGCGGGGCAAAATCGGCGCGCACAGTCCGTCGATGTGCCCTATAGACACTTCTGTGGCGCTTTGATGGCCGCTGCGATTTTCGGGTTGGGCAGAAATGGCCTCAGTTTGAAGATGGATGCCGACCGGCTTTATCTCGGACTGGGACTGGCTACGAGTCGAGTAGTCAATTGTCTCACGCTGAGGCTGGGACTGGCCGACAGCCGGGGAAGGAGATGGTTTCTGCCCGGTGTTGAGGAACAATGATGCGGACATCTTGGCGGAGAGCCGGCCGTGATTCATATAATATACGTGGGTGGCCACCGGCGGGATTCTGTCGGGGTCGGTCAGGGTCATTATTATGCTGATGCCCAGCGAGTTCAGAACTTGCTCCAGCAGGTAGCAAAGCACCTGGCGGGTGGGAGGGTCCAGCCCAATGAAAGGGCTTTCCAGCACCAGCACCTGAGGCCGCTGAAGCAAGGCGCGCGCTATGGAGAACCGCCTCAGCTCGCCGCTGGAGAGGGTGATGATTTCTTTGCCCAGCAGCGGCCCTATGTTCAGGATCTCGAACAGCCGCTGCTGCCAGCCTTCACCGGCCTCTTGTCCTGCTGCTCCCAGCAACTCTCCCGCCAGCGGTGATGCCTCGCGCTCGAAGGCCTGCCAGCGCTGCTGGTGGTAATACTGGGTCTCGGTGGTGGAGTAGGCGTTGTCGAACTCCACAAAGCGGATGGCGCGGTAGCTCTCGTCGTCCAGATCCAGCCGCAGTGTCCCCTCGCGCAGGTAGAACCCTCCGGTAATCATCTTAAGCAGAGTGCTTTTGCCGCTGCCCACCGGGCCGACCACGGCGATGCATTCGCCCTGCCGCAGCTGGAACGAAACCGGGTCGGGGAGCCTCCTCAGCGGATTGGAGATCACTCCGCAGTCAAGCGAAATGAGGGTCCGTCGGGCGCCACTTCTGTCGGAAGTCTCCTCAGTTGAAATGAGGGTCCGTCGGGCGCTACTTCCTTCGGAAATCTCTTCTGGCGAAATGAGAGTTTTGTGATTCATCGCCGTAAAATTACTATTTTTGCGGCACACAGACGGAACTCTATGAAGAAACTCATCATTTTTGACCTTGACGGCACCGTGCTGAATACCATTGGCGGCATAGGCAGCGCCTGCAACGAGATGTTGGCCCAGCTGGGCCTCCCTACCTGGAATCTGGAAGACTACGAGAAGAAGGTGGGCGACGGCAGCAGGATGCTTATCAAGCGCGCCCTCCCAGCCGAAAAGGCCGCCGACGAGGCCTTTGTAGATTCGGCCCGTGATGTCTATCTTAAGTATTACCGCGCCAATCTGGCCCGCGAAACCCGTCCCTACGAGGGGATGCCTGAACTGCTTGAAGAGTTGCAGCGCCGCGGCCTGACCCTGGCGGTGGCCTCCAACAAGTTTGACGACGGCGCCAAGTTTCTAGTACCGCATTTCTATCCCCAGATCCGCTGGGCGGCCGTAGAAGGCCAGAAACCTGGCGGTCCCCTGAAGCCAGCCCCCGGCATCATAGACGACGCCATCCGCAATAGCGGCTGCGCCGACCTGTCTCTGGATGAAATCCTCTATATCGGTGATTGTGAGGTGGATATCGAGTCGGCCACCAATGCCCACCTGGACTACGTCCTCTGCACCTGGGGCTTCCGCCGCCGCACCAATTTGGAGCAGGCGGGTGCGAAGCATCTTATAGATAAACCAAGCGAATTGCTTCAGTATCTGGGAT
>JAFRRR010000057.1 GCA_017428035.1 Bacteroidales bacterium | reverse complement strand
TATTGTTGTTTATTGCGCCTCTTTTCCTTACCTCTTCTTGCACTCTCAATGAGCCGGAGCAACCCGCTTCCGTCTCGGAGGTTTTTTCCATCAAATGTAACATAGAAGACTTCGTGCCGGACGTTGCCACCAAGGTAACTGCCACCGTTTCGGGTAACTCTTTTTCATCTGTCTGGGACGAAGGCGATGCAATTGGAGTATTCCCTGATAAGGGCGGTGACCAGGTCTCCTTTACTGTCACCGGCGATGCCGGGACTTCTTCTTGCAAATTTGACGGCCACGGGTGGGGTCTGCTGACATCTTCCCGGTATTCTGCCTATTATCCCTACAATATTGATAACTATGGTGATGCCAATGCTTTCAAGAATATCAATGTTTCTTACATTGGCCAGACTCAACGTGAGAAGAATACCTTCTCTGTAGGTGGTTTTGACTTTATGACCAGCACCAACGCCACTCCGGTGTTTACAAGTGAGACCGATGCAGGTTCATGTACCTTCAGTTTCAAGCATCTTGGGGCTCTAGTTATTCTGGACATTACTTTCCCGACGGCCGCTAACCTGAGTTCTTTGGAACTGATCTGTACTGCAGATTTGTTTACAGAGTCTGGCACTGTGGATCTCTCACAGGCAACTGCCGCCATTACTCCCACGGCCAAGGGTAATTCTCTCAGTTTGGATTTGGGTGGTATGTCGGTGTCTGCCAATGAGACCGTGCGGTTCTATATGATGGCGGCGCCGGCCAATCTGACTTCTGAATTGCCAACAGTCAAAGTAACAACGACATCCGGCACTGTAATGTCCAAGAAGTATGATTCTTCTTACAATCTCAAAGCCGGTAGATCGTACAGTCTATCTGCGACATTGAGCGTACCTGAAGCCCCTACAGCTACTCTAAAGGCTTCTCCCTCCGCATTCTTTGGTGACTGGCAGTCACGAGAGATTACATTCAGTGTAACCAGTACTGAATCTTACACAGTGACGCCAACTGTCAGTTGGATTACAAAACTCAGCGAGACTATCGTGAGCGAGACAGTGAAGGAGTATACATATAAGGTTGGTGTTAATAACGGCAAGGCTATGCGTACTGGTGAAATATCACTTATCGGAGAAACTCTAACTAAGTCTGTATACATATCCCAGACAGGTACTACACTAAACGCCCCTGTAGCTGGCGACGGCCTTACAATTTATACAACCACAGGCAACTACAAATATCGCTACGGCCCGTCCATCATTATGAACGACGGCGGCACCATAGACGCATGGTTTGCTTCTCCGGGTAGCGGCGGCCGGGCGGACGAGTTCACTTGGCGCCGCACGTCCGACGGCGGGCAGAACTGGACGGCGGAACAGACCGTGATGACCGGCGGCGCCTCCGGCAGCCTGGACTGGTGGAGCGTGTGCGACCCCGGGGCGGCCTTCTTCGACGGCTATTACTATATGGGATATACCTCCACCACCAACACCTCGTCCGACGGAGGCCTTCAGGGTCTGGAGAATGACTGCTTCATAGCGCGCAGCACCTCGCCCAGCGGCCCGTGGTCGCGGTGGAACGGCAGCGGCTGGGGCGGCAACGCGCAGCCCATAATCGAATACACGGGTCCTTCCGGCAAGTGGGGCATAGGCGAGCCGAGCATAGTGGTCAAGGATGACACCATATATCTTTATTACACTTACGACGATGGCGGCACTCCAGTGACTAAGGTAGCTACTGCTGACCGCAACAATCCCAACTGGCCCGGCAGCCTGACCTTCCACGGAGTGGCCGTGGACAAGGCCGCGCTGGCCGCCAGTGAAGGTGTCTCTGCCGACAACCCCGACACTGCGGGGCTCATCCACTCCTACGACAGCTGCGATGTGAAGTATGTGGAGGACTACGACCTGTTCTACGCCTTCCATACCTCGTGGCGCATAACTGCAAACAGCCGCCTTTCGGTATGGACATCCACAGACGGCATCACATTCGAGTACCTGGGTGATGTCACAGGCAATGTCATTAAATATGCTCACAATATGGGCGTGAGCGGCGATGGCCTGGGTCACGTGAACCTGAGCAAGACGCAGTACGTCTCCTATGCCTATAGTCCTGCCGACGCAACCGACCGTGCCCACGGTATGTGGAGCACCTACTGGAGCGTACTGAACTATTAATACGGACACTTATTTTTTATTATCACTTTAAATATTAACCAAAAAATGAAAAGAAAACTGCTTTATGAGGCTCCTCTCACAGAGGAATTTGAGCTCGTTTTGGGGAATTCTTGTCTCCAGAATGTTTCTGACATCAATTCTACTAACCCGACAAACCCTATGCCCTGGGGAGACCCGGATGAAGACTAATCAGCTAATAATACCTTTGATTATGAAAAGAAATATCATTTCAGCAATTCTGCTTCTTGCAGCAGTCGCTTTCTCTTGCACCACTAAAGAGGAGGCATCAAAGAGCTTGATTAACGACGGATCCGTTGTTTATAATCCTACCGTAGCAATTGCGGCATTTGAAATTGATGGCCCTGCTACAAAGACCGTCCTTACAATAGACGAAAGCACCGGAGCCAAGTTCACCTTCGTAGACGGCGATGCTCTTGGCGTATATCCTTACGATCCCGAAAGTGGAGATCAGGTAAGATTTACTGTAAAGAACTCAGATGCATCCTCCTGCACATTCAACGGCAGTGGCTATGGTCTTATGGCAGACCATCAATATGCAGCATACTATCCTGCAGACCTGAACAATGCTTCTGCAGATATGGTGACTCAGATTCCCGTGGACTATACCAAGCAGAGGCAGACTTCTACCGATGGAACGTCCTTTAACATTAGCGAAGCTGACTACTTGGTGTCTAATGGAATCTCTCCTGTAAATAATGCCTGCGATTTTACCATGAGTCACCTTGGAGCCCTTCTTGTTATGGATGTGACTTTTGTTGAGGCTGGCAACTATACAGAACTCAAGCTCACCTCCACAGACGCACAGTTTGTCAGGACTGGCGAAGTGGATCTTACAGCAGCAGCTATCACCATTGATCCTGATGCTTCAGGCGCCGCAACTCTCGCTCTTGGTACAGAGGGTGGCAACGGCCTTTCTATCAGTGCGAACCAAACTGTACGCTTCTGTATGATGGTTGCTCCGGTAAATCTGAAGAGTTCCACCGTAACCATTACACTTACGGACAGTGAGAATGTGGCTCACACCGGCACCTTCAAGAACGGTAACTTCAAAGCCGGCAAGGCATATCTGCTCACCGCCAGCGTATCTGCCTCAGAGGCTCCCGCAGAACCCACTAACCTGAGCGAATGGGGTACAGCCAATAGTTATATCGTTGATACTGACAATATCAATGCTGGTGGTTATTACTTTAATGCAACAGTTGCTGGTAATGGCTCTCCTCTTGCTGATTTGGCCTCTACATATGGACTGACCTCTGACAATACTTATCCGGCGAGTGCGTTAACTAATTGTGCGATTTCTGGAACCTGGGCTAAAGTCATGTTGAACCAGAACAATTGTATCACCGATGTAAACTATGCTGATGGCAAGATCTCTTTCAAGGCCACTGGCGTTAAGGGCAATGCTAAGATTACACTCGTCAACGGTGCTGATGATAACGATAACTACGTATGGACCTGGCTGATTTGGTGTACTGATAAACCAGCTAAAATAGCTGTCGGTGAATATCAGGCGATGGACCGTAACCTTGGTGCGATTACAAATGCTCCTGATAGTGATGCGGAGGCAATGTATGGCCTTTATTATCAGTTTGGTAATCCAATAGGTTTTACTTCATCGGAATATTCAAATGGCGATAAAGGTGGATACAGAATGTATGATGCGATAGCACGAATGCCGAATAAGCCATTTATTGATTATAATTCCCTAGGAGCATACAGGTGGTTTAATCCTTGGATTTCATCTTACCCTGATTGGGTATTCGGGCGTTTATGGGGAGGTTTTTCTTCAGCCATATATACGGCTTATACAACAGCGAAACAGGGCAAGAGCCTTTATGACCCCTGTCCAGTAGGATATCAAGTGCCGCCTTATGACTTCTTTAATAGAATATCTCTTACCAGTGGAGATAGTTATGGAAGGTATTGGACTGACGGAGATGCTACTTTATTCTTCCCGTTCAATGGAGGAAAGTGGGCAGCAAATACAGATGGTACTGGTGCAGATGGATATACTGAAGCGCCTGGCGTATATCTTCAATACTGGACTGCCTGGCATGAAACTGCTTGGCATGCTTGGTTCTTCACTAACGCGGATACTCCGAGTGGCTCGATCAAAGAGGATAAACCCCTTACTCGAGGAATGGGCGTTCGTTGTGTAAAATGGTAGATTCTAATACCGTAAATGTATAAGAAATGGGTGGCCTCACAGCCACCCAATTCTTTTTTATGGAGTGACTCACCGTGTCAATCAGTCAAAAAGGTCATCCAGGGTGATAACATTCTGGAAAAATCCTGAGTATTCGTTATACACAAGCCCGAAGGTAGTCACGAGGACAGGGTGGACAGTACTCCGCTTTGGAATCATTGCCCCAAGCCTGTTGTATCTTCCAACCAGAATGCGGTCGTAGGATTTTGTAACGGTATATTCCTCATTATAGAACTTCATCTCGCACATATTGGCCACATTGTCTTTGCGCTCAATGATAAGGTCTATCTGACTTCCGTCTGTTTCATCATCCCCCTTGACCAGCCAGCTTGACTGGTTTGATGACACTCCGGAAATTCCGAGGGCTTTCTTTATCTCTTCAATGTGGCGCAGACACACTTCTTCGAATGCAAAGCCACGCCAGCTGTTGATGCTCTGCGAAGTAACGTTTGCCAGCCAGAAGTCGTTTTCCAGCCGACTGCAACCTTTGACATATTTCAGGTAGAAAATACAGAAAGGGTCAACCAACTTATAATGCTCATCCCTTTTAGACAAGCCGAAGGGGACATATTTTACCACAAAATCGCTTGCGACCAGAGCATTAAGCATTTTGGACAGAAGCCCGTTATCGCCCAGTTTTGTCTTTTTGATAATGTCTTTCCTGGTATAACCGCATCTGCGTTGAGCAAGCAACTCTACAATCTTCTTCATCTCTTCCGGGTTGCTGAATACGGATGAGAACAGGCGGTCATATTCTCCACTGAGAGTTCGCTCCTTTGAAAAAAAGATACTGTCTATGTTTTGTGCCAGACTCAGTCCTTTTGTAAAATACTGCAGATAATAAGGAATGCCGCCAAATACCATATTGCTCTGCACTATATCGTATCTTGACAGGTGCACTCCGTTGCTTCTGAAAAACAACTCGCATTCCTTTAGTGAGAAGGGCGAAAGTTTTATTTCGCGTGTGACACGGCCGTAAAGCCCGCCGTGGTTGTTGATAAGCTTGTCTTGAATCCAAGAAGTGGCACTCCCGCAAACAACAACCATTATGTTATCCCGGTGGCAGGCCCACGTGTTCCAAAAACCCTCGAAAGCCGTGATGAATTTGGAGCGCGGAGTATCCAGCCACGGGAGTTCATCCAGAAAGACGACCTGTCGAGCCCCATTGTCAATGCTCTGAAGCCATTCCTCCAGCATAAAGAAGGCCTCGAGCCAGGATGCCGGTCGATGGCTCTTTTTCATTCCGTGCAGGAGCAGCGACTGGTAAAAGTGCTGGAGCTGATAGGATAGCATATTTGCCTTGCCTTTATCATCAACCGGAGACAGGCCGGCATGCCTGAATGTGATTAATCCCTTCAGTGCCTCGTCCACGAGGAATGTTTTTCCTACACGCCGCCGGCCATAAATTGCCACCAGTTGGGATTTGTTACTTGAATAAAGCTCGTTCAGTTCCTTTATCTCTGTGTCTCGCCCAATGATTGTTCTCATTGATTTACGTGTTTTATTGTGCTGCAAATGTGGTAAAAATATTAATTCCAGCAAAATAAAACGGCAAAAAAACCACTGGTGCTACCCCCTTACCGGTCGTGCAAAACGGGCTTGCGTCATCTAGGGCTTAAATTGTAACACGCTGATTATTAGCGTATAATAAGCCGGTTGACTCCAGATAGGACTCACACTGAGTGTGCCAGTGGCCGGAGAGGGCCGGACGATATACGCCACGACCGGCAACTACAAGTACCGTTACGGCCCGTCGATCATAATGAACGACGGCGGCACCATCGACGCGTGGTTCGCCTCTCCGGGCCACGGCGGGCGGGCCGACGAGTTCACTTGGCGCCGCACGTCCGACGGCGGGCAGAGTTGGACGGCGGAGCAGACTGTGATGACTGGCGGCGCTTCCGGCAGCCTGGACTGGTGGAGCGTGTGCGACCCCGGGGCGGCCTTCTTCGACGGCTATTACTATATGGGCTATACCTCTACCACCAACACATCTTCCGACGGCGGCCTGCAGGGTTTGGAGAACGACTGCTTCATAGCGCGCAGCATATCGCCCAGCGGCCCTTGGTACAGATGGAACGGCAGCGGCTGGGGCGGCAACGCACAGCCCATAATTGAATACACGGGTCCTTCCGGCAAGTGGGGCATAGGCGAGCCGAGC
>JAFRRR010000056.1 GCA_017428035.1 Bacteroidales bacterium | reverse complement strand
GCCAGCGTCTGGTTGCCGTTCACGCCGGCGGAAGCCTTGATCTTGAGGTCGGTGACCACGCGCTTGAGCTCCGGTGTCCAGAAGGCTTCTTTAGAAGGGGTCCAGGCAGCACCCACAGACCAGAAATTGCCCCATTTGCGGTTGGTGCCGAACACCGAGGCGCCGTCGCGGCGGATGCTTCCGGTAAATGAGTACCGGCCGTCGTAATTATAAAGGACGCGTGCCAGATAGCCGATATTAGCAGTCTCTACGCCATCTTCCCCGACTTTCTGAACCGTAGCTTTGCGGAGTCCGTTTATACCCAGGGTGGTATTGCCGTTGGCGTAGAAGTTGGAGCCGCTCATCGTCTCCTTTGCATATACGGAGCGGTCGCGGGTCGCCACCAGGGTGGCATCTACGTCGTGCTTGCCAAAGGCGTGCGTATAATTGATAATGGCGTCGAACAGGCGGGAATATGTGTCTTCGTTGGTGCGTGAGCCGTTGGCAGAGGAGAGCAGTTTGGTGTAGGTCTCCGAGCTGTAGCGGCTGTCGTCGTCGTAGCGGCCTTCCTGCACGGCGTAGCGCTCATTGCGGAAGTCGCTGGTGTTCTTCCTGGTGTCGGTATAGGAATAGTTGAGCCGCAGGGAAAGGCCTTCCACCCAGGGCGCCTTTATCACGGCGCTGGCCTGCAGGCGGTAGTTGTTGCGGATGTCCACATCCTGGCGCATGCTTTTGTCGGCCTGCCACAGGGGGTTCTGGAAGCCGTCGGAGCTGGTCACGGGGTATTTCTCCAGCTCGGTGGTGTTGTAGCGGTAGGGGGCTCCGTAGGGGCTCAGATAGTAAGCCGTCAGGATGTTGGCCGCAACGCCGGAGTAGTCCTGGCGGGTGAAGGCCGCATCTACGCTCACGCTCAGCCAGCTGGTGATGTCGGTAGAAAGCTTGCCCAGCAGGTTGAAACGGTTGAAGTCGTCGCCCTTGATGATGCCCTTGTTGTCGGTCCAGGAGGTCGAGAAGTAATAATTGATGCCTTGCCCGGCACCGCCTACCGAAAGTTGATAGTCCTGCTTTCCGCCTATGCGGCTGCTGTAGTCCAGCCAGTCGGTGGTGTGGCCGGTCTGATAGTTGAGGTATTCCTGCGGCGACATCCAGCCCAGGTCGGTGCGGCTGTTACGGGCCATAATGGCGTCCACATAGCCCTGACCGGTCTTCATCCGGGGCTTGTTGCCCCAGGTTGCGGCGGAGTATGAGGCGTTGAAACTGATAGTGGGCTTGTGGGTGACACCCTTCTTGGTGGTGATCACAATCACGCCGTTGGCGCTTCGCGAGCCGTAGGTGGCGGCGCTGCTGGCATCCTTCAATATATCTATTGTGGCAATGTCGGCCGGGTTGATATCGTTCAGGCCTCCCATAAATATAAGACCGTCCAGCACAATCAGCGGAGAAGATGCCCCGGAGAAGTTTTTCTGGCCGCGAACCTGCACCGAGGGCTGACCTCCGGCAGTGTTGGTGGCGCCGATATCCAGCCCCGAAACGTTACCCTTGAGAGACTCCAGGGCATTGCTGTTCACGGCCTGGGCAATTGGAGAATTCTCCAGCCTCACAGAAGCCACGCTGCCGGTATAGTCCTTGCGTTTGGCGGTACCGTAACCTATGACTATGACTTCTTCCAGCATCTGCCGGTCCTCTTTCAGGGTGACGGAAATATTGTCACCCGGGCCAGCCTCAATCTGTTGGTCTTCATAGCCCAGCAGTGTCACCACAAGTGTTACTGTAGAGTTGATACCTGCGATTGATGCCTTGCCGTCAAGGTCGCTGACGGCCGCATTGTCGGTTCCTTTGACACGGATCACCGCCCCCGGCAGGGGGCCGGCATCGTCAGAAATGGTGCAGGTTACGCTGTCGGTTTTTTGGGCTGCGGCGATCCGGGGAAACGCCGCAGCAATCACAAAAATAACCGTCAGCATCAGGGAGTAGTGTTTGATGCGTCTCACAACTAATAATAGGTAAATCGATTGACTATGTGTTATACATCTCATTGTTACAATACAAATTTAGGATAGGCATATTATTTTATCATTTAAAGAACGCTTAAAAATGAAAAAATATCGGTTAATTTGTATTAAAATTTTTGATTATTGATTAAATGAAACACAAAATAACCACTCTCTTCCTGATTCTGCTCTCTCTGTGTGAAGCAACCGCCCAGGGGCTTGACTTTCGCAGTATGAATTATACGATAGACGAGAGGACATCATATGAAGTGTTTACCGG
The DNA here is from genome assembly GCA_017428035.1 of Bacteroidales bacterium. Lineage (GTDB taxonomy): Bacteria > Bacteroidota > Bacteroidia > Bacteroidales > UBA932 > Equibacterium. The sequence continues at coordinate 3,749 of JAFRRR010000056.1, read as the reverse complement.
ACGGGCGCCAAGGTACGACGGCAGACTTGAGATTTCTTTTGAAATGCTCACATATCCCACTTCACGATATGGTTATGTCTTCAGATTGGAGAATATGGACGAGAAAGGTCGAATCTGGAATATGTCGTACGACGGGCGTTTGGAACAAATAGTAATCAGACTAAACGACGAGGGTCACAGGAGCGCAATATGCACAGAGCTGAATCGCAAGGTCTGGTCTGCATATAAATGGCACAAAGTGAGAGTAAGGTTCGATGCCGTTGCCGACTCTATTTATTTCAGTATAGATTCATTGAGTTATTCCCAGTCGGTCCATTTCTCTTCATCGACATTCCATCCTAAACTGTCTTTCGGCATCAGTGGCCACGTCGTGGAACTGCCTTCCTTCTCGATGCGGAACCTTGAAGTGTCCGATGAAAATCACGCCATCAGGTTTCCCCTTGATGAAAGTTCCGGAAACAAGGTCCACGACGCGCGTGGCGTTGCAATGGGAAAGGTCGTAAATCCGACGTGGCTGATACACGATGCCACCCATTGGAAAAAAATCACTACACTGGAAACGGAGGGGCGGGCAGGAGTCTATTATGACACGCAGAAACATCAGGCTATTATGTATGACAACGCAGGTCTGACTATATTCGATTTGGGCAGCGAGCGTTCTTCTCAAATTGAATATCTTTCTCCAATCCCGGTGAACATCCTTTCCGGAACATCTTTCTTGAAAGACGGATACCTGTATGTATATGAACTTAGTGAATGGGAACATCCCCTCGGAGCCCCGTCGGTTGCACGGCTAGATCTTGAGACTATGCAATGGGAGGTCATAAGCTGCGAGAGGCTGGACGGACCTATGCATCACCACGCATCTTTCATTAACTCCGTCACCGGAAAAGAAACCTTTTTCGGGGGGTACGGGAATATGTATTTCAATGGCGAATTTTACACTCTGGAGCAGGATGGATCCTGGCAGAAGCACCCGGTGGAGGAAGATGGCGATGCCCTGTTGTTCCCTCGTTTTTTCTGTTCTGCAGGCACTTCTGCAGACAGCCTTGGCGCGTATATATTCGGCGGAATGGGCAATGAAACAGGCGAAGAAGTGGTTGGAAGGCGTTATTTCTATGATTTGCACCGATATGATTTCGTGACGGGAGAGACAAAATTCTTGTGGACTGCCGATTTGGGAGAAGAGTCCTGCGTCCCTGCCAGGGGGCTGGTTGTTCAGGACGATTGTTTCTACGCCCTCTGCTATCCTGAATACCTCACCATCGCGCCGATGTATCTCTATCGATTCAACCTTTCTGACGGCTCCCATACAAGGCTGGGGGCACCGATAGAGGTCAATTCAGACAAAGTGTGGTGTTATAACCAGCTTTATTATGATGCCGGAATCGGTCGGCTGGTGGCTCTCTGCATCAATAAGGACAAGCAACTGAGGCCTACGGTAGATGTTTATACAATGATGTTTCCACCGGTTGAGTCCGCCTCCGGCGGCGGACATTTCCCGCTGGTGGCTATGTTGCTGCTGGCAGTGCTGGGTCTGGCGGTGGCGCTGTTTGTCCTTTTCCGCTTACTGAAAGCCAGGCGAAACCGCAGAAAGGAGAGTGACAATTATGTTTTGTCCAGAAAAGATCCTGCAAAAAGAATATATGTGGCTCCATCCGGGCCTGACTCCATCCACCTTTTCGGTGATTTCACGGTAACGGGTCACGACGGCGATAATATCACCGGAGAGTTTACACAACAGGTCCGAACCCTTTTGCTGCTGCTTGTGAAATACTCGGAAACTGGGGTTTCTCCATCGCGAATCAGCGGCATCCTCTGGCCAGATAAGGAACCGGAAAAGGCGCGCAATTCGCGCGGGGTGGCAATGAGCAATCTCCGCAAGGCCATTGAACCCATCAAGGGGCTTTCACTTAGTTACGGTGATAATCTCTACCGGCTTGAGTGTTCAGACGGTTTCCATTTGGATTATCGTGATTTTATCAGCAGTATCTCCAGCGGCGATACCGAGAGGGCACTTGCAATAGTCAGCCGCGGGCGGTTCCTCAAGGATATTCGTGACCCCGAGTTTGACTCTTTCAAGTCGGAGTCAGAAGGGGCGATACTTCCTTTTATATCCCAGCAGTTGAAGGAAAAGTTTGCCCAGGGCCGTTACAGGGCAACCATAGAGATAGCCGATATGGCTTTCGAATATGATTTGCAGGACGATTTGGCTATGAAACTGAGTGTCAAATCGCTGCTTGCCCTTGGCCGAAGAGATGATGCATTGGTGAGATATTCTATCTTCCAGGCTAATTACCGCAAACTATCCGGCGAACCATATCCCGTTAAATTTGAAAACCTGTAATTTTTGCTTAAATTTGAAACAGAAATAATCAAACCATTTTTTACAGAAGATAATGAAAAAAGTCGCTGACAAACAGATTCTGATGGCCGCCGATTTTGCCGGCTATCCCCTTAAAGAAGCTATCAAAGAGTATCTTGAAAAGAAAGGCTGGACTGTTACCGATATCGGCGTAAAGGCAGATTCAGACCCCGATGACACCGAGCTTATGTTCCACCGCATCGGTCTCAGGGTTGGCGCAATGATCACCGAAAAGGAGTTCGAGCGCGCCCTTATTTTCTGCGGCACCGGTATGGGTATCCACATTGCTGCCAGCAAGTGCCCCGGCGTTCACGCAGGTGTGGTAGAGTCTGTTCCCGCAGCCTTCCGCGCTATCACCGGCAACGGTGTCAACGTGCTGGCAATGGGTGCATTCTATGTAACTCCCGAGCTTGGCAAGCAGTGCGCCGACGCCTTCCTCTACAACGACTTTGGCAGTGGCTGGGAGTGGTGGCCCGACTTTGACAAGTTCCACCAGATCGCCATTGACGAACTCAACGCCTTCAATTATGAAGAGTATAAGGCCAATGGCTTCAAGGTTAAGCATCTTGGCGACTGCCACTGCGAGCTCTACGACCGTCCGGAGGGCTTCAGCAGCGTGCCTCTGATGTGCAAGAGGTAGAGTTGCCCTGAACACAAAAATGCCCGCCTTATCAGCGGGCTTTTTGTTTTTACAGCATCTTTATGAAGTAGCCGCCCACCACGCTGCGGGCGCGGAAGCCGCGGTGGTGCGGGACGTGTGTGAAGTACCAGTCGCTCATAGGGATGCGGTCCACGGTCTCGTTGTAAAATCGCCACATAGGGTTTATGAGGGCGTCAAAGTCTTCCAGGTTTGTGGCCATCGTGGCGGTCCAGACTATCCAGTCGCTCTTGGTGTACATCTCGCGGTTGTCCAGAGGCAGGCCGTAGGGGTTCAGTTTGGTCTTGTAGTAAGCAATCTCGGTGGCTGCCACGCTTTCAGGGAAGAGGTTCAGGCCCAGTATCTTGTCCCAAACCATATTGTATTTCTGGCTCCAGGTGCCGCTCTTGTCAAAAGTCAGGCGGTAGTGGTCGCCGTCGTCGGCCATTTTGACCCATTCTGCCGCCATACGGCGAGCCTCGGCATCATAGTCGTCGGCAATGTCTTTCTTGCCCAGCTTGCGGGCCATCTGCGCGTATGCGCCAAGGGCCTCTATAGCCTTGATGGAGAGGTTGGTGTTGTGGGCAAAGTGGCCCGCGAAGTCGTCGGTGCAGAGCTGGTTTTCGGGGTCCAGACCAAAGGTGCGCAGGTATGCGGCCCAGGTGGAGAGTGTCTCCCAGTGTTTTTCGGCATAGGCCCAGCTGTGCTCCCTGAAGCAGATGGCGGCGGTGAGAATTATCATATTGC
>JAFRRR010000055.1 GCA_017428035.1 Bacteroidales bacterium | reverse complement strand
CCGAGGCTCAACTCCGCGGCGGGCAGGGTGTCAGCCGCAGCGATGTGTTCGGCTTGGTGAACCAAATCCGCCAGAGAGCCGGCGCCAGTGAAATATCGGACGATGATTTCACCCTCGACTTCATCCTGGACGAGCGCGCCCGTGAGCTTTACCACGAGGCGTTGCGCCGCACCGACCTTATCCGCTTCGGGCGGTTTACGACCAATGCCTACTTGTGGCAGTGGAAGGGCGGCGCCCTTGACGGCCGGGCGGTGGATGACAAGTATAATATCTACCCGATACCGGCAGCAGAGCTGTCAGCCAATACCAACTTGAAAAACGATAATTACTAATGAAGAAGTCAATATTTATTATAGCGCTTGCCGCGCTGCTGACTGCCTGCACGCCCGCAGAGGATATCAAGGTTACCACCGACGGGCCGTATGCGGCCGTCCTTCAGGCCTCCGGCGACGTGGTTCTGGAAAAGGACAATGCGTCTGCACTGGCCCTGAGCCTTAACTGGAGCGACAATAACAACATAGCCACTGTCGGCAGTGCCATCGCGCCTGCCAATGCCACGGTGAATACGCTGCAGTTTTCTGCATCAGAAGACTTTGACACTGTGGTGGAGTATCTCTGCGACAAGGGTTCGACAGCGGCGCAGTTTACTGTGGAGACTCTCAATACCATCTGTATCAAAGCCGGTCTTGACGGAGGCAGTGCCCAGCCGCTGTATGTGCGTCTGGCATCTTCCCTCGGAGCCAATATCGCCCCCGTTTACTCCAATATCGTGATTGTAAATGTCACGCCGTTTACGGTAGATTTCTCCCTGGGCCATATCCTGACCGCAGCCCACGAGGATACAGGCGCCACTCTGAAACGCACTTCCGACGGGGTCTATTCCGGCTTTATGGGTGCTTCCAGCTGGTTCAACTGGTTCCTGCAGGAGGGCGACGGCACCGAATGGGGCAACCTTGGACATGACGGCAAGCAGTTCTTTATAAGCAGTGCCGACAGCAAGTGGAATATGTGGTTCCCCGAGCCCTCTGGCTGCTACTACACTGTGGTTGACACGAAGAAAGGGGAGTGGTCCGCGCTCAATATCCCGGCTCTGACCCTGGCTGGCGACCTGAGCGGAGAAATGGTCTATGACCGCGCTGCCAACAGCTGGAGCTATACCTGGAATGCGGCTTCGGCCGGCACGGTGAATGTGACCGTGTCCGGGACAGGCCGCCAGTACGATACCACTACCGGCGATTCTTCGTTCAACGAATCCACCGTAGGCTTTGGCGGCAGTGCATCGGCAGTAAGCTTCGGCAGCAGTGCTTCTGCAATCAGCGTAGCGGTAGGCCTTGCCGGAGAGGTTTCTCTCGTGCTGAACCTTAACGACATGACACTCTCCGTGGTAGCCGGAGGCGCAGGTCCAGTTGAGGTTCCCGGCTTGCTCTACGCCGTGGGCGTCAACGACGGCTGGACCGATGCCGACTGGGACTTTGATAATTACCTGGTGCTCTACGATGCCGACAATCTGGCTTATGCCGGAGCTTGCAACATAAACTCCAAGTGGGGCTATCGTTTCTATACCGAAAAGGACAACTGGTCTGGTTATTACGGTTTGGAATCCGGCGATGCCCTGAGCGGTGCGCTTGTCGCGGAGGTCGAGAACAATATTCCCGCCCCCGAGGTCGGAATGTATCTGATGCAGGTGTCGCTTTCGGCAAAGACCTACACCAATACTGCCATTTCTGGGGTGTATATTGCAGGCGTGGGCCGTGACAGCGGATGGGAACTGCTGGAGATGACCCCGGCAAATGAAGCCGGAGTCTATTCGCTCCCCGTAGCTGTGGAGGGTTCTACCCCCTGGGGCTTTAAGATTTATATCAATGGTTGGGACTATTGGTTTGGCGGCAGCGAAGGCCAGCTGCGCTTCGGCGCCGACGGCTGCCCTCTTGACGACAGCTACATCGGCTCTACCTGCCTGTTTACCGTGGATATTTGCAAAGGAACTTATTCAATAGTCAAACAATGAAAAAACTTACCCTTATAGCAGCCTTTCTTATGGCAGTGGCCTGCGGCTGCAATCCGGAATTACCCTATAACGAACCGGAAAAGAACCCTGAGCAGCAGGAAGTTGTCTTTGCAAAGGGAGCCGATGTAAGTTGGATTACCCAGATGGAGAGCGAAGGCATTACATTCAAGAACGCCGCCGGCATCACTTGCGAATGTATGACTTTGCTTCGCGACGACTGCGGCGTAAATGCCATCCGTCTGCGCGTGTGGGTCAATCCCCTGCAAGGCTGGAACAATGCCGACGATGTGCTGGTCAAGGCCCGCCGTGCAGCGGCTCTGGGATTGGCGGTGATGATAGATTTCCACTTCAGCGACACTTGGGCGGATCCCGGCAATCAGAATACGCCTGCCGCCTGGGCCTCGCACAGCATGGAGCAGCTTAGGGACGATGTTGCCGACCACGTTACCGCCACCCTCACATCCCTCAAGGATTATGGCGTAAAAGTGCAGTGGGTCCAGATAGGAAACGAGACCCGGGGCGGGATGATGTATCCTTTGGGCAAATATGAAAACGGCGGCAACTTTGCCTCTCTGGTTAATGCCGGCTACAATGCCGTCAAGGCCGTTTACCCTCAGGCACAGGTGATAGTGCATCTGGACAGCGGCAACCGCCTGGATCTCTATACCCGCATCTTCTCCTACCTGAGCAGCAATGCAGCGGCTTACGATATGATAGGTATGTCTTTCTATCCCGAGGCCTCCTCGTGGGAGAGTTCTACCGCCACCCTGATTTCCAATATCAAGACCGTCAATGCCACCTACGGCAAGCCGGTCATGATATGTGAGATAGGTATGGGTTGGGATGAGGCTGCCCAGTGCAAGAGTATGATTTCAAAGATAATGGGCGAGATGGGAACTAAAGGAGATATTCTCAAAGGTATATTCTACTGGGAGCCGGAGGCTCCTGCAGGGTATAACGGCGGCTATAACAAGGGCTGTTTTGCCAATGGCGCGCCCACCGAAGCCTTAGACCCTTTCAAGGATTGATATGAAGTGCGTTGCGACACTCCTGGCGGCTTTCCTGATGCTTTCCTGCACGGCCGAAGCGCAGCCTTCCGGCGGCAATTTGGCCTCAGTAAGCCTGAATAGCGACTGGCAGTTCTGCAAAGGGGATTCTTCGGCTTATGCCGGGACCGCTTATGACGACAGTGCCTGGCGGGTGCTCGACTTGCCCCACGATTGGGGCGTAGAAGGTCCCTTTGTCCAGTCTTATCCCGGCGAGACCGGCAAACTGGCCTGGTGGGGTACTGCCTGGTATCGCCGTCATCTGCGTTTCCCTTTCTCAGAGTTTTCCGGAAGGGAGCGCTTTTTGGTGCGCGACATCAAGGATGCGCGATACTGGCTCGATTTCGACGGAGTTATGTCCGGCTCTACGGTGTATGTTAACGGCCATCCTGTCGGCGGGCGTCCTTACGGCTATTCTTCTTTCAGGGTGGAAATAGGGCAGTATCTTGTCCAGGGAGACAATGTGATTGCCGTAAGGGTGGACAACAAGCCGAATTCGAGCCGCTGGTATCCCGGTGGGGGAATTT
>JAFRRR010000054.1 GCA_017428035.1 Bacteroidales bacterium | reverse complement strand
GCCTCTATGGAAAACCGGCCGCTTGCGGGAAGCTTTTCCCCATCCTCTACCCTGGGCCTGAGCCTGGGCGAGACGGTGTCGGCAGCCATATAATAAGTGCCGAACCTGCCGCTGCCCTCCAAAGCGCCGCCGGAAAGATCATTGCCGGCAAAAGCCACATCGCCGTCCTTGTCCTTGCGGGCTATATATAATTTATCGGCAGGAACATCTGCATCGGCAGGGATATCAAACCTCACCTTAAGCTGCTTCTGAAGATGGATATCCTCGCTGCCGACCCTCCAGACATCCGAACATATGCCCAGCGAAGAGTTGGAGCGCCCCACCCTTTCGCAATCTATATAGGTGGAAGCATTCAGCGCGGCGGCGGGAATAGTCATAGTGAAACCGTCGCGGGAATAAACCGAAGGCACATACCACAGCGCGGCAAACTTGCCCACAGTGTCGGCCGGATCGAAAACCTTGATGCGGGAGTCGCGCTTAACAGAGAAAGAACAGCTTGCGCTGTTGCCGAAACAGTCGGCCACGACAATCTTAAGAGTATGCGTATCGTCATCTTCCAGAGAGATGATGCCATCGTTCACAGCGTCTATCTTATACAGCAGCCCGTTGTTGGGCACGCACCAGCTCTTGAGCAAGTCGCGCCCCGGCTCGCCCTGCTGTACCAGGCAGGCAAAGTAGCGGCCTTCGCTGTAGGGCACATTCCCCACCTTGAAATCGAACACCTTCTCGGAATCGAGATAAACCCGATAGCGCTCCACAGCCAGGCGGCCGGTGGTTCCCTCCATATAATCCACGGCATCCACAGCTACATAAAACTTCTCGCTGACCGGCACCGTACCCTTGAACTTGTCGGGATTGGAAACCATCTGCAAACGGCGCACTACAGGCACCGCCATAGAATCTTCGAAGGCATAGAATCCTACCCTGCTTATCACCGGCTGCTTGCTGTCCTTCACAGGATAAGTGCCGTCGGCAAGATAGTTCACGGGGAGATTGTCGCCGTCGGTGCGGATCTCCATATGCAGATGGGGGCCGCCTGAAGACCCGCTGTTGCCGGACAGGCCTATCACATCGCCCTTGGACACCGGGAACTCCTCCGGGCCGGGATAAATCACCACCCTGTAGCTCTTGTCCTGATACTGCTGGCGGCGAACCCGCTCTGCCAGATCTTCTCGGAAACTGGCCATATGGCCGTATACCGACATTGTGCCGTCGGGATGCTGGATATACACGGCGTTGCCGTAGCCAACCGGAGAAACCGACAGGCGGCACACATAACCGCCCTTGATGGCGTGCAGGGGCTCCCCGCTGCGGCCACCCGTGCGCCAGTCCAGACCGGCGTGAAAGTGGTTGCGGCGAAGCTCGCCGTAGGTACTTGAAAAAGAGACCGGACGCAACTCCATAGGCCAGCCGTAACCGTTGTTCTGGGCGAAAGCCGCCGCAGTCAACAACAAGAAAAACACGACTGACAGGAACCGCCTCATTGGTCTACTTGAACATATTTCTGATGCGGTTAAAGAAACTGCGCTCGTCTTGAGTGGGTTTTGCCTTGAAGTTTTCGCTCTGGCCAAGCTTCTCTACCAGGGCTCTCTCTTCTTTGGAAATCTTCTTGGGAACCCACACCTGAACCACCACCAGCAGGTCGCCGGTGCCATAACCGTCCACGTCGGGAATACCCTTGCCGCGCAGCCGCAGCGTCTTGCCGGGCTGGGTGCCGGGCTCTATCTTGATCTTGAGGGCGCCGTCCACACCGGGAATCTGCGCCTCGCAACCGTTTATGGCGTCTGCCACAGAAATGAACAGCGAGTAGATGAGGTCGTTGCCGTCGCGCTCAAGTATCGGGTCCTTCTCCTCTTCTATGACTACCAGCAGGTTGCCGTTCACGCCGCCAGCCTTGGCCGCGTTGCCTTTACCCTGGATGGTGAGCTGCATCCCCTCCTGAACGCCGGCGGGAATCTTGAAGGTGATTTCTTCTGCCTGCTTTACCAGACCGCCGCCGCTGCACCTCTTGCAGGGATTGGTAATGATTTTACCCTCGCCGCCGCAGCGCGGGCAGGGCGATGTGGTTTGCATAGCGCCCAGAATAGTCTTCTGCACGCGGGTCACCATACCTGTGCCGTTGCAGTCGGGGCAAGTCTTAACGTCGGCCTCGCTGGCTGCGCCGCGACCGTGACAGTCGGGGCACTGCACCATCTTGTTTATCTTGACAGTTTTCTCAACGCCGTGGACTATGTCCTTGAGGCCGAGTTTCACGCGGATGCGGATATCGGTGCCGCGGGGCACACGGCGCGCCGAAGAGCGGCTGCCCCCGAACCCGAAGTTGGAGAATGCACCGCCAAAGCCGCCGCCAAATGCGTCGGAGAAAATATCGCCAAACTGCGAGAAGATATCCTCCATAGAGAATCCGCCCGCGCTGCCACCGGCGGCTCCGCTCATACCGGCGTGGCCGAAACGGTCGTAACGCGCACGTTTGTCGGGGTTGGAGAGGACATCGTAGGCTTCGGCCGCCTCTTTGAACTTCTCTTCGGCCTCCTTGTCACCCGGATTCTTGTCGGGGTGATACTGGATGGCCTTCTTGCGGTAGGCCTTCTTTATCTCCTCTTCGGTGGCGTTGCGCTCTACGCCCAACACCTCATAATAATCTCTTTTCTCTGCCATAGTCTCCTCTGACCTCCTTTACAATCCCACTACGACACGGGCAAAGCGGATGACCTTGCCGCCCAGGGTATAACCTTTCTGGACAACCTCCAGAACCTTGCCCTTCTGAGAAGGATCGGGAGCGGGAATCTGGGCCACGGCCTCTGCAAAGTCGGTGTCAAACTCCTTGCCCTCTACCTCTATCTCTTCCAGGCCGCAATTCTTCATATAAGAGAGTAACTTACTGTATATCAAGCCAGTTCCCTCTTTTTCAAAGGTACTTGCCTCGGTCTGCTCCAGCTGCTTTATGGCACGCTCGCAATCGTCCAGCACGGGCAGCATCCCCTTGAGGATGTCCTCTCCGGCCGATTTCACGAGATCCAGCTTTTCTTTTGCGGTGCGGCGGCGGAAATTATCAAACTCCGCAGCCAGGCGGAGATATTTGTCCTGCGCCTCGGCCGCCTGTTTCTGCGCCTGCTCCAGCGCTTCTGCCGTTTCGTCAGCGGGGGCCTGCTCTGCTGCGGGCTGCTGCTCTGCCTCCGGCTGCTGTGCCTGTTGCTGTTCTGCCGTCTCTTTCACCTGTTCTTCGGGATTGTTATGCTTTTTATTGTGTTTCATAATCATCAGTGTTTAACCGTGGTTATGGACTAGGCAAATTGTTTGCCAGTGCCGCTTATGCGACAAAATGGCATATTTATACCGTCATTGCGCCATCTATGGTGATAACCTGCCCCGACACGTAGCCTGCCAGCTCGCTGGCCAGGAAGCAGCAGACGTTTGCGATGTCCTCGGGGGTGCCGCCGCGGCGCAAGGGGATATTGTCAATCCACTGCTTGAGCAGATCCTCGGGGAGCTTTTTGGTCATATCGGTAAGGATAAAGCCGGGGGCGATGGCATTCACGCGGATGTTGCGCGGGCCCACCTCCTTGGCCAGAGTGCGGGTAAAGGCCACGATAGCGCCCTTGGATGCGGAGTAGTTGCACTGGCCGGGATTGCCGCGCAGACCGGCCACAGAAGCGACATTGATAATGCAGCCTTTGCGGGCCTTCATCATTGCCGGAACAGCCGCGTGGCAGTAGTTATAGACACTCTTGAGGTTGATTCGAAGCACGTCGTCCCAGGCCTTTTCGTCCATACGGACCAGCAGGCCGTCGCGGGTGATGCCGGCGTTGTTTACCAGGATGTCCAGGCGGCCGAAAGTCTCCAGGGTCTGCTTTACCACATCGGCGGCGGCGTCAAAAACAGAAACGTCGCTCTGGATGGCCAGAACCTTGGCGCCAAGGGCCTCCAGTTCGGCCTTGGTGGCCTGTGCGTTTTCGTCTATGACGATGTCGCAGAATGCGATATTGGCCCCTTCGGAGGCGAGTTTGAGGGCGATGGCCTTGCCAATTCCGCGGGCCGCGCCTGTGATCAATGCAGTTTGTCCTTCAAGAAACATAGTATCAAATTATTTGGGCGGACATATCGTAATAGTCCGCGTCGGTTATTTTCACATTTATAAAATTGCCCTCTATGCCGGCAGGGGCGGCTTTGAGGGGAACGATGATCTGGCCGTCCACCTCGGGCGATTCGGTCTGCGAGCGGCATATCAGCTCGCCGTCTGAGAATGAATCCACTATCACACGCTCTGTGCTGCCTATGCGGGCGGTGTTGCACTCCAGGCTGATGCCGCTCTGGAGTTCCATAAGGCGGTCGTAACGCTCCCGCTTGATGCGCTCCGGCACCGAATCCTTGTAGTTGAGAGCACCGTAGGTCCCCTCTTCTTCGCTATAGGTAAAGGCGCCCAGCCGCTCGAAGCGCATATCCTCCACGAACTTGAGCAGGCGCTTGAACTCCCGCTCTGTCTCCCCGGGATGGCCCACAATCATTGTGGTGCGCAGAGCGACGCCCGGAACAATGGTGCGGAACTTCTCTACCAGAGCCCTCATAGAGGCCTCGTCGGAGGGGCGGCGCATCATCTCCAGCACCTTTTTGTCGCAGTGTTGCAGGGGGATATCTATATACTTGCAAATCTTGGGGTTGGATGCCATCAGATGCAGCAGATCCTCCGGGAAAGCCTCGGGATAGCTGTAGTGAAGGCGGATCCATTCGATGCCCCCGACCTGCGACAGGCGGTCCAGCAGCGGGGCAATCATCCGCTTGCGGTACAGGTCCAGACCGTAGTAGGTGGTGTCCTGAGCCACTACTATCAACTCCTTGACACCGCTGGCCGCCAGGGACTCGGTCTCGTCTGCCAGAGCCTCCATATCCACGGAGATGTGGCGCCCGCGGATGCCCGGGATGGCACAATAGGCGCACGACCGGTCGCAACCCTCGGAGATTTTCAGATAGGCGTAGTGGCGCGGCGTGGTCAGGCGGCGGCGAAACTCCAGCGACGGAGAATACTTTACGCCCAGCGCCGCCAGCAGCGCCCTGGTGTCATTGGCTCCGAAAAAGCCGTCCACCTCTGGGATTTCTGCCTCGAGCTCGGAGTGATAGCGCTGCGAAAGGCAGCCGAAAACATATATGCGCTTTACAAAGCCCTCCAGCTTGGCCTTCACAGCCTGCATTATGGCTTCTACGGATTCCTGCTTGGCATCGGCAATGAAGCCGCAGGTGTTCAGAATCACCACATCGGCGCCGCCGGGGCCGAAAGGGGCCTCTTCCGGGGATATTTCCATCCCCGATGCGGCTATCTGAGACAGCAGGTGCTCAGAATCTACCCTGTTCTTGGAACAGCCGAGTGTTATGACCTGAACTTTCAAGACACTCCGTTATTCAGCGGCTTCTTCTTTCTTCTCCTCTTCCTCTTCAATGAATTCAAGGCTGCCGAAACGCGCCAGGTTGCTGTACCAGTCCAGCACCTTTTTCATATGGGAAACATAGAAGCGGTCACGGTCGTAGCCGGGGAGCACCTTGGCAAAGAAGGCCTTGATGGTCTCGGGGTTGTCTTTGCTGCTGGGAGCGGGCTTGTCGCCCAGCTCTGCGTGCATATCTTCCAGCACCTTCTTGAGGGTTACCTCGCCGTCGTCTGCATAGATGCTGACATCGGCCAGGGTAGTGACCTTTGCGGTGGTGGGAACATTGCTGCGCTTCTTGCTCTCCATTGCCTCTACAATGAAGCCGGTGCGGCTCTGTGCGATATATTCAAACAAACCGGGCTGACCCGATATTGCCAATACTTTCTTAAGATCTATTGCCATAGTTAACTGTGTTTTAAATGTTCTATCAATTCCAAAATCCGCGGCAGGGCGGCGGCTTCGTCGTTGGTGGTGAGGGTCATATCGGCCCGGGCCTCGCGCTGGGCGTCGGTCCACTGGTTTGCCAGGCGGCGGGCAATCTGCCCGCGGGTGGCACCGTCGCGGCGCATAGCCCTTGCAATGCGCACCTCTTCCGGCGCCGAAACCGTGATTACAAAGTCCGCAAATTTATCAAAAAATGGCTTTTCCAGCAAAATGGCCGACTCTATGATCACTATGTCGGAGGGTTGGCTGTCGGCCCACTTCACAAAGTCCTGCGCCACCGCCGGATGCACCACCGCCTCCAGCTTTTCCAGCAGGGTGCGATTGCCAAACAGCCGGGCGGCCATCTTCTTTGTGTCGGGAAAGCCGTCGGGGCCAAGCACATCCTCGCCAAGCAGATCCGCCACGCTGCGCGCCAGGACGGGATCTTCACGATATAGGGCCTTGGTGCGGCTGTCGCAGTCGTACGCCGGAATGCCAAGGGCGGCGAAAGCCTCCAGAATGGCCGACTTGCCGCTGCCTATGCCGCCGGTGAGCCCTATGACCTTCCGTTTCATTGAAGCTCCAGCACCACACACTCCACGCTGGGAGGGTCCAGTTCGTAAGAAATCATCTGCGAGGGGGACTTGTACAGCCTGGGGACCACCACGCCAGAGCGGGAAGCAGTGAAGTCGCTGTAATATACCGCGAAAGCGGGCGGGTTGTCTGCGGAAGCACCCTCGGCCAGGGCGTAAGGCACCCTGTAGCGGACGGTGCCGGAGGGCGGATTTATCATCATATTGACCTTGGCAGGCTTGCCCACCAGAGAGAATTCCACCTCGCTGGAGAGCTCTATATACCGCACAATGTCAATGTGATATTCCGTTTCGGAGGCTGAGAGCTCCACCCCGCGGACCGGCTTGATGCGCACCTTGCCGTCCAGGGGAGCGTCGGCATTGTTGAAAACCACTTTGTCGGTCTCAACCTGGGTGATGCCGTCAAGCATAGCGACATCGCCGTATACAGCCACCGAGTCGGGCCGCAGCACAATGTCAGAAGCTATCATATACTGGCTCTTGCAGCTGATGTCCTGCTGCAGAACCACCGGCACTTTCTTGTGGGTACGGGGCGTGAGCTTAAAGGTAAGGCGCTCTGTATCAAACGAATTTATGGTCAGCTTGGCCCCCAGCGCCTGGTACAGCTCGTCTGTGAGGTCCCGCGTGTAGACTTCGAAAAGGCTGCCCTCGCCGGATACCCGGTGCAGCTTGCCGCCTGGCACCGCTAGCTTGATGTTGCGCGCCACATTGGCAGAGCGGCGCACACCGGTTATGGAGAAACCCGTCCCGGTGGCCCTTATCACCAGAATATCGTCGCTGGTAGACTCCCCGGCATAGCCCTCCAGATCGGTATTGATGGTCACCTTGAATTTCATAGGGACCATATACTTGAGGGACATCCCGTGGAAGAACCATACCGAAAAAGCCAGGAGCAAAGAGATGAGCAATGCCACCCAGTCGCTTCCCAGCCTTTTCAGAACCTTTTCTTTGCCTTTCTCACGCATAGAAGAGGCCTCCGTGCACTATGCCTGCTGACTGTCGCTGAAGTCCTTTACCAGAGACGCCTTGTCTACCCTGATGTTGACACCTTCTGCAACCTTGATGTCCACGGTGGTGTCGCGAATCTCATTTACAGTGCCGTAGATGCCGCCTATGGTGACAACCTTGTCGCCCTTCTGCAGCTCTTTGCGGAACTTGTCCATCTCTTTCTGCTTCTTCTGCTGGGGACGGATCATAAAGAGCCACATCACCAGGAACATAAGAAGGATCATTATCAGGAAAGACCAGGAACCGCCGGCCTTGGGCGCTGCAGCATCTGCCTGCAGGATAAAAGTCAAGAATTTCATATCGGTTTATTTATAGTTTAATTTTCTTCTCCGTTGTAAAGCCCGCGGCCCTGCTTCACCACTTCTCCGCTGGCAAGCATCTTTTTGAGTATCACATCCAGCAGGCCGTTCACAAAAGTGTGGCTGTTGGGAGTGCTGTAGAACTTGGAAATTTCTACATATTCGTTGATGGTGACCTTGATGGGAATCGAGGGGAACTTGACCGCCTCTGCCATACCCATCACCACCAGGCAGGCGTCTATGCGCACAATGCGCTCGGGATCCCAGTTGGGGACATTCTCCCGCACCACCTGCAGATACTTGTCATAGCCGGCCATAGAAGCCGCCAGCAGGTCGAAGGCGAACGTGCGGTCGTCGTCTTTGAGAAATATCTGGTGCTCGGGAACCCCTGCCCTGGGCGACTGCTGCCCAAGGTCGCGGATAATCACATTGAGCACATAGCCCAGGTCGTCCACCCAGTATACCGAGGTCTCTTCCAGTATGTCCCACAGCATCTGGTTGTCTTCCAGCTCTTCCTGGAAAATACGGCTTATGAAACGGCAGTCGGCAACAAAGGAATCTTCTTCTGAAGCGATGTATTCCTGATAGTAGTCAGATGCTATGATGCTGGCATATAGCTTTTTGATGAAGACGTCGTATTCGCCCCAGCCGAAGCCCTTCTTTTCGCAGAGCTTGCAGAACCGTTCGTCTGACTCCAGCAGCGCGATGAATCGGTTGTCCACAAAACGGGTGCTGGCGTTCATCTCGCTTTCTGTGGGGTTGAACTTGTTTTTGCCTATCTCGATTCTCTCTGCTGCAACCCTCTTGAGCGCGGGGCAAATATTCAGCAGGAAGTAGTAGAGATCTACCGTTTTGGACATTGAGAGCTGCAGCTCTTTCTCGCAGGCAGAGAGATTTGCCTCCTGAGACATTTCAGCAGCGTAAAGAACTTTAAAGACCTTGATGCGGATTAACCGGCGATTGAGCATAAAAAGCGAAAAATTTTGTACAAATATAGGTTTTAATGATAAATAAATTACCTTTGTTAGGAGAATTTTAAAAAAGATTGCCATGTATTTTGAAGATTACGAAAACGCAAAGGGTCAGGAGCGCAACAGCGATGATGTCTATTCCAAGCCCGTCAGGGCCGGGAAAAGGACCTATTTCTTTGATGTTAAGGCCACTAAAGGCAACGATTATTACCTCACAATTACAGAAAGCAAACGCAAAATAGAGCAGGACGGAAAGTATGTTTATGACAAACATAAAATCTTTCTCTACAAAGAGGATTTTGAAAAATTCAGCGAGGGTTTGCAGGAGGTTATCAATTACATAAAAGAGCGCTGCCCAGTGACTGAGGCTCGCCCCTACAACGATGGATATCCCCGTCAGGATGCTCCCGAAAAGAGCGCCGGCGCAGGTTATTCCGATGTCGACTTCGACGAACTTTAATCAATTGTTTTCATAGCGAACCGTGAGTTCCGCCCGTGCCGCGATGGCACGGGCGGTTTTTTTTGCTATATTTGTAGAGGAAAGAGATGCTTTTTGATATGCAGACAGTAACGAAGGAAACCGAAGCGGAGGATTTTTACAGGGAACGATATGGCATCGACATTTCTGGCCTGGGCCAGATCATCCGTTCTTCACTTGAGAACCTCTATTTCAGAGACATCCGGCTAAGTCCCGGCAAACTTTATTCAAAACTGGAGATGTGCGGCGTGAAGCTGAGCCCGACAGCCGTGTCCCGCGTCAGGAAAGAGGCGCTGACCAGGAGCGCATTCATCGAAAGATATATTCCAGCAGCACCGCCAGTGCCAGAAAGGCGGCGGCAATGCGGCATCCCCTGTCAGAAGAGCTCCAGACCAGATAGTCGTAGATTACCAGCGACACCGGCACCATTATCAGCATAGTGCTCATTGCGGGCGCTCCGTAGCTGAACAGCACCACCAGCAGGGTAATGACTGCCGAATAGGCCAGTATCATAATCATCACGTGGGAGTGCGAAACGCTGTACTGGGCCGCCTTGCGGAAGAAGGAGACCAGCGACACTATGAAGCAGACCAGAAAAGTAGCCATCTTGAACACCCTGGCCGCCGAACTTGCACCCAGACCCACATTGAGCGTAACCGCATTGCTCAGATAGTCTGTAATGGCAGGCAGTATGAGCCGGGCATCGCCGGTGGCCAGCCTCACAGCTATCATCACCAGCAGCGGCAGCAGGAATCCGGCAATGGAAGAGACCACAAAGCGGGCCTTGTCGCCGGCCATCCAGAAATTCATTATCAGGAAAAACACCGCCACCCATATCAGCGGCGCGAACAGCAGCGACGCAATGCCCAGCAGGGCGCTGTAGAGGAAGGCCAGGTCGTCGTTTATGTCACCGCCGTAGAACCGGGCCGCCACATAAAAAGCCAGATTGGCCGGAAGGGCGCACCAGAGCGACGGGTTATAAATGGCCACGGCCGGAAAACTCAGCGTCAATATGCCGAAAACCAGCGGCGCGGCGTGGTTTATGGTCACCGCAAAAAAGTCTACGGTGAAATAGACTATGAAGGCGTTTGCCACCAGGAACAGCAACCCGGCCACCACGTTTATGGCGCTCAGGGGCTGCTTGTTGAAGATGAAGGTAGACAGGACATACAGCACCACGGTGATGGCCACCAGGATGTAGAAATAGCGCCGTATGTCAAAATGCCGCTTCATCGACTACAGATATTTCAGAAGGTCTTTGGTAACGTCGGTGCGGTTATAGGCATCCTTGAAGGAGATTTTTGAGGCAGCAGCGTAGGCCTTTTCACCAGCCTTGACTATATCGGCAGCGTTCGCCACAACGGCCAGTACGCGGCCGCCGCTGGTAACCACCCCCTCTTCTGCCGCCTTGGTGCCCATATGGAACACGGTGGCTCCTGCTGCCTGGGCTTCTTCCAGGCCGGAAATGGGATAACCCTTGGCGTAGCTGCCGGGGTATCCGCCGGAGACCATCACCACGGTGACGGCCGCCTCGGGGCTGATTTCTATTTTCTGGCCCGCAAGCTCACCCTTGGCGGCAGCCTGGAGATGGCACAGCAAATCGCTGGATATGCGGGTCATCACAGATTCGGTTTCGGGATCGCCCATCCGGACGTTGTATTCTATCACGTACGGATCCCCGCCGCAATTCATCAAACCGATGAATATAAAGCCTTTATAGTCTATGCCGTCGGCCTTCAGGCCGGCGATGGTGGGCTTCACTATGCGCTCTTCTACCTTGTCCATAAAGGCCTTGTCGGCAAAGGGCACCGGAGATACGGCACCCATTCCGCCGGTGTTCAGGCCGGTGTCGCCGTCACCGATGCGCTTATAGTCCTTGGCCTCGGGCAGTATCAGATAGTCCTTGCCGTCGGTGAGCACAAACACAGAGACCTCTATTCCACTGAGGAACTGCTCTATGACCACCTTGCTGGAGGCGGCGCCAAACTTGCCGGAGAACATCTCTTCCAGCTCGGCGCAGGCATTGGCGTAATTGTCCAGTATCACCACTCCCTTGCCGGCTGCAAGGCCGTCTGCCTTAAGAACATAGGGCGGCTGCAGGGTCTTTAGGAAGTCGCGGGCGGCGGCCAGTGTGGCGCCGGAGAAAGTGCGGTAGGCTGCGGTGGGTATGCCGTGACGGGACATAAAATCTTTGGCAAAGTCCTTGCTGCCTTCCAGCTGGGCTTCCTCCCTGCCGGGCCCTACAACCATAAGCTGAGGGAAACGGCCTTTCAGGAAATTGGTGAGACCGTCCACCAGGGGATTTTCGGGACCGACCACCACCAGGTCTATGCCGTGGGCGGACACCGCAGAGGCAATGGCTTCAAAATCTCCCACCCCGGCGGGAATATTTGTGGCTATCTGCGCCGTCCCGGGATTGCCCGGAAGGCAATATAGCTTAGCGAGTTGGGGGCTTTGGGAAATTTTCCAGGCAATGGCGTGCTCACGGCCGCCGCTGCCCACCACAAGAACTTTTAATGACATATCGCTTTGTTTATTGTCACAAAGATAGCTACATTTGCTTTTATGAAAAAAATCAGCGTCATAATTTTGATGTGTATTCTGGTGACGGCCGCCGCCTGCACTCCGCGCGGAATTATCTCCAAGAGAAAGATGGCCGCCATCAACGCCGATATGTTTCTTTTTGACCAGTATGCCGGCTCCGACAGGGAAATGAAGCGGTTTTCCGACACTTGCGCGGTGTACAAGCCGCTGCTGCGCGCCTATGGCTGCACGGCAGACCAGTACTTTGCCTCGGTGGACTATTATCTGGAGAACTCCAAGGATATGGCCGAGATTCTGGATATGACAGAGAAGATTCTCAAGAAGCGCGAGAAAAAGATTCTCAAGCGCATCGAGGCGGGGGCCAAGAAGACAAAAGACACTACAGACATTAACCAATAGCTTTTAATATGGATTTTTTTGAAAAGTATTCCTACAGACCCGCTGACATAGATGCCAAGGTCGCCGCAGTGAAAAAGAACATTGCGAAATGGAAAAACAAAAAGGTCTGGCAGGACGTGCTGGGTATGATAGACCTCACCTCTCTCACGGTGAGCGACACTCCCACCAAGATTGCCGCAATGACAGAAAAGGTCAACCACTTTAACGAGACATATCCCCAATATCCCATACCGGCCTCCATATGCGTGTATCCCAATCTGGCCAAGACCATTGCCGACGCACGCTACAGCAAGGATATCCACATCACCGCCGTGGGCGGCGGCTTCCCCGCTTCCCAGACATTCCTGCTTGTCAAAATCGCCGAATGCGTGGCTGCAGTTAAAGACGGCGCCGACGAAATTGACATTGTGCTGGCGCACAACTCTTTCTGCGACGGCCGCTACGACGATGCCGCAAAGGAGATCTCCGATATCAAGCAGGCCATCCTCTCTGTGAATCCCGCAGCCCACCTCAAGGTCATTCTTGAGACCGGAGCCCTGGCAAGCTACGAGGATATGGCCACCGCCTCTTTCCTGGCAATAGAGGCCGGCGCCGATTTCATCAAGACCTCAACTGGCAAGATTGGCGTGAGCGCCACCCCCGAAGCCGCCTATGTGATGTGCGAATGCATCAAGGCATACTTTGACGCCACCGGCAAGAAGATTGGCTTCAAGCCCGCCGGCGGTGTATCGTCTGCCGAAGACGCATCTCTGTACTACGGCATCGTAGATACTGTTTTGGGCAAGGATTGGCTTAACAAGAGCCTGCTGCGCTTCGGCGCCAGCCGTATGGCCAACAACCTGCTCAGCGCCCTCGAAGAGAAAGAGGTCAAATATTTCTAATCCAGAGGATGATCTTCGTGGAAGAGGAGTAACCTGCGCGCAAGCTCGGGTATATCCTCTTTTGCTATAAGCGAAGTGCAGGCCCTGATGCCCTGGCGGGTGCTTCCGCAGGTGTCCAGGCTTATGGCGGATATGCCGTAATAGAGCATCTCCTCAAGCAGTTCCGCGCCGGTCATACCTGGATAGCCATAGGTGAAATAGAAGCCGTCGGCCACATCCTCGTCCAGATCCTTGTCGTAGGTTATTTCAAAGCCGGCTGCCAGGAACGCGTCTTTCATAGCACGGGCCTTGCGGCCGTATTCCATCACCTCTTCGCGGAAGTTGTAAACGCCGTCATTGGCCGCCTTGAACAGTGCCGCCATAGCATATTGAGCGGAGTGGGAAGCGCCGCTGGAAAGCGGGTGAAGCGCCCCGTAGACCACCGCATTGCGGAACACCTCCGAAGAATAGAAGCGCCTCAGGTCGGGGTATTTGCGGGCGGCCAGATGGTCGCTTATGGCCATCACGGCCACGCGCTCTCCGGCATAGCTGAAAGCCTTTGAGCTGGATACCAGCAAGATATAATCATCGGCATATTTGCCCACCGAAGGCTGGAAGGGCGGCACGCCGGGATGGCCGTAGTCTTTGCGGAAGTCCATTCCGAAATAGGCCAGGTCTTCAATTACAATCACGTCGTATTTGCGGCACACCTCCCCTATTATTTTCAACTCCTCTGCTGTGAGGCAAACCCACGAAGGGTTGTTGGGGTTGGAATAGAGTATGCTG
>JAFRRR010000053.1 GCA_017428035.1 Bacteroidales bacterium | reverse complement strand
GGCTCTTCAACCCCTTCTTTCTTCAAAACGCAAACATGCTTTCGCCTACCAAGTTTACCAATAAAATACCCTAGCTCCAATATGACATTTTGCCGAGCACGAGGTTTGAAATCATTTTTTCCAATTTCACAACCTTGATCATCCTTGTCAGACATTAATACAATGGCAAAATCGACTTTCTGGGAGTTATCTTCGAATTTTTCTATAATAGTTTTACCTCCATTCGGTTCTTCGCCCAAAATAATGGGGTGCAATCCAAGTTGAAGAAGAAGCGCTTTCACTGAACTCTTCATTTCCTCGTCATGGCCGTGAACGATAAAAATATCTTTACTTAATTCTTTATTATCCATAGATTTCGGTTTTGGTACTTTTGTTATTTGTTCTATACTTGAAACAGATTCTAACTTGCTTATCAAGACAGAAACGTTCGCTCTAATAGAGCCGTATACATGTTCGAGGATATAGCCATTGCCAGAGCAATCCGCATTCTTGAACGTCAAAAAGTCTGAATCAGTCGGATCAAAATGCTTGCTAAATAGAATTGCTGCAGCTGAGTACCATTTATGAAACGCTTCTATTGTCTCTCTTCGATTGGCATTATCGCCTTGGGCGTTTAAAAGACGATAATAATCCGATTCGAGTCGTTTAATACGGGCGATATCGTCATGTAGTTCAATGCGTGGAAGAATATTTTGTTCTACATAATCTAAAGCAACAGAATTAACCTCTGTAATTATTCCATCACCACCGGTTAACATAACCGCATTTATCCATCCATCGTTTTTCAACCCTTCGCATATTCTAGAAAGCTGTTTAAGATCAGTACCAGGGTTTTCCACGGCAATACTCGATAAAAGAATCTCGCCAGACTTATTTGACTTTATAAAGTCATACAGACTTTTTAAGAAAACGTTTTTTGCGTCTCGCTCTGTCATAATTCTCAGCAATAAGCTTAATATAAGCGGTTTGTATAGTTGTCTGCAGTTATCGTTTGCAACTTCCATCAATTGATGGAACTGATGGAATAATCTAAGATCGCGAATTATTTGGCGTAATAGCCGCCAGTCTTGTCTGAATCGCGGTGCTCAATCACATATTCCTTGACAAGGATTGCAAGGTGACGATCAATTGTAGGAATACTCTTATCGGCAAGTTCTGAAATCCTCTTACGTTGAATTCCCGGATTGTCTCTGATAATCTGATATGTCTTCTTTACACTATCGCTTAGCCTATCAATCCGGCTATCATTTGGCCTATCATTTCGGTTATCATTTACCTTATCATCCGATAGGCGTGGAGTCAACGGATTCTTGAAACGGATGGTGAGGCAGACAAAATGTGTCACAAAATCGTACTCCGGCTCGGGTAGTCCGGCTTCTTTGCAATACGTGAATATGTTGAGTATGCCACGACCCCAGCCCTCGGCTTTACCCCCTTTGAAAAGGGCTCCGGCAATCTTTTCGTTGATAGGCAATGAATGCGGTCGGCGGCGGAACTCTTCGGGTGTAGTACCGACAGGGAAGGCTCCTGGATTCATGAACTCGATGCGGTCGTCAAAGATGGCCACGCTGGGCGTCATCGCCTCAGACCACCAGGTCCTATGGGCCAGCAGGTTCAGACTGGCTTCTCTGATAACCTTGACGGGAACGGTAAGCTCGTTCTTGCTGTCAAAGTCATCCTGGTCGCCGGAAAGGAACATGTGCTTGCGGCAGAAGTCCTCGATGGCCTGGAGTTGCTGGAACAGATTTGCCTCGACAACTGCCTGATCGCGGAATTTGTCCATGATGAGTCCCTCGAAACGCGCCAGGCGTACCCGGCAATGGGAGAAGAAGCGGACAGGTTCCTTGCCGAACAGGGCGACGGCACCGTTGGTGAGTCCATCTTCCGGAGTCAGCACATTGAATGGCCGCAGGCGGTCAATAGTGGTTGTGGCTTCGGCAGCTTCAGCCGGAATGCGCCCAGTCTGAATGCCGCCATTGATGGCTTTTGTCAGCGTATTGCCGTCAATATCGTCAAGTGTCGCATAGGGGCACGGTGTCAATTCCCAGCTGAACTTCTTGGGGTCGCTCAGACGGATGCGTTCATCGAACATCTCACGCGGCATGATCGACGTGGTGTTCTCGACTTTGTAGTAGGGACGGCTGTCGTATGTGTAGGGCGCAGCCATAACTGCCGGCGCTGGAAACCAGATGGCTATGACTTTCTGATTGGGTCTTCCGGGAACATCAACATACTGTGCATAAAGGTCAATGGCCGGTGAGAACTTGCGCATTTCCTTGGCGAGATCCTGACGCGTCAGGTCGGCTACATCCTGCCCGAGTATCTTCAGCGTCTTTGGGTGGATGCCGAAGAACAGCCAACCTCCCTCCGTGTTGAGGAAGGCGCAGCCGGACTGCATACCTGCCACTCTTTCTCCGGTAGTCTGCTTGACCTCCAGGTAGCGGCTTTCATCGCGGTGGATGATGGTCTCTATGTCGTGTAGCGTCAACTCCTTCATTCGGCTCTATATTAGCTTTACAAATGTACGAAAAGAAATCCGGGCGACAATCGATATTCACGAGGAAGAATCCTGGGGATGAAAAATAGACAAGTTTACCTGTAAAACACGCGCTTTTTGGCCTTTTTCAGCGTTTTTTACGACCAAATAAGATGCAAAAATGACAGCGAGATAAACAAATTATTCTTGTTTATCTCGCTGTAAACCAGTATATTAAGAGCAAATCTTTCTCTTAATACTCCTCCTCATTCCAGAAAAAGTCCTCTTTGGTGGGATAGTCGGGCCAGATGTCTTCGATGGATTCGTAGACTTCGCCGTCGTCTTCAAGGTCAGAGAGGTTTTCTATTACTTCGAGGGGCGCACCGCTGCGGGTGGCATAATCTATAAGTTCGTCTTTGGTTGCAGGCCAGGGAGCATCCTCCAGTTTGGATGCCAGCTCAAGTGTCCAGTACATATCAAAAAAACAAGTTAATTGTTAGCTGTGTTTGTTAAAAGGGCTGCAAATATATAATAATTTTCGATATGCAATAATATTTTTTTTATTATTGTTTATCAAGCACTTGCGCCAGTGCAAACAGGTAGTCAGACAGGCGGTTTAGATACCTTGAGCAATCGGCGTCAAAGGCTGTTTTGGGCTCTATTGCCACGATGCTCCGCTCGCATCTGCGGCATATGGTCCGGGCAACGTGAAGTTCGGCAGAGATGGCAGGCGGGCCGGGTATCACAAACGAAAATTTCTTTGGCAGCAACTCTGTCAATTTGTCAATCCTCTCTTCAAGAAAGGATAGCTTGACTTCTGCTTCGAGGGGCGGCAGAAAACTGCACTTTCCGTCGCAGGCAAGATAAGAGGATATGTCAAACAGATGACGCTGTATCTGGAACAGGTCTTCGCAGTACGGCTTTGCTGCGGCGACATCGCCGGCGTGAGCCCTGACCACGCCCAGGTATGAAATCAGCTCGTCGGCATCGCCATAGGCGCATACCCGCGGGTCACACTTTTTGACACGCTTCCCGCCTATCAGGCCGGTGGTGCCTTCGTCTCCGGTTTTAGTGTAAAGTTTCATTGTTTTATGTCAGATTCTATCTTACCGTCGCGTATGCAAATAACACGCCGTGCGTGAGAGGCAATCTGCTCTGAATGAGTCACCAGTATCACAGTGTTGCCGGCGGCGTTTACCTTGTCGAAAAGGGACATTATTTCTTCTGAAGTGGCGCTGTCCAGATTGCCGGTGGGCTCGTCTGCCAGGATTATGGAGGGATTGGTTACCAGCGCCCTGGCAAGGGCCACCCGCTGCCGCTGGCCGCCGGAGAGTTCGCTGGGATCGTGGTCCATCCTGTCTCCAAGCCCGACCTGCTCCAGCGCCTCGCGGGCCCTCTGGAGCCGTTGCTGCCGGGGAACCCCGGCGTAGAGCAGGGGCAGGGCCACATTGTCCAGGGCGTTCATCTTGGGCATCAGGGCAAAGGACTGGAACACGAAGCCAATCCGGCCATTGCGAACCGCCGCCAGGGCGTCGTCGCCCAAATGGCCAACGTCCTCTCCGCACAGGGTATAACGCCCGCTGTCGGGGGTGGCAAGGCATCCGAGTATATTCATCAGGGTAGATTTCCCGCTGCCGGAAGGGCCCATTATGGCCACGTATTCATTCCTGCGGATAGAAAGACTCACGCCGTCCAGAGCACGGACGGGCGACTCTCCGATGTGGTAGGTCTTGCAGACATTTTCGATTTTGATAATTTCTTCCATTGTCAATGCATTGTGACCACATCACGCACCTTTTCGGCTCAAAGTTAATGGAATAATCGGGAATAATTGAATTATAATATTTACTTTTGTAAAAGATAAATTGTGCGCAATGGCATACAGTCACATAGAACAGTTTGACGAACACACCACTGAAGAACTCAAGAAGCATTATTTGGAAATCCTGAAGCTGCTGGGCGAGGATCCGCAGCGGGAAGGGCTTCTGAAGACTCCGGAGAGGGTGGCAAAGGCTATGCAGTTCCTCACCAAAGGCTATAGCGAGAGCGGCGAGGAGATTCTGCGCAGCGCTATGTTCAAAGAAGAGTATCAGCAGATGGTACTGGTCAAGGACATAGACCTGTATTCTATGTGCGAGCATCATATGCTTCCGTTTTACGGGAAGGCCCACGTGGCGTATATCCCCAACGGGTATATCACCGGCCTGAGCAAGATCCCGCGCGTGGTGGAGACTTTTGCCCGCCGCCTGCAGGTGCAGGAGCGGCTCACGGTGCAGATCAGGGACTGTATCCAGAATACCCTTGCCCCGCTGGGCGTGGCCGTGGTGATAGAGGCGGCCCATATGTGTATGCAGATACGCGGCGTGGAGAAGCAGCACTCAATAACCACCACATCTGCCTTCACCGGGGTGTTTCTTAGGGATATGCGCACGCGCAACGAGTTTCTCCGCCTGATAGGTTTAACCACTTAAACTTAAGAGCAATGAAGATTATTATCGCCGGAGCGGGTGAGGTAGGCTGCCATCTGGCCAAGTTGCTGGGCGAGTCCAACCACGAAATCACCATCATAGACAACAACAGCGACCGCCTGGCCAAGGTGGGCGAGGTGGTGGATGCAGTGGCTGTGTTCGGCAACCCCACATCCATCAGCGTGCTTCAGTCTGCAAAGGTAGACACGGCCGACCTTTTCGTGGCCGTCTTCCCCGACAAGGACCAGAACGTGAACATAGTGTCGGCGCTGCTGGCCAAGGAGTTGGGCGCCAAAAAGGTGACCGCCCGCATCAATACTGCGGAATATCTTTCATATGAAAACAAGTCCATCTTCACGCAGTTGGGCATCGACCTGATGTTCTATCCGGAGAGGATGGCTGCCTATGAAATCGCGGACCTCGTCCGGGAGTCCGGTATGACCGAGTTCGTGCAGTTCGGCCACGGCAAGCTGCAGCTGATAGAGTTCAAGATAGAGGAGGATTCCCCGCTGATAGGCAGGGAAATATCTGACTTTGTATATCCCATAGAGAACCTCCCGTTCCGCATTGTGGCCATTTCCCGCGGGGAGGGCACCCTTATCCCTTCCAAGGATTCCAAGATGCGGCTGGGGGACCTGATCTATGTTATGGCACTGCGAGACACCGTGTACGAGGTACTCAAGGAGGCCGGCAAGAAAGAGGTCACCGTGAAGAACGTCTTCATTGTTGGTGGCGGGCCTATGGGCGAGATTCTGGCGGCCAAGCTGGAAAAGACCATTCCTCACGTCAAAATCATAGAGCGTGACCGCCGCCGCTGCGAAGAACTCTCCCAGATTCTTGAAAAGACTATGGTCATAAACGGCGACGGCCGCAACACCGACTGGCTGTACGAAGAGAGTGTCCAGAACTGCGACGTGTTCGTGGCCGTGACCGGCGACTCCGAGACCAACATTATGACCTGTGCCGCAGCCAAGAAGATGGGCGTGCCCAAGACCATTGCAGAGGTAGAGAATATAGAATACATAAAGCTGGCAGAGGGAATGGGTGTGGATGCCGTAATCAACAAGAAGATACTCTCCGCAAGCCGCATCTTCCGCTTTACCCTGACCGATAAAATCCGTTCTATCAAATATTTGAGCGAAAGTGACGCGGTGGCTCTGGAGTACATAGTCCACCCCGGAAGCCCCGTGACCAAGGCTCCGATAAAGGATCTTGCAATCCCCAGGACCGCAATCATCGGCGGCGTTATCCGCGGCACCGAGTCGTTCATAGCCTACGGTAACACGCAGATAGCCGCCTACGATCACGTCGTGGTATTCACGCTGCCTTCTTCCCTTAAAGAGATAGACAAGCTCTTTATGTAGGGCTTTCGCCCCGCGACATAAGTTTCAGATATTCCGAGAGGGATATCGAAAACATCTGTCTTAGGTACTTGTCCAGAGTCTTTGCGTCGTTGAAGCCGCATCGCTCTGCAATCTCTTCTTTTTCCATTGACCGGTACTGCGGGGCGTTCTGGATAAAGTGCCTTACCCTGAATTTGGACAGATAGTCCTGGAAGCCCAGCCCGCGCCAGTGCAGGGCTTCCCAGAGGTACGTCCGGTTGGTGCAGATCAGCTTGGCAACCTCACTGCACCTCAGGGACCGTTTCAGATAGAGCTCCTTGTTCAGGATTACGCCGGATGCCTTGAAAAGGATGGCGGCGTTATACTTTCTTTTCATCCGCTTTTTGCGGAGACGGCCAAACAGCAGCATAACCTATCTTCCCGAGATCTTTTTGCAGTATTCGCCAGGAGTACAACCGGTAAACCTTGAGAAAGAAGAGGTGAATGTGCTCACAGAGTTGAACCCCGATGCTACCCGCAAATCCTCCATAGAGATGTCGTTGTCCCTGGAGAAGATGTGGATGGCCTCCTTGACCCGGTAAGAATTCAACAACTGACGAAAGTTCATCCCGAATTTGTCGTTGATCATTTTGGACAGCGTGGTCTTGTTGGTCCCCATTCTTGCAGAAATCGACTCGATGGATGCTTTGGGGTCAAGATAAGGCTTCTCTTCTTCCATAAGGTCCTTGAAATTCTGCAGCAGTTCGTTGGCCTTGCGGTCCCAGATGTCATACACGGCGGCGTCTTCCTGGAGGAGTTCTTCCGGTATCTCGGTGTTGGGCGTGGGAGAATCCGTGTACCGGGTCTTCTTTATAGAGTTGCGCCGCCGGCTGCTGACAGAAGAGGAAAGAAGACAGAGAGATGAGAGGATTGAAGAGGCCGTAATGACCAGCAGGATGATGGAGACTGTTTTCATTGCTTAAATTTTTAAAGCGAAATTATTTAGTAAATAATAAAACGACAATGCCCTGGAGGGTGCTCCAGGGCATTGTTTTCTGTTTTTGAAAACGTAATTTCCGTTTACGACTTCTTCATTGGCTCGAAACCTTTGCCGTAGACCTCTGAGACGTTACCTATAGAGACAAAAGCGTCGGGGTCAACTTCCTTTATAAGTTTCAGAATTTTGTTTGTCTCTGTACGTTTTACGATTACAACAACCAGCTTTCCGCTGTGTTTTGAGTATCCACCCTGGCTTTCAAGCAGCGTGACACCCCTGTGAATCTCGTTGCAGATGCGGTCGGTGAGAGTTTCGTACTGCTCGGAGAATATGAACAGCTGCACCGACTGGCGCCGGCCGTTCAGGGCAAAGTCCAGGGCGTAGTTGACCACGCCCGTGAGCACGAAACCGTACAGCATCACCAGCAGTTTGTCGCTGATAGACGATCCGTTGGGGATTAGCATAGAAGAGGCGATGATCAAAAGGTCCAGGACGGCAATCACGGTGCCGGGGGATACTCTGCGGTACTTGCAGATAATCAGGGCAATGATGTCGGTGCCGCCGGTGCTGCCTCCCTGGGTGAAGGTCAGGGCAATGCCCAGGCCCACCATAGCTCCGGCAAAGATGACGCACATCAGCTTGCCGTTGTCGGCGGTGAAGTTGGTAATGAATTCCTGCGGCACGAGC
The DNA here is from genome assembly GCA_017428035.1 of Bacteroidales bacterium. Lineage (GTDB taxonomy): Bacteria > Bacteroidota > Bacteroidia > Bacteroidales > UBA932 > Equibacterium. The sequence goes on along the minus strand of JAFRRR010000053.1, from coordinate 8,092 downwards.
CCAGGCAAGAACCTGAGGAACAGGCCGGTGACCAGCAGGGCGTAAATGGTTTTGGCGCCGAACCCGCCGCCCAGCACTTTCATTGCTATCAGCACCAGGATGGTGTTGATGATGACATATGAATAGGCAACGTTGAAGCCTGTACTGTACTGGATTATGGAACCCAAACCGGTGATGCCGCCGCCCACCAGATTGTTGGGCAGCAGGAACACAGCCCACGCCAGGGTGTACAGCAGCAGGCCGACGGTGATCAGCAGGTACTCCTTGAAAGTGACAAGCGCCTTGCGCCAGGTGATTTTAGCAGCCATTGCCTAGCAAACGACATTGATGATTTTGCCGGGCACGACAATCACTTTGCGGATCTGGCCGCTGACCAGATATTTGGCGGTGCGTTCGTCGCCGCGCACTGCAGCCTCTACATCTGCCGGAGCCATATCCTTGGGCAGAGTGAGTTTGTAGCGGAGTTTGCCGTTGAAAGAAACGGGGTATTCAAAGGAATTCTCTGCGGTGTATTCCGCCTTGTATTCGGGAAATGCCACAAAGCTGATGCTCTCTTTGTGGCCCATCTGGCTCCAGAGTTCCTCTGCGATGTGCGGTGCAAAAGGCGAAAGCAGTATCGCCATCGGCTCCAGGATTGCACGGCTGGTGCATTTCTGGTCTGCCAATTCGCCCACGGCAATCATAAAGGCACTCACCGAGGTATTGAAAGAGAAGTTCTCTATGTCGGTCTTGACCTTGCCTATGAGTTTGTGGAGGGTCTTGAGCGAAGCTGCGGAGGGCTCGGTGTCGGTCACGCTGCACTCTTCGCCGTCGAAATAGAGCCTCCAGAATTTGCGCAGGAATCGGTGGACGCCGTCAATGCCCTGGGTATCCCAGGGTTTGCTCTGCTCCAGAGGACCCAGGAACATCTCGTAGAGACGCAGGGTGTCGGCGCCGTATTTCTCGCAGATGAGGTCGGGGTTCACAACATTGAACATAGACTTGCTCATCTTTTCCACAGCCCAGCCGCATATGTACTCGCCGTTCTCCAGAATGAAATCTGCAGTGGCATAGTCGGGACGCCATTTCTTGAAAGCTTCGCAGTCCAGGCGGTCGCCTCGCACGATATTGATGTCCACGTGAATCTCGGTGGTGTCGTACTGGTCTTTGAGCCCGGCGGAAACAAAGGTGTTGGTGCCGTTTATGCGGTACACGAAGTTGGAGCGGCCCTGAATCATGCCCTGGTTTATGAGCTTCTTGAAAGGCTCTTTCTCGCAGACATAACCCAAGTCGTAGAGGAACTTGTTCCAGAAGCGGGAGTAAATCAGGTGGCCGGTGGCGTGCTCGGTGCCGCCCACGTACAGGTCCACGTCGCGCCAATATTCATCTGCCTCGCGGCTTACCAGGGCCTCGTTGTTGTGAGGGTCCATATAGCGCAGATAGTATGCGCTGCTGCCTGCAAAGCCCGGCATTGTGCTCTTTTCCAGCGGGTAGCCGTTGTAGGTCCAGTCCTGGGCCCTTGCCAGCGGCGGTTCGCCGGTCTCGGTGGGGAGATATTTGTCAATCTGCGGCAGGCGCAGCGGCAGTTCGCTTTCGGGAACGGGGGTTGCTATGCCGTCCTTATAGTAGATTGGGAAGGGTTCGCCCCAGTATCTCTGGCGGGAGAAAATGGCGTCGCGCAGGCGATAATTGATTTTGCGGCGGCCGATGCCCTTCTGCTCTATGTAATCGATGGCGGCGGGAATGGCCTCCTTCACGGTTTTGCCGTTGAGGAAGCCGGAGTTGCACATAATGCCCTCTTTGGCGTCGAAGCTCTCCTGGGAAACGTCGCAACCCTCGATCAGCGGGATGATGGGGAGGTTGAACTGCTTTGCAAAAGCGTAGTCTCGGCTATCGTGTGCCGGCACAGCCATAATGGCGCCGGTGCCGTAACCAGCCAGTACATATTCAGAAATCCATACCGGAACCTTGTCGCCGGTGAGGGGATTGACTGCGTATGAGCCGGAGAATACGCCGGTGACCTTGCGGGTCTCGGCTATGCGCTCGCGCTCGGTTTTCTTGCGGGCCTCTGCCTGATAGGCCTCAACAGCTGCTTTCTGCTCAGGGGAGGTGAGTTTCTCTACCCACTCGCTTTCGGGAGCCAGCACCATAAAGGTGACTCCGAACACTGTGTCGGCGCGGGTGGTGAAGATGGTCATATCATATTGTTTGTCGCCGTTGAACACCTTGAACACCATCTCGGCACCCTGGCTGCGGCCAATCCAGTTGCGCTGCATCTCCTTGAGGGAGTCGGTCCAGTCTATTGTCTCCAGCTCGTCCAGCAGGCGGCCTGCATAGGCCGACACGCGCAGCTGCCACTGGCGCATCTTGCGCTGCTCCACGGGGAAGCCGCCACGGATAGAGAGGCCTTCCTTGACCTCGTCGTTGGCCAGCACGGTGCCCAGCTGCTGGCACCAGTTCACGCTGGTTTCTCCCAGATAGGCAATGCGATACTGCATCAGAATATCCTGCTGCTGTTTGAAATCCATTGCTTTCCACTCCGCTGCGCTGAAGGGCTTAACTGCTCCGCAGGCTGCGTTTACGGCGGCGCTGCCGCCCTGCTCGAACTTGGCCACGAGGGTCTCTATGGGGAGGGCCTTGTCGGCATCGTTGTCGTAGTAGTGGCCAAACATTTTCAGGAATGCCCACTGGGTCCATTTGTAGTAACCGGGTTCGCAGGTGCGCACCTCGCGGCTCCAGTCAAACGAGAAGCCTATTTTGTCCATCTGGCTGCGATAGCGGGCAATGTTCTGCTCTGTGGTTTTGGCGGGATGCTGTCCGGTTTGGATGGCATACTGCTCTGCCGGCAGGCCAAAGGCGTCGTAGCCCATAGGGTGCAGCACATTGAAGCCGCAAAGCCTCTTGTATCTGGAGTAAATGTCGCTGGCAATGTAGCCCAGGGGATGTCCTACGTGCAGTCCCGCTCCGCTGGGGTAGGGGAACATATCCAACACGTAATATTTGGGTTTGGAATTATCGGTCTTGACCTGGAAAGTCTTGTTCTGGGCCCAGTACTGCTGCCACTTTTTTTCGATTTCTACAAAATTGTATTCCATTTGCAACTGTTTATAGGAGCTGCAAATATAAGGAAATTACCTGTTCTTGAGATGGTATTCCACTGGAATGACAATTTTTGTGCGAACTTTTTTGCCGTCTATGGTGGCGGGTTTCCATTTGGGCGATGCCGACACCACTCTCAGTGCCTCGTCGTCCAACGGTTCGCTGAAGCCGCGCTCTATGGCGACATTGCTTATGTTGCCGTCGGCTTCAATGATAAACGACACGTAAACCACTGCCTTGTAGGTGATTTTCCCTTTTGAATCTTCAATGCGCTGATAGCCGTCCACGCCTTGGGCAATGGCCTCCTGCGGATAGTTGAGGTATTTATATACCCAGTTGTCCAGGAAGGACTGGACCCCGCCCCTGAAGAATTTGGGCTGCGTTTCACATTCCTGCAGGGAGTAGACTTTTTCTGGCTTAACCTCGTCGGAGACCTGCAGAATCTCCATATCGGCCACGCTCCTTAAAAAGGCGGCGATATATACCGTCTGGGCCGCAAGAAGGCTCTCCTGAACCAGGTCAGGCGTGTCCTTTACGGTGCGGTATTCCCTGAAGATGCCGGTAGAGAAGGTCAGTGCGGGAATCTCGGCCTGCTTGAACGCCAGGTTGTCGGAGGGGAAAACCACTCCGTTGTGGATTGCCGGGACTGCCGGAACCGACTCGTTCTCAAGCACATAATCCAGGATTGCCTGAAGCTGGGCCAGGGGCAGCGAGGGATAAACTTCAAAAGGATTGGCGGCTGTGCCGCGCCCCAGCATATCCAGATTCACCATCAGCTTGACGTTGCCTATCTGGCTGAAACCGTCGGTGGAGGCAAAGAACCGGCTGCCGGCAAATTCCTGCTCCATAGCGCCGAAACCCACAAAGACAATGCTGCGCCTGGGGGCGGGGATGTGCTCCCTGACCAGTCGCGCCGTCTCTATCAGCGCCGCCACTCCGGAGGCGTTGGCGCAGGCGCCGGGGTAGATGCGCTTTTGCTCGCTGCCGTCTATATTTACACTGTAGTAGCCCAGATGGTCGATATGCGCACCAATCACAATGTATTCTTCGCGCAGGGCGTGGTCCTCGCCCTCCAGGATTCCCACAATATTCTGTGATACAATGCGGTTGCCGTCGGCGCCTACTATGGTGAAAGTGTCTCCGTTCCTGTCTGTAAACATCTCAAGCCCAACGGCTTCCAGCTGGTCGTAAAGATAGCCGGCGGCCAGCCGCTCCCCCTCGCTGCCGGCCAGGCGGCCTTCCAGATGGGGAGAACAGAGATAATCTATATGGCGGCGCAGGTTTGCCTGAAGGTCGTCTGCCGCTGCGGATAGCGACAGCACGCACAGCAAAACCGCTGTCGTGATGGTGCGATAGAGTTTCATACGGAGGGTGATTCCGTCAAAGATAGTGCCAAAAGCCTAGCAGAAAGGCGCCTTGACCACCTGAGCCTTGAGCAGGCGGTCGCGGACGTTTATGAATACCTCGCTGCCAGCCTTGTATAGAGGAGCGTCGATATAGCCCAGACCGATGGCTTTCTTGGCAGTAGGGCCCATTGTGCCGCTGGTGACGTGGCCAATCACGGCGCCGCCGGCATCGCAAATGGGATAGCCGTGGCGGGCGATGCCTCTGTCCACCAGTTCAAAGGCGGCCAGGCGGCGTTTCAGCCCCTCTGCTTTTTGCTTCAGAAGAAAGTCCCTGTCCACAAAATCACCCTTCTCGTCGGTGAACTTGGTGATCCAGCCAAGACCTGCCTCTAGAGGTGATGTGGTGTCGTCCATATCGTTGCCATAGAGCAGATAACCCTTCTCCAGGCGAAGCGTGTCGCGGGCGCCAAGCCCCACCGGAACTATACCGTAAGGCTCGCCGGCTTCGAATATGGCATCCCACAGGCGAAGGCCGTCTTCGTTGGGTATATACACTTCGCAGCCGCCGCTTCCGGTGTAGCCGGTGGTGGCCAGCAGGGCATTCTCTATGCCGGCCACGGTGAGCTGCTTGAAGGTGTAGTTGGGCATATCCATAATGTTCTCGCTGCAGAGCTTCTGCATCACCTCCATAGCCTTGGGGCCCTGGATGGCCAGCTGGCAGGTGTCGTCAGAAGCATTCACGAGATCGATGCCCACTTTCATCCCGAATTTATCGGCAAAAGAGCAGATGTGGTTCCAGTCCTTTTCTGTGTTGGCGGCGTTTACTCCCAGCAGATACTTCTCTGGTCCGAAACAATAAACGATGAGGTCGTCCACGATGCCGCCGCGGCCGTTGGGCAGGCAGGTATACTGGGCCCGGCCGGGATACAGGGCAGAAACGTCATTGGTGGTGACATATTGCAGCAGGGCGGTTGCCTTGGGGCCGAAGACCCAGATCTCGCCCATATGGGATACGTCAAACACGCCCACGCCCTCGCGGACGGCGGTGTGCTCTTTGTTGATTCCGGTGTATTCAATGGGCATGTTGTACCCCGCAAAAGGGGCCATCTTGGCGCCGAGGGCAATGTGTTTGGGAGTAAAAACTGTTTCTTTCACGATAAGAAGGTTTATTCTATGTGCATTTTCTTTGCGGTGTTGTAGATCCAGATGTCTTCTGGGCGCTTTTTGTCGCTGTAGAACTCCAGCATTTTGCTGTAGGCCTCGTCGTAGGTGCTGCCGTGGCATATCATCACGGCGGTGAAGCCGTTTTTCATCTTTACGAGATGGACATCTGCTCCGGAGGCCGAGAGGCTGTTGTAATAATACTGGGCATTATCCTCGTTTTTGAAACTGCCCAGCACCACGTAATAGCCGCTGGCGAGGCCTTCAGAAGGGGTCTCTTCTGCCTCGGCGGCGTGTTCCTGAGGGATTTCTGCCTGTGAGGTGAGATTCACCGGTGCTGCTTCTGCCACGGCTCCGGAGGTCTCTGCCGCCGGGTGTGTGGTGTCTGCTCCCGCCAAAGCCACATTATCCAGGGAATCCGGCAGAGCACCCATCTCCACCGCCAGTGAATCGCCTGTGTGCTGCATCCGTGCCTTTTGCAGGCGCAGTTCGGCAATATCTTTGGAAGTAGGTTTCCCAAGGGCAGAGCGCACCGCGTCGCAACCCGTAAGAAGGGCTATAATCAGGGCAGTAAGAGCAATAATCCGGCAAACTTTCATACCCTGCGAAGGTAGTCAATATTAAAGTAACGACAAAAATCGTATATTTGTACTTATGAAGAAGATATGCACAGTGCTGTTGCTGCTGGTGGCCTTTTGGCCCGCCTCCCGGGCGGTGGAGCGGGACACGCTGCGTATCAGTTTCATTGGCGACGTAATGTCCCATTACCGCCAGATCCGCACGGCCCGGATTCCCGGCCGGGATTCCACCGATGCCTCTTCATACGACTTCAGTTCCTACTTCAAGTATATCAAGCCCAGGCTGGATTCCTGTGACATCAGTGTCGCCAATATGGAGTTTCCGGTGGGGGTGACGCCTTTCTCTGGCTATCCGCTGTTTTCGGCGCCCGTCTCGCTGGCGCAGGAGACCATAGATGCCGGGGTGGATCTATTCCTGGCGGCCAACAACCACATCCTGGACAAGGGCAAGCGGGGGCTGGACAGCACCTTTGCCGCTTATGACCGGCTGCCGGTGCACTATACAGGCATCTGGCGCGACACCACAGATGAGCGGCTTGCCAATCCGGCCATAATCGATGCCGGCGGCTTCCGCGTGGCATTCATCAATTTCACCTACGGCCTGAACGGCTTCTCCGTCCCGGCGCCGTACGTGATAGGGCAGATGGATTCCACCTATGTCAAAAAAGCCATCGAGAGGGCCCGCAACCGCGGGGCCGATTTCATCATAGCCCTGCCTCACTGGGGCGTGGAATACAATCTGGACTATCATCCCGAGCAGAAGCGGTGGAAAAACAACCTGTACCGCTGGGGCGTGGATATGATTGTGGGCACGCACCCGCACGTGCCGCAGGCTGTGGAATATGCCGACGGCCGCATCACTGCATATTCCCTGGGCAATTACATCTCCAATATGAGCATCCAGTATGGTCAGGTGGGCATTCTGCTGGTGGCCACGCTGGTACGCCGGGAAGACGGTTCCATAGAGACCCTGCCGCCCAGTGTCACCTGGCTGTGGTGCGGCAAGGCAGGCCATATGGAAGACAATTATACCGTGGTGCCCATAGAAGAGTTCGTGCAGAAACCCGAAGCATTCCTGCTGCGGTCGCAGTACGAAAAAATGATGCGCGAATATTATAGAATCAAACAAAAATTTCCACAATATTGAACAAGACAATAACCCTTGACGCCATTGACCCGATAGAGATTCTGGGTGTCAACAACAAGCTTTTTGACCAGTTCAAAAGTTATTTTCCTCAGCTTAAAGCCACTTCGCGCGGCAATGAAATAATGCTGGTGGGTAGCGACGATGCCATAGCCCTTTTTGAAACCAAGTTGCAGCAGCTCATCCAGAAGCGGATGGGCAAGATGAGCCTGAACAGCTACGACGTGGAGTCTCTCTTTGAAGGGAGTGATTCTTCAAAGGAGATAGGCAAGGTGGATATGATGTCCGGCAGCGACTATATAATTGTCTACGGCGTGGACGGCAAGTGCGTCAAGGCCCGTACGGTGAACCAGAAGCGGCTGGTAAAGGAATATTACGACAACGACCTGATATTTGCCCTGGGCCCTGCCGGCACGGGAAAAACCTACACCGCCATTGCCCTGGCGGTCCGCGCCCTGAAGAACCGTGAGGTCAAGCGACTGATTCTGACCCGTCCCGCAGTGGAAGCGGGGGAGAGGCTGGGTTTTTTGCCGGGCGACCTTAAAGAGAAACTCGACCCCTATCTGCAGCCGCTCTACGATGCCCTGCAGGATATGATTCCCGCCAAGAAGCTGCAGTCGCTTATGGAAGACGGCACCATACAGATTGCCCCGCTGGCCTATATGCGCGGCCGTACCCTGGACAAGGCCTTCGTGATACTGGACGAGGCGCAGAACACCTCGCTCTCCCAGCTCAAGATGTTCCTGACCCGAATGGGCAACGATGCAAAGTTTATTGTCACGGGC
>JAFRRR010000052.1 GCA_017428035.1 Bacteroidales bacterium | reverse complement strand
GCTCTTCTTTGGTCTTCTCAACTGCAACTTCCAGCTCCTGCTTTACAACAGCCTCGGGAACGCTGGCCTCGTCTACTGCAACGGGCTTCATAGAAGTCACCTGCATTGCGATGTGCTTTGCAAGATCTGCAGAAACCTCTTTGTTGAAGCCGACAATGGCGCCGTCCTTGTGGGTGAAGTGGATGTAAGAGCCAATGAAAGCTGCCTGCATCTTTGCGTAGTAAGCGATAGCGTGTTTCTCGCCACACTTTGCAGCCTGCTCGGTGATGAACTCGGCAACGGTCTGGCCGTTTGCCATTTTGGTGTTCTCAAGAGCTGCCTTATCCTCGGGGAGAGCTGCCATAGCTGTATCGGCAACGGCGTCGGCGATAGACTTGAACTCTGCAGTTGCAGATACGAAGTCGGTCTCGCAACCAAGAGCCACCAGGATGGCGGTCTTGCCGTCGGGAGCGATGCGTGCGATCACTGCACCTTCGGTGGTCTCGCGGTCAGCGCGCTTTGCAGCAACCAGCTTACCTTTTTCGCGGATGATTTCCTGAGCGCGGTTGAAGTCGCCTTCGGCCTCTACGAGAGCCTTCTTGCAGTCCATCATACCTGCGCCGGTCATTTTGCGCAACTTTGCAACATCTACTGCTTTAATTTCCATCTCAAAAAGATTTTTTCGGTTAATAACTACTCGGCAGGAGTCTCAGCAGGTGCCTCTGCGGCAGCCTCTTTGCGGGGACGGCGGGCGCGAACCTTCTTTACAGGAGCCTCGCCCTCTTCGCCGTTCTGAGCCTCAGCCTCTTTGTCCTTGTCCATCTGACGCTCCTGTGAGCCCTCTGCGATAGCAGCGCACACAGCGTCCATCACGATAGCGATAGACTTTGCAGCATCGTCGTTTGCCGGAATTACATAATCAATGTTTGTGGGATCGCAACAAGTATCAACCATTGCAAATACCGGAATGTTCAAACGATTGGCCTCTTTTACAGCGTTGATCTCTTTCTGTACGTCAACCACGAAAAGTGCGGAAGGAAGGCGTGCGAGATCTTTGATGGAACCGAGGTTCTTCTCGAGTTTGGCTTTCTGACGGTCAATCTGCAGACGCTCGCGCTTTGCCAGAGTGTCGTAGGTGCCGTCTTCTTTCATCTTGTCGATGTTGGTCATTTTCTTGACAGCCTTGCGGATAGTGGGGAAGTTGGTGAGCATACCACCAGCCCAGCGCTCTGTTACATAGGGCATACCTACTGCCTGAGCCTTCTCTGCCACGATATCCTTAGCCTGTTTCTTGGTAGCTACGAAAAGCACTTTGCGGCCGGTGCGTGCCAGCTGCTTGAGTGCGGTAGCTGCCTCGTCTATTTTGACAACAGTCTTGTGCAGGTCAATGATGTGGATTCCGTTCTTCTCCATAAAGATGTAGGGAGCCATTTTAGGATTCCATTTTCTCTTCTGGTGACCGAAGTGAACACCTGCATCAAGCAAGTCTTGGAAATTTGTTCTTGACATTTTGTTTTTTGTTTTTTGTTGGTTCTGTTCCCTTTGGGCCTCTAAGCAGCCCGGGAATCTCTTTTCATCAATGAGGGAGTAGCAATTTTTATTGGTCTCCCAGATTTTCCGCAGCAGTACAAATTATGGGTAGCAAAAAATTTGATCCCGTAATTTTCAAATACCTGCCGTGCGTTAAGTAAATCAGTGTTAATGTTAACGTTTGCTGAACTGGAAACGTCTACGTGCACCAGGCTGACCGGGTTTCTTTCTCTCGACCTCGCGAGAGTCGCGGGTCAGGAAGCCGTTAGACTTGAGAACCGGGCGGTAAGCCTCTGCGTCCACTTTGCAAAGAGCGCGTGCTATTGCAAGGCGGAGTGCCTCTGCCTGTCCCTTGATTCCGCCGCCATCGAGGTTGGCCTTGATGTCGAAAGAAGCGAGGGTGTCGGTAACATCCATAGGCTGACGGACGATATAGCGAAGAGTGTCCTCTTTGAAATACTCGTCCATTGTGCGGCCGTTGATGGTGATGTTACCCTTACCGGGGCATACATAAACGCGAGCAACTGCTGATTTACGTCTTCCAAGGGCGTTGATTAATTCCATGCTTAAATTTCGTTAAGAGTAATAGTTTTAGGATTCTGAGCCTGGTGAGGATGCTCGCTGCCTACATAAAGATGCAGGTTTTTGAACTGCTGCTCGCCAAGACGTGTGCGGGGGAGCATACCGCGAACGGCGTGCTCGAGTACGGCCAGGGGCTTGCGTGAGAACAGCTCCTTGGGGGTGGTGAAGCGCTGACCTCCGGGATAACCGGTGTGGCGGACGTACACCTTGTCTGTCATCTTCTTGCCGGTGAGGCGGACTTTGTCGGCATTGACAATGATTACATTGTCACCGCAGTCTGCGTTGGGCGTGAAGTTGGGTTTGTTTTTGCCGCGAAGCAAAATTGCAACCCTGCTTGCCAGACGACCAAGGACCTGATCGGTAGCATCGATGACAACCCACTCTTTAGAGGAGTTCTCTTTGTTGACCGACTTGGTTTTGTAACTTAATGTGTCCACAGTCTGTTGATTTATTGGTTAATACTTGTTTGTTGCGACCCAGCTTTGGTCTGGGGGGCTGCAAAGGTAGATAATTTTTTCAAAGTGGCAAAAATATGTTACTTTCGCCGCCGTGAATATCGGAAACATAGAATTTGGCCCCCGGCCGCTGTTTCTGGCGCCGATGGAAGACGTCACCGACGCCTCGTTCCGATACATTTGCAAGAAGTTCGGGGCCGATATGGTCTACACCGAGTTCGTCTCCAGCGACGCGCTGGTGCGCGACGTCCCCAAATCGCTGGCCAAATTCACCATCTACGACTACGAACGGCCCATCGGCATACAGATCTACGGCAACATCCCCGACGCTATGGTGGACTCGGCCGTAAAGGTAGAGCGGGCCTGCCCCGACGTGATTGACATCAACTTCGGATGCCCGGTGAAAAAGATTGCCGGCCGCGGCGCGGGCAGCGGAATGATGCGCGAGCCCGACAAGATGGTGGAAATCACCCGCCGCGTGGTGGAGGCGGTGCACACCCCCGTCACCGTAAAGACCCGCCTGGGCTGGGACAACGACTCCAAAATCATTGTGGAACTGGCAGAACGGCTGCAGGATGCCGGCATCGCCGCCCTCACCATCCACGGCCGCACCCGCGCCCAGATGTACAAGGGCGAGGCCGACTGGAGCCTTATCGGCGCGGTGAAGAACAACCCGCGGATGCACATACCTATTATAGGTAACGGCGACATCCGCACTCCGCAGGATGCCAAGAACGCCTTTGACCGCTATGGCGTGGATGCCATAATGATTGGCCGCGCCAGCTTTGGCCATCCCTGGATCTTCAGCGAAATCAGGCACTACCTGGACACCGGCGAAGAATTGCCGCCGATGTCGGTGGCCGACCGCGTGGCGCTGGCTAAAGACCACCTGGCCAAGTCGATAGAGATAAAGGGCGAGCGCCGCGGCGTGTTTGAAATGCGCCGTCATCTGGCCTGTTATTTCAAAGGTTTGGAAAATTTCAAGGAAACCCGGCTGAAATTGGTAACTTTGACCGATATTGAAGAGTTGAACAAAACCCTCGACTTTGTCGGGGAGCATTGGCAAAGAGAAAACACAGATGTTTAACATCGGCAACATATTCGCTTTCCCCTACGCCCTGGGCCTGTGGGCCCGCAATCTGGCCTTTGACAAAGGCTGGATAAAGAGCGTGAAGTTTGACAACGTCGCCATCCTTTCGTTCGGAAACATCACCGTGGGCGGCACCGGCAAGACTCCCCACGTGGAGTATTTCATCCGCCATCTTCTGGACAACGCCTGGCGCGTGGCGGTGATTTCGCGCGGCTACGGCCGTCAGAACCCCAAGACCAGCCGTTTTGTGGAGGTGGACAGCCGCGTAGAGGATGTGGGCGACGAGCCGCTGCAGATCAAGCGCAAGTTCCCGCAGGTCAAGGTCATTGTGGACAAGGACCGCGTGCGCGCCGTGAAGATGCTTATGGCCCTGCCGTTCGGCGATGTGCCGGAGGTGATTCTGCTGGACGACGGTATGCAATACCGCCGCCTGACGCCCACCCGCCAGATTACGCTCATCAATTATAACAGACCCATTTTCAAGGACAGCCTCCTCCCCTTCGGGCGGCTGCGCGACCTGCCTTCGCAGCTGAAGCGGGCCGATACGGTGATCATCACCAAATGCCCTCCGTATCTCAGCGAATTTGAAAAGCAGCAGGCAGTGAGCGTGAACCGCATAGGCGAGAAGCAGAAAGTGTTCTTCACCACGGTGCAATATTTTGACCCCATCGCGGTGTTCCCCGAGGGCAACAACAGATATTTGTATTCCCACGAGGCGATACTCTTTACCGGCATTGCCGGCAGCAGCCAGCTGCGGCATCACGTGAGCGCCCGCTACCCGCGCAACTTCCACATCGAGTTCGGCGACCACCACGTCTTCACCGACAAGGACATCAAGCAGATAGAGAAGTTTGCCGACAAGCATCCGCAGGCCATACTGCTCACCACAGAAAAGGACTCGCAGCGCCTGCGCCGCAACCCCGCCGTGAGCGAGCGGCTCAAAGAGAAAATCTTTTATATCCCCATTGAGGTGGGCCTGGTAGAGGACGAATCCGCCGACGGGCTTTTTGACGTGAAATAACTCGCTGCGAGCAGGCTTTGCTCGGCATAACTTTTATTTTTAGACAATGCTCCGCCTCGCAAACCTGCTCTGCGCAATGGACTAGATATCATATGTGGATAGACGTAATAGCCGTAATCATAGCCCTGGCGGGCATCGTAGGGTGCTTCCTGCCGGTGATTCCGGGGCCGCCGCTCAGCTGGGGCGCCCTGCTGCTGCTCTACTTTTTCGGTAACGGCGAAATGAGCCTCAAATTCCTGCTGATCTGGCTGGGTATCACCATTGTGGTCACCATTCTGGACTATGTGGTGCCGGCGCAGTTCACCCGGCTCACCGGCGGCAGCAAGGCTGCCGGCCGCGGCTCTCTGGTGGGGCTCCTGCTGGGACTCATCTTTTTCCCGCCCTGGGGAATGATTGCCGGGGCCTTCCTGGGCGCCCTGCTGGCCGAGGTCTTCATCAACCGATCTTCCGTTGCCGACAGCGTCAAGCCCGCCCTGGGCTCTTTTGCCGGCTTCTTCTTTGGCACCTTCATCAAGCTCGTCGCCTGCGTGCTGATGATGTGGCAGATGTTCAAGTTCTTCAACTAGCCGCCCGCGGTAATGCTTTGCCGCCGCGAGGTACAATTCCGTGCTCTATTTTGGATTTCGTGACGCAGTTTCCGGAGAAACCGCCGGGTGCCCTTCCACGAAGTCAAAAAACACCGCCCGGTTTGGATTTCGCGACACTGTAGAGAGGCTACATAAGTGCAAGGCAGCGACGTATCTGCGACACACTTGCACGGCGACCCTTGAACAGCGCAGCTGCCTGACATATATATGGCCGGCCGCCATTTCTTACCTTCTGCCAATCCTGCAGTATTGTATCAGCCAGAGCAGCCCGCTGCCCCTGACTCAATGTATAGATTGAGATTTCGCCACTGCCGCTAAAGTGTGGGAGGTAGATATCATCTATTATCCGGCACATCTCAAGATCGGTCAGACGACTGGCCTCTGCCCGCCCGTTCTCTCTTCGCAAAGCAGCCTGAACATCAAACTCCGCAACACCTTTTTCTATGGCGTCCAAAGTAACCGGCGGCAAACCGTTCTCTTCAATCTGTTCGCGACTCATCTTTTCATCAGACAGTCGGTTCATCTGATACAGGAAATTGCGGGGAGTTACATATATCTGCTCTACCTGCCCCGTGTCTATTATATCTTCTCTGAGTATCAGCCCGTTGGAGGACATCCTGTAGTTGAGCGGAAGAGACTTGCCGTGCGGGAGATATAGATAGCGTGACTTGTCGGGCAACAGCTCGGGCCGGTATTCCTTACCGAGGTCTTTGCGAAAGAAAACATTTGCCGAGCAGTGCCTGTAGCCGAACGGCGTCTGTGACAAACCGTGATGTAAACCCTGCCGCAAAACATAGCTCAGCGCCGTTTGGGTGTGCACGATTCCTTCCACTTCCAGCGAAAAGCACTGCCGTTCTGCCAGCCGGCCCTGTCTGAAATGCTTCGTGTTGAAATATCGGGTGTATGCATATCGTTCCCGTCTTGTCAGTTCTTCGAAACAATCCGTCAAGACAAACTTATGATTGTGCGTGGGCATAAAACCCTCGCCCAGCAAACGGGAATCAGTTTCCAAAATAGCCAACGCCAGACAGTTGAACCCCATGATAAGGTCTGCCTCTGTTCTGTACATTACCTCTTTGTGAGAAGAAAGACAAAGATGGAAAGCCTTTCTCATATGATACGCGCCACGTGCCTCCTACACTGATATTTGTTTAACAAGAACTGTC
>JAFRRR010000011.1 GCA_017428035.1 Bacteroidales bacterium | reverse complement strand
GAGCGCGAGATTGTGTGGATCACGCTGCGCGACGGCAGCAAGGTGCCGGCCAGTGTGATATGGCCGTTTGATATGGACCGCAGCGGCAAGACCAAATATCCCGTGAAGGTCGACATCTACGGCGGTCCCGACAGCCAGCAGGTCTATGACCGCTATGCCGGTGCCTATTTCGACACCCAGTGGTGGGCCAACCACGGCGTGGTGCAGGTGACTCTTGAGACCCGCTCGGCCGGTCATCTGGGCAAGGCGGGCCTGAACACAGTGTACCGCCGTCTCAGCATCAACGAGCTGCAGGATTTCATAGACGGTATCGAGTATTTTGACGCCCTGCCTTATATCAATTCCAAGAAGGTGGGCATCGAAGGCTATTCCTACGGCGGCACTATGGCGCTGCTGGCGGCCACCGAAGGGAACGAGTATTTCCAGTATGCCGTGGCCAGCAGCGGCGTTATGGACTGGCAGCTGTATGACAGCCACTACACAGAGCGCTATATGGACCGCCCTCAGGACAATGCAGAGGGTTACCGCCAGGCCTGCGTGTTTGACCGGCTGGAGAAGTACCGCGGCGACAAGACCAATATGCTGCGCCTGACCCACGGCACCGGCGACGACAATGTCCACCTGCAGAACTCGCTGCAGTTGATTGACAAGCTGCAGAGCCTGAATAAAGATTTTGAACTGATGTTCTATCCCGGCGGAATGCACGGCTACCGCGGCTACCAGGAGCGTCAGTTCGAGATGCAGAATATGCGGTTCTGGTACCGTTACCTGCTGGAGCAGGATATCCCTGATGTGTTGAAAAAACGATAATCAATAAATAATATAACTATATGGAAACCAATTATATGGATGTAGCCAAGAGTTGGCTTGGCGCAAGTTTTGACCCCGAGACCCGAGCAGAGGTCGCAGAACTGATCAAGGGCGATCCCAAGGAGTTGGAAGATCGTTTCTACCGCACTCTGGAATTCGGTACCGGCGGCCTTCGCGGCATTATGGGCGTGGGCACCAACCGTATGAACAAGTACACCGTGGGTATGGCTACCCAGGGTCTTGCCAACTACCTTAAGCAGCTATACGGCAGCAAACCCACCTCGGTGGTAATCTCTTATGACTGCCGTAACAATTCCCGCTATTTTGCCGACATCACCGCGGGCGTGCTGCTCAAGAGCGGCATCAAGGTATATCTCTTCGAAGATATCCGCCCGACTCCGGAGCTCAGCTTCTCTATCCGCCATCTTGGCTGCAACGCCGGCATTATGATTACAGCTTCTCACAATCCCAAGCAGTACAACGGCTACAAGGTATTTTGGGAAGACGGCGCGCAGATTGTGGAGCCGCACGACGTGAATATCATTGCCGAGGTGGCCAAGATCACCGACCCCAGCCAGGTGGCATTCAACGACGACCCCAACCTCAAACCCGTTATGATTGGCGTCGAGGTGGACAAGGCTTTCCTGGATTCTATCTACACTCTGATGCTAAGCCTGGACTCTGTGAAGCGCCACAGCGATATGAAGATAGTTTACACTCCTTTGCACGGCACCGGCAGCCGCACCGTATATCCTTTCCTGGCCAAGATGGGCTTTACCAATGTGATCCACGTGCCGGAACAGGATGTCAACAGCGGTGATTTCCCCACCGTGGTTTCTCCCAACCCCGAGGAGCCTACAGCTATGAAGATGGCTATGGAGAAGGCCGACGAAGTGGGTGCCGACCTGGTGCTGGCTTCCGACCCCGATGCCGACCGCATAGGCGTGGCCGTGCGTGACGATCGTGGGCAAATTATCTTGCTGAACGGCAACCAGATACTCAGCATCCTGTTCGCCTATATGCTGGAGCGCTGGAACGCACTGGGCAAGCTTAAAACGGGCAATCCTTATATGGTCAAGACCATCGTCTCCACCCGTCTGGCAGACGCCATCTGCGCCAAATACGGCGTGCAGCTATACAGCGTGCTCACCGGCTTCAAGAACATCGCCACAGTGGTGCGCGAGAACGAGGGCAAGCGTGTGTACATCGGCGGCGGCGAAGAGAGCAACGGCTTCAACCCAGGCGACTTTGTGCGCGACAAGGATTCCGCTGCAAGCTGCGGCCTGCTGGCAGAGTGCGCTGCCTGGCTGGCTGACCGCGGACAGACCGTATACGGCTATCTGCAAGAGATTTACAAGGAGTTTGGCTATTACAAAGAGGGCCTGACCAATATCTACCGTGCCGGTAAAGAGGGCGCTGCCGAGATCCAGCAGATTATGAAGGACTACCGCAACAATCCTCCCAAAGAGCTGCTGGGCAGCAAGGTGGTCAAGGTCATCGACTATCTCGAGACCGAAAAGACCGGCCTGCCAAAGAGCAATGTGCTGCAGTTCCTCTCCGAAGACGGTACCATAGTGTCCGTGCGTCCTTCGGGCACCGAGCCCAAGATCAAATTCTACTTTGGCGTGTCCGGCGCCGACGCCGATGCCCGCATCGACCAACTCAAAAAGCAGTTCTCGTAATGTATAATAAACTCACCAAGGCGGCCCTCGTCTATGACTTTGACGGCACTCTGTCGCCGGGCAATATGCAGGAATACGGCTTTATCCAGGCTCTGGGCAAGTCGCCCGAAGAGTTCTGGGGCACCAGCAACTCCATAAGCGAAGAGCTGGAGATGAACGGCGTGCTTGCATATATGAAGATTATGATAGACGAGGCCCGCAAGGCGGGTATCTCCCTAAAGCGGGACAATCTGGTCAATTACGGCCGCGGCATAGAGCTCTATCCCGGCGTAAAGGACTGGTTCTCGCTGGTGAACCGATACGGCAAGGAGAGGGGAGTGGTGGTGGAGCACTACATCATCTCTTCCGGCATGACCGAGCTGATAGAGGGCAGTCCCATCGCCTCCGAATTCAAGAAAATCTTTGCCAGCAGCTATCTTTACGACGAGTCCGGCGAGCCCGTGTGGCCGGCGGTGGCCATCGACTTCACCAACAAGACGCAGTTCCTGTTCAAGATCACCAAGGGCATTATGGACATCGCCGACAACCGCAAGGTCAACCGTCAGGTGCCGGACGAGGAGAAGCCGGTGCCCTTCAGCAATATGATTTATGTGGGCGACGGCGACACCGACGTACCCTGTATGAAGATTGTGAAGATGTTTGGCGGCAACGCCATCGCGGTGTATAACAACGAAGCCAAAAAGGCCACCGCGCAGCAGCTTCTGGACCAGGACCGCGTGAATTTTATGGCCCCGACCGACTACACAGAAAGCGGCGACATGTTCGCCCTGGTCAAAGGCATCATAGACAAAATCAAGGCCGAGAGCGAATACAATAAGTTAAAATACAGATAGAACCTAAATGATTTTGCTTCTTTCGGAAAGTTTCGTTATTTTTGAAAATTGATGTGTTTTCCGATGAAAAGCGACCGTCATAATAATTTGTACAGAGTGCCTCTGAACCTCGCTGGGGGGGGTATAACTATCTAAAAATCAACACATTACGGTGCAGTGTTGCCGT
>JAFRRR010000051.1 GCA_017428035.1 Bacteroidales bacterium | reverse complement strand
GGAACCATCCTGTCCGGTTCTTCTGCAATCTGGACTGCGGTTACGGGTATGGGTTTCTTTGTAACGGTTACCTCGCAAGTACCTTTCACAGAAGAAGCAGCCTTGCTGGTGGCAGTGATGGTGGCGGTACCTTCTTTCAGTGCAACCACTTTACCGGTCTGGTCGACGGTGGCCACGACATCGGCACTGGAGGACCATGTCACCTCTTTGTTGGCGGCATCCGAAGGATTTACCAGTGCCTGTAGAGTGAAGTTTTCCCCTTCTACCAAAGAGATTGTCGTCTTGTTAAGCTGGATACTTGAAGGCAGCACCTCTTTGGGTGTGCAGGCGGCCAGAATGGCAGCTGCTGCAAGTAGAGCTAATAGAACTTTTTTCATAGGTTAAAAGATTTATTAGTGAATAATATAATTGTAGTTATTTGTTCATTAATCGCTAAAATCGGCAATTTCCGGCTTGTTGTAGCCCTCCTTGTAGAAGCGCAGGCGGTCGACCTTCATTGTGACGCTGCCGGCAGGCAGTTTGCAATTACTGTAGACACGGAACCAACTCATACTCCTCAAGTCCATCTCATCTCCCTTTTCGTCAGGAACCGAAACTGCATCTTCAAGTTTGAGGTCTATCTTGTTCCATCCATCTACCAAGGTAGGAAGCTTCCAATGTAGTTCCTGAGCGTCTGCTTTCTGGGCACTGCCTATCTCCACCTGGTTGTCCACGCCGTTAAATGCAGAAGCGTCTGAAACATAGAGCCAGAACTGGAAGTGACCGCCCGCCTTTGGAGTGGGCACATACTCACTCACCCAAGTCTTCTGGAGACGGATGCCGTCGGCATTGTTTACGGTGGATATACAGCCCTCGCCCTCCTGCAAGTCGCCCTCGTCCAAGATTATCGGACCTGTACCTGCCCATCCGCCAACATTGTCGCAACTCTCTAACATCGTCTTGTAATAGAAACGTATCTCGTCGAACTTGACGGTGACGTTACCTTCAAAATCCTTATGATAGAAGCGGAACCAGGATATTCTCTTGTAGTCCATCTTGCCTATTTTAGAAGCGGCCGTAGCTAGCGAAAGGTCCAGCGTCTGCCAACCGTTCTTGCAGCGGAATTGGCCGAATGTCCAGGCAACCTCATCTCCATCATACTCAGAAGACGAGTTGAGTTCTATCTGACTTTCTTCATTGTAGATAAATTTGCTCGCATCGGAGACATAAAGAGTAAGCAGCATATGACAACCCTCCTCCGGAATGCTGGTGATGTCGAATTTGGGAGTGATTGGCATACCCACCCCGGACATAATATATGTGGTAAAGCGAGATTCACCTTCGGTCACAGGGCCAGAAACGGCTACATAGCAACCGTCGCCACTCTTGAAGTCCTTGTCATCGAAATAAAGTTGGTCAATACTCTTGTGCTTGCAGTCCATCCAAAACTGCTCATACTTTTTGTCAAACAAATCCCAACGAATACCCAGCGGCTTGGTCTCCACGGGCTTCATATCTATGTGGATCTTCACTGCCGGGGCATAATTCCAGCGGGCATCCACAGCAGAGGTGTGAGCGCCGACACGGACATAGTAGTCCAGACCGCTATCCTTGTCCTGGAACATTTCCAGCGGCATCTTCACTGTGAAGACAGTGGGCTCCGTTAGCACTTTGTTCACCTTTACGGCCTTTGTGGCCGCGGCGCCAAAATAGTTGATGCTGCAAGAAACGTGGGGAGACAGGTCGCAGAACAGACCGACTTCCTTTAACGGGTCGTCTGTAGTCGTTTCCACTTCAAACTGTGCAAATATGCGCTGCTTGGCCTCGTCAAAGTAGATATCCTTGATGTTTACGCGGCACCAGGGGATGGCCTTGATGTTCATCTCGGTATCGCCATTGAGGTGTATCACCTTGAACTCGGTGGTCTTGGTCTCGCCGGTCTCTTCGTTGGTGGTGGTCACGCTGTCGTCCCATATATCCGAATCCTTGCTGCTGAGTTCCACCGTAGCCGGGTTAAAGTTGACCAGATTGAACTGCACGCGATAGTCGCCCTTGAAGAAGTTGTTGTCGCGGTAATTGCCGTCGGTCATAAAGTTCAGGCGGCGGGTGTCGGGCCTGGGATAAATCAGCTCGCCATCCTTATCCTTGGTCCACTCCAATACCTCTATATAAGAGCCCTCGCCTCCGATATCCTGCAAAATCAGATCGCCGGTCTCGGCATCGTACACACCGCCGTGGAAGCCGGCATTAGGCTGCTCATAATTATCTCCCAGACAAGCCTGGAGTGCAGCAGCGGCAGTGAGAATCAATATCCAATTAAATATCTTTTTCATATGCGTATCCTTATTATTGCTGAGGGTTCTTGATGAGTCCGCTTACGTTCCAGCCGGGAATTCCGCGATAGTAATATTTCTCTTTGAAGGTGCACCCGCCGATATACTGGCGATATGCCCTCACAAAGAAGGTCTTGCCGTCCCTGAGGTCCAGGATGGGCTCCAGGGCGCCGCGACGGTAACTGTTGTAGAATATCTTGTGATATTCGCGGCGGCGCATCAGATCCCAGTGACGGTTGTTCTCCATACCGAACTCCGAGCGGCGCTCGCGCAGCACATTCTCCAGGGTGCAGGGAATGTCGGTGGTGAAGGCGGCGCGGCGGCGGGTTGCGTTCAGGCACTGCACAGCCAGACCACCATCTCCCAGACCGCTTTCTGCATAAGCCTCGGCATAGTTCAGGAGGATTTCCGCATAGCGGATATCAATCCAGTCGGTGGTGGATTCGTTCCATACCGAGCCGGAAGAGACGAAGGTCGGATCCATATACTTTCGGAAGCCGAAGCCGGTGCGGGTGTTGTTGCCGCGCTCGAAGCAGAAACCGCTGAAGAACTTGTTGTCGGCAGCGCCAAACTGATAGTGTACCTTGCCGTCCCAGCCCATATACTGGGCCTTCATATCGGCGGTGATGTCGTGGTGGATCTTGCCCTGCATATCCACCACGCCGGCCTGAATCACTATATGGGTGTCGCGCCAGGTGGAACCGGGGAGGATGGTGATGGCGGCCAGGCGGGCGTCCTTGCCGGCAAACATATCCAGAGGATTGTCAAACTTGTAATATACACGGTCTTCCTTGTAGCCGTCATAGTCAAACTTCTCCCCTTCGTAGGTTACTATTCTGGCACTCTCGCCCGGATGATCGTAACTCTCAAAGTTGTCCACGAACTCCAGGGTCGGGTTCATACGGCCGGGATGGGGCCACGCGCCGCCTGTCTGGGCAGGCTGTCCCCAAACGTCCTGGTTGGTGCCGTACTTGCGGCCCTTGCGGTAGAAACCCTTCACGAAGATGGTCTCGATCTGGGCATCCTCGGGCTTTTGGAACATATGGACATAGTTCTTTGTGGCCTCCTCGGGGGAAGAAGGATTGGGCATATAGAGTGCGTACTGACCGCTCTCTATCACCTCTTTACTGCAGTCCAGGCAAGCCTGGTAATAGCGGTTCATATCCTCTTTGGTGAAACCGCCCACGCAGCCTGCATCCACAGCCTCGCCGGTGAGCGGGGCCTCGTCCCAGTATTTTGCAAGGGAAGCGGCGTGCAGCGCAGCGCGGCTCTTGTAGGCCAGCGCGGTCCACCTGTTGGCCATTGTATGATTAGGATAGTCGGTCGAATCCTCGCCAAGCATATCGGCAGCCTTGTCAAAGCATTCCAGAATATAGTCCCAGGTCTCAACCTCTTTCATACGGGGAATCCTGAGTTTCTTGATGAGCT
>JAFRRR010000010.1 GCA_017428035.1 Bacteroidales bacterium | reverse complement strand
TCTTGATGAGCTCTTCCAGGGCGGCATCGTCGTTGATGTCCAGCGGCTCTACCTTCTCTATCTTGGGAACACCGCCGTAGCGGCGAGCCAGTGCAAAGTAAATCTGGCCGCGGATGAACCAGCTCTGTCCCTCAAGCTCCCTGCGGGTATCATCGTCCACCATTTCAAGTGTAGGGATCAGCGCGTAGAATTCATTAAGGTCGTGGAGCAGCTCGAATGCGGTATCCCACCACTGATAATACGCCTCGCCGGGGATGTCATCCACCTCGGAGCCGGTGCAGTCGTCGGTGAGCAGCCACACATAGCGGGCACTGTTGTTGGGGGCGCCGTCGTTGAAGTGGAAGCCGTCCCGGTAGCCCTGGTCGGGGCAAGGCTTGCTTTCTGCGGTGAAGTCAAACGCCTCGATGGGCATCCTGTAGTAGAGGTTTGCCATAAAGGCACGGATACCGGCGGGAGAAGAAACCACCTCGTCGGCAGAAACCTTGTTGGTGGGCTTCACATCCAGGAAGTCGGTGCAGCCGGCCATCAATGCCAGGGCTGCAAATATGCTGATGATATAAATATACTTTTTCATATTCCCGTCTCCTTTAGAAATTGATGTTTATACCGGAGTTGAAAGTCATAAGCAGAGGATAGTTCCATCCGAGGTTCTGCTGGCCGGCCACCTTCTCGGGGTCGAAGGCCTTGATGAACGGGTTACACCAGGTAATGGGGTTGTAGACGTTCAGGAATATGCGGGCCTTCTCTATGTGAACCGTCTTCAAGAAGTTCTGGCGGAAGGTATAGCCCAATTCCACGTTTTTCAGACGGACATAAGAGCAGTCCTTGTAGGTATAGCTGCTGGCCCTGTTGCGGTGCGGGTCCTTGTCCATAGTACGCATTGCGGGGAAGAATCCGGGCACCCAGGGAGAGTTGCTGTCAAAGAGGTCTTCGTGATGCCAGGAGTCCATCAGATATGCCGGGACGTTACCGCCCAGCCAGAAAGGCTCTGCGTAGGGACCGCTGTAGAATGTGGTGAAACCTGCGGCACCCTGGAACAAGACACTGAAGTCCAGGCCGCGCCAGCTGCCGGACAATGTCAAACCATAGTTCCATACCGGTGCGGCACCAGGCCGGAAAGTCAGCGGCCTTGTATCATCTCCATCAACCACGCCGTCGCCGTTTACATCCTCAAAAATCCAGTCACCGGGCTGCATATACCTGTTGCCCTGGCCGGTGTCGTAGACCGGAGCGGCCTCAATCTCTTCAAGAGTCTGGAACTGGCCCTGGAGATTATAAATCCAACCACTTTGTCCACCGGAATCAATAATATCATTCCAGCGATACTCCGTTCCGCTCTTATACCTCTGCCAAGAACTAACAAACGGACCGTGCTCTACATACATATTCATCGTACGGCCAAAGGTGGCATTACCCTGAATCGAGTAGAAGAAATCCCCGAAGCGGTGCTGCCAGTCAAAACTGAATTCGATACCCTTGGTCCGGTTGCTGTTCAGGTTTTCCTGAGGGAATTTGGCACCATAGGTGTTGGGCAGGTCCACGCTGCGGGTCGCCAGCAGACCGGTCTTGTCTTTCTGGAATACATCCACGGTGATGGAGAGCTTGTTGTCAAAGAAGCCCATATCCAGACCGATATCGGCCAGGTAGGACTTGAGCCAAGACAGGTGCTCGTTCACCAGTGCGGGGCTGGTCACACCGGGAGTCACGGCGCCGGGGGTATATTCCCACCAGCCACCGCCGCCGATGCCGTAGCCACTGATATACTGGAAGGCGTTGCCGGCGTCCTCACCCATAATACCCCACGAAGCGCGGAGCTTGAGGTTGCTGAGCCACGGGACATTGTTCTTTATGAAATTCTCTTCGGAAATACGCCAGCCGGCAGAAACCACCGGGAAGGTACCCCAGCGTACGTCGGGATGGTAGCGGTAGCTGCCGTCCCGGCGGACAGCCGCCTCCAGCAGATACTTGTGGGCGTAGTCGTAATTGATACGGCCTATGAAGCCCAGCTTGCGCTGGTGGTCTTCGTTACCGCCGGTGGACTGGTTGCTTTCGCCGGCATAGTCCAGCTCGGGCTGGGTAAAGAAGTCGAAATACTTGTTGATATCGGTCCAGTTGCGGTCACGCACGGTGGCCTCAGCCACTACAGAGGCTCCTATGTGGTGCTTGTCTATGTCCCTGTTGTAGTTCAACTGTCCCAGATAATGATATACGTGAATATAATTGTCGTTGTTCTTGATCTGGACGTTGGGGTTCCAGTCCTCGTCGGCCACAGTGCCGGTGAGCTCGTTGTAGGTGTACATCTTCCAGTTGCGGCGCAGGATGCGGGTCTCCTCGAAACGCTTGTCAAACGACACTGTGCCCTTGGCTTCGAAGCCGGGCAACCACTCGGGAGTATATGAGAGCGAGAATACGCTCTGGATGGCGTTGTTCACCCAATGGTGATAACCGCCCTCGCTAGCAAAGGACTGGGCCACCGCATTGTAGCTCTGCCCCTCCTTCACGCTGTGGTAATAAGGCTTGGTGTTGTAGGGCTCCACAAACGGGTTGGCATACACGCTGCTGATGGGCAGCAGGCAGATGGTTCCGCGGAACACGTTGAACATATCCGCAGCGGGGTCCCAGCGGTCGTCCATATAACCCGACACATTGGCGCTCAGGGTGAGGTCTTTGGCCAGGTTGGCGGTGACCACGCTTCGGAAACTCCACTTGTCATAGTTGATGTCGCCGCTGCGCAGCAGACCGTTGTCGGTGGAGTAGTTTACGTTGAAATAGTACTTCACGCCCTTGGTACCGCCGTCGGCAGAGAGGGAATACTCCTGGCGGACGCTATAGTCCTTGCAGGTCTCCCTGTACCAGTCGGTATTCATATGGTGGATAATCTGGCCGTCCTCGCCAAAGGTCTGATAGTCAGAACCTGTCTCGCAGGCAATCCTCCAGGCCTCAAGCTCTTCGGGAGAGATGAACTGAGGGTCGCCGGCATTGATATTGGCGGCGTTGCGCAGCCAGTAATACTCATAGG
>JAFRRR010000050.1 GCA_017428035.1 Bacteroidales bacterium | reverse complement strand
TCCAGGTCAATGGCCAGCTTGTACATCTCGAAGATGATGCTCTTTTGCTTTTCGCGGATCTCTTCAAGCTCCTTCTCGGTGGCAACGCCTGCTTCAACGAGTTTCTCGCCAAAGCATTTGATGCAATCGATAGCCTCCCAAGCCTTGATCTCTTCGGGAGTACGGTAGGTAGATGAATCGGACGGCGAGTGGCCGGCATAGCGGTAAGTCACGATATCGAGCAGTGCGGGACCCTTCTTCTCTGCCAGGAGAGCCATCTTGCGGCGGAAACCGTCGATAACTGCCAGCGGGTTGTAACCGTCCACGCGCTCTGCGTGCATACTGTCGGGGTTGAAGCCGGCGCCGATGCGGGCTGCAAAGTTGTAGCCTTCGGTTTCGCCGCGGGTCTGGCCGCCCATTGCATACTGGTTGTCCATAATGCTGAACAGGATGGGCAGGCCGCCCTTCATATCACCTTCCCAAAGCTGGGTAAACTGATCCATAGAGGCGAAGGTCATACCTTCCATAACCGGGCCGCGGCCCAGGGCACCGTCGCCCAGGTTGGCAACCACGATGCCTTTCTTGCGGTTTACTTTCTTGTAGAGGGCTGCGCCCACTGCAATGGAACCGCTACCGCCCACGATGGCGTTGTTGGGATAAATACCGAACGGAGTGAAGAAGGTGTGCATACTTCCGCCGAGGCCCTTGTTGAAGCCGGTGGTGCGGGCAAAAATCTCTGCCATTGCACCGTAGAGCAGGAAGTGCATACCCAGATCCTTCACGCTGCCGCCCTTGAAGCCCTTCTTGGCAACTTCCAGGGTCTTGCCGCCCCAGAACTCTTCCATAATCTTGGTGAGTTCCTTGTCGGAGAGGATCTCTATTGAACGGAGACCTTTGGCCAGGATTTCGCCGTGGCTGCGGTGGCTTCCGAAAATAAAGTCGTCGGTGGTAAGATTATAGGCCATACCTACAGCGGCTGCCTCCTGACCCATAGAAAGGTGAGCGGGGCCGGGGTTGTTGTATTCAACACCGTTGTAACCGCCGGTAGTCTTTACAAGATTCAGCATTGTCTCAAACTCGCGGATGGTGAACATATCGCGATAGATATGCTTGAGATCATCTTTGGTGAAATGCTTCTCTTTGAGTTCTTCCTTGATGGTCTTGTTGTACTGATTGACCGGAATCGGATTGATTTTGACTTCGCCCGCTTTCCTCAGAAAAACGGGATCTGCAAATTGTGACTTAGGCATAACTTATATCTGTTTTAATTATTTGACTGAAAAAACGCTCTCCTTGATGATTTCGCTCACCGTGGGGTGCGGGTAAATGATTTGTTTGAGCTCCTCTACCGTCATCTCCATCTCGATGGCCAGGCAGCAGCCGTACAGCATCTCGCTGGAGGGGTTGCCCATCATATGGACACCTATAATCTCGCCATGCTTTGCACCCACCAGGATCTTGCAGAAGCCCTCGCCTCCCTCGTTCTCGGCCACGAAGCGGCCGGCATATGCCATAGGGAGGTTGACAATCTTGAAGTCCTTGCCGGCAGCCTTTGCCTGAGCCTCGGTGAGACCCACGCTGGCCACTTCTGGATTGGTGTAAACCACGCTGGGGATGGCGTCGCCGCGGAAGTGGTCGTTGCCGCCGGTGAGGTTGTTCACCACAATCTCGCCCTGACGGTTGGCCACGTGTGCCAGCATAGGATAGCCGGCCACGCAGTCGCCCGCAGCGAATACGTTGGGCACGTTGGTGCGCATCTTGTCGTCTACCTTGATGCCGCGTTCGGCCTCAACGCCGATATTCTCCAGACCTATGCCGCGGATGTTGCTGCGACGGCCCACGGAAACCAGTATCTTGTCGCCGGCAACCTTGTTTACCTTGCCGTCAGGAGTCTCATAGACCACCTTGTTGCCCTCGATTGCGGTAACCTTGCAACCCAGGCAGAACTCAATGCCGCGCTTTGCATAAATCTTCTGGAGCGAAGAGCTGATCTCGTCGTCCAGCGGGCCAAGGATCTTGGGGAGCATCTCCACCACTGTAACCTTGGTGCCGATGGTATTGAAGAAAGCGGCGA
The DNA here is from genome assembly GCA_017428035.1 of Bacteroidales bacterium. Classification (GTDB taxonomy): domain Bacteria; phylum Bacteroidota; class Bacteroidia; order Bacteroidales; family UBA932; genus Equibacterium. Next base: position 3,145 of record JAFRRR010000050.1, on the reverse strand, counting down.
ATTCCATACCTATGACGCCGCCACCTATTACAACCAGTTCCTTGGGCTGCTCTTTGAGCGCAAGGATCTCGCGGTTGGTGACAATCACGTCGCCGGCCTCTTTAAGACCGGGAATCGGAGGAACAGCAGCCTCGCTGCCGGAGCATATCAGCAGATTCTTGGCAAGATACTTCTCACCGCCGCAGGCGATGGTGATGCCTTCTGCGCTGCGGCTTTCGATCACCGCCTCACCTTTGACTACAGTCACTTTGTTGCCTTTCATAGCAGCGCCTACGCCGCCGACAAGCTTCTTCACGACCTTGTTCTTGCGTTCCATAACCTTTGCAAAGTCACAGGCAACATTCTCTGCGCTTACGCCGTACTTGTCGCCGTGAGCTGCATAGTTGTAAACCTTGGCGCTGTAAAGAAGGGTCTTGGTGGGAATGCAGCCCTCGTTGAGGCACACGCCGCCAAGTTCACGTTTCTCGAAAAGTGTCACGGCAAGGCCTTTGGCCCCTGCCCTTTCTGCTGCGACATAGCCCGCAGGGCCGCCGCCAATTATTGCGAGATCAATCATATTGTTAATTAATTTAGAATTCGATTATTCAAAAACGACCTCAAGGGTTTCCAGCTCGGTGGCAATCTGCTTCAGGAAGCGGGTTGCCTCGCCGCCGTCTATGCTGCGGTGGTCATAGGTAAGGCTAAGGCCGATATGAGGCACGAAGGCGTATACTCCGCCGCCCAGGTCCTTGGGACGGGGCACGATGGTGTTGACGCCCAGGATTGCGCTCTGCGGCAGGTTGATGATAGGGGTAAATATCTCAACGCCGTAGTTGCCCAGGTTGGAGACAGTGAATGTAGCTGCCTCGGGGCTCAGGATATCGGGATTGATGCTGCCCTTCTTGCAGGCATCGGCCACCTGTTTCAGCTGGCGGGAAAGGCCCACGATAGAGAGGTCGTCGGCATTCTTCACGCAAGGCACCATAAGGCCGCGCTCGGTATCCACCGCCAGGCCCAGGTGAACCTTGTTGAAATATTTGATGCTGTCGCCCAGGAAATGGGTGTTCACATTCGGGAACTTCTTCAGGGCGCGGATCACTGCCAGGCAGATGAAGTCGTTCAGGGTGATGTTCACGTCCAGCTTGCCCTCTTCCAGCAGCTTCTTGGCCTGCTTGCGCAGAGCCTGGATGCGGCGTGCGTCGGCGCTCAGGTGGTGAGTCAGCTGTGCGGAATTCTGCAGACTTGCATACATACTCTTGGCAATCACCTTGCGGATGTTGGTGAGTTTGCGCACCTCAAAGTCGTCTCCGCTCTCCAGGACATCCTTACCCTTGGCTGCAGGTGCGGCGGCTGCGGGAGCTGCGGCTGCCTTGCCCAGATCGCAGGCGCGGGCCATACCTGCCAGGCCGCTGCCCTGTGCGGGAGCGGTGGCGCCGGTCTCCGCTGCAATCTTGGCTGCCAGAGGAGTCTGGCGTGCGCCGGATGCAGCAGCGGCCTCGATGTCACGCTCTATGATGCGTCCTTCGGGGCCGGTGGCGGTTACATATGCAAGATTTATGTTAAGCTTCTCTGCCAGAGCTTTGGCGCGGGGGCTGATGGCGCGTTTGCCCTCTACAGCTGCCGCGGGAGCGCTCTGATGGACGGTGATTTCGGGAGCGGCCACCGGTTTCTCAGCTGCGGGAGCAGCTTCTGCCGCAGGAGCGGCTGCCTCGGCTGCGGGCTGTGCGCCACCCAGCAAATCATCTATATTCTCACCCTCCTGGCCTATGATCATCACATTTGCCAGCACGGGGATTTCGTCGCCTTCGTTGTACAAAACCGCAAGAACGGTGCCCTCTACTTTGGATTCTTCTTCAAAAGATGCTTTGTCTGTCTCATAAGCAAAGAGGATATCCCCCACTGCCACCTTGTCACCTTTGTTTTTCTTGAATTCCGTGAGAATGCAACTCTCCACGGACTGACCCTGTTTGGGCATAATTACAACGGAAGCCATAAATTATTGTCTTAAAGTTTATTATTTGGAAGTTAATCGATTAATCATTAAATTAACGCACAAAGGTATAAAATTTATAGGTAGGTGTAGCATAACATTTCGAAATATTTTATTTTTGTAACATCAAAGTCAATCGGTAAACTTTACTATTATGACAATATCCAGACGATCGTTTATCAAAGCCGGTGCGGCAGGTGCCGCGCTGCTGACATCGGGCGGCCTTGAGATGGCTGCCGCAGCCTGCATTTCTCCCAAGAAAAAAACTGCCCGGGCAGAAGACAAATTCCACCTGGGCGCCGCCGGCTACACCTTTGTAAAATTTGATTTGGACACCGCCCTCAAGACTCTTCAGCGGGCCGATGTACACTATCTGTGCATCAAGGATTTCCATCTGCCGCTGAATGCCAACGAAGAGCAGATCAAGGCTTTCCACGCCAAGTGCGCTTCTTACGGCGTCACCGGCTATGGCGTAGGCCCTATCTATATGGCAAACGAGGCAGAGGTAGACCGTGCATTCGCATACGCCCGCCGCGTGGGCGTGAAAGTGCTTGTGGGTGTCCCCTCCTATGAGCTGCTCCCCTATGTGGACAAGAAGATGGAGGAGTATCCCGAGATTAAGCTGGCCATCCATCTGCACGGCCCGGACATTGACATCTACCAGACCGCAGAGGTCATTTGGAATAAAGTAAAGGACTACAATCCCCGTATGGGTATGTGCCTGGACATAGGCCACGACCTTCGCGGCGGCGCCGATCCCGTAGAGGACCTCAAGAAATATCATACCCGCGTTTTCGATATGCACTTCAAGGACGAGTCCGAGGCATCAAAGGCGGGCTGGTGCGTGGAGATAGGCCGCGGCAAGATAGATTTCCCTGCCCTGGTCAGAATGATGCGCAAAGTGGGCTACGACGGCGTCTGCTCACTGGAATACGAAAAGGATATGGACGACCCGTTTATGGGCATCGCCGAGTCCTACGGCTACCTGAAAGCCGTCTGCGCTATGGCATAGATTTACTCATCGACTGCAACTGCTCCGGGCAGATGCCTTCGCCTGAAAGTTTTGCTCCCTGACGCTCGGTCGGTCCCCTCCCTCGCTAACGCCGGTCGCAAATCCTTTCAGGCATTCGGCAATTATCTGCCCGTCGCGGTAAGCGCAAAAAAAGCTTCGCTCCG
>JAFRRR010000049.1 GCA_017428035.1 Bacteroidales bacterium | reverse complement strand
TCGCTTTCGCGCTCTATCTTCATAGGAACCACAATCTGTGACTTCTGCGCCAGGATGGAGTTCAGGTTTTCTGTGATGCCGATAAGGGTCACGCCCTTCTTGTTGCAGACATCGATGATGGGCAGCAACTCGGCGGTCTTGCCGCCGCGGGAGACCATCACCACCACGTCACCCTTTTTCATACAGCCCATACCGCCGTGCACAGCCTCTGCGGGAGAGAGGAACTGCGCGCCGCGCTCTATACAGCAGAGCGAATGGGCAAATTTCTTGGCGGCGATGCCGCTGGAGCCGCTGGCGCAGGTAGTGATTCGCGGGGCTGTGGCGAGCGCCTTGACCGCCTCGTAGAAGGCATCCTGCTCCATATAGCCGGCGATATCCGCTATCGCCTTGGCCTCTATGGCGATGGACTCTTTGGCCCTTGCTATTACCTCCTCTTTAGTCATTTTCATATCGATACTTTTTTACTTGTTTGCATTTTTTGCGATAGTTGCGGCCCCTTTGGTGGCCAGTTCGCCCGAAGCCTGCGGCAGATACTTGCGCTGCAGCATATCCTCCTTTATCTGGAGCCACAGGGTGTTGCGCGCCCCGCCGCCGGAAGGGATTACTTCGGTGGCCTGCCTTTCGGGATCCAGTGCATCCACAAGCTTTACCAGCGAGGTGGCCGTGGATTCGAAAATGGCGCGCAGGAAATGGGCCGGGGTGTGCTCCGGCTTTATGTTGATAAACCCCTCCAGACCGGGATAAGTGTCGCTGCGGGGCTTGGCCGCCAGGCCGTCACATCCTGCGGGGACATTTCGCGCCTCGGCTTCCAGCTGAAGGATGGACTTGCCGGGGGCATAGTTTTTCTGATACCACTCCACGGCTGTAGCGCCATTGGAATCGAAGGCCATCTGGAAATAATGGCTGCTGTCCAGGCCGGGGCCGGTGATGACGCCCTTGCGGGGGGCATAACCCTCTCTGTAGGCCACGCAGGCCAGTACTGTGCCGGTGGACTCGCTGATGCGGCGGCCGGTGAGTATCCCCGCCCCTATAGCCACAGCGTAGTGGTCCAGACAGCCCAGATACAGCGGAGTGCCCTCTTTGAGACCCGCCAGCGAAGCCCCGCGGCCGGTTACATTTCCGGCCAGCGTGCCGGACGGCATCGGGGTGGAAAGCATATCCTCTTTAAGGCCAAAGGCCTCCAAAGCCTCGGGCCACCAGCGGCCGAGAGCGACATCCAGCATAGCCGTCATAGCGGCGGTGCTGCGGTCGCCCACCCTGCTGCCTGTCAAGCCATAGACGAGATAGTCTGAGATGGTCATCACATAGCGTGTCTTGTCCCAGATCTGCGTTTCGTACTTCTGGAACCAAGCGAGCTTGGAGAGCATAAACTCTTGATCCAGGCCTATTCCTAGGCCTGTTGTATGGGTAAATCCGGGCGCGGCATCCAGCCTGCGGAGTTTGTCACAATCGTGCTTGGCACGATGGTCGCTCCAGAGAATCAGGGGCGTCAAAGGATCCCCCGTCCTGCCCAGCAACACAAAACTGTTGGCCTGGGAAGAATAGGACACCGCATCTATGGCCGATGCCGGAATTCCGGCATCGGAGAGAGCCTGCGAAATGGCGCTTTGGACTGTCTTCCAGAAATAGGCAATCGACAGTTCACAGCGGTCATCTTCAGACACTTTGGGCACAGATTCACGGCCAAGACCGCACAGGCGGCCTTCCCCGTCATAGACACCAGCCTTGAAATAGGAGGTTCCCAGATCTATGCCCAGATAGCGGCTCATCACTCCAGACCGGCTATAAGTTTTTTGGTTTCGTCCAGCATTATGTAGCCGGCGTCAACACTGAAGAAAGAGTTGCCCGACTCGTAATATCGTTTTTCCACAGCCTCGCGGGTCACGACGTAGCCCTGCAGGTCGCCGTTGGCATAGCCTATCAGCGAGACATTCTTGAAAGCCTCCTTGAGCCAGAGGCCGAACTCTACGAACACCTCACCCGGCCAGGCGGCATAGCGCCAGGGGCCGACTTTAACGACCTGTATCTCCGCGGGCAGGCAGCTGGCATATACATCTTCCAGTTCATTATTGGCTGCGAGGGTAGACAGCAGCAGCGCCTCTTCGCTGCCGAACCAGTCCACCTCTGCGGTGCGGGTTTCGCGCTTATCGGCGGCAGGATCGGCCTTGAGAGCTTCAAAATGGGACTTTGCCCTGTCACGGTTGGCCAGCGCCCACTCTACCGTGGGGAAGTCGCGCTTGGGAAGATTCAGATTCTTTGAAGCAACCGCCAGAGGGAGACTGCGGTCAAAAATCACCCCCTTACCCGCTTCGGATATCACAGAAGCGGCCACTATCTCACCCAGGCGCTGCGCTTCGGAGAAGTTGTTGCCTCGGGTCACGTGGCGCGGGCTCTGGTCGCCGGAGGTGCCTGTGAAATACGCCACAGGGCAGCCTTCGCCCAGAAGTTCTTTGCGCAGTTTCTCGCGTGTATAGTGAGGGAAATCGGCGCTGCAAAGCTTGGAGTCTTCGTGCAGCACTGTGGGGTGCATACATACCACCAGCATCGCTGCGATGTACTTGCCGTCCAGGCCGCGCACCAGCATTGCGGGCACCTGCATATCCTTGGGGCCGGCGGGGTCGTGGCGGTTGGTGCCAAGGCCCGTGGCGTCGCCCATAACAAAGCCTATTTCCGCCTCGCGGGCAGCCTCAAACGCGCGGCAGCCGGCGCTGATGGAATGCTCCACCACGGTGCGCATATAAGCCTTGTCTGCCGGTGGCACAACCTTGTCGTTACGGCTGATGATCACGTCGAAGGGCGTGGGAGCCGAGTGGGTGTGCGTCACGGAAACCAGAATGTTCCCAGCCGGCACGCCCGTTTTGGCCGAAATGCCGGCGCGGATGGCGGCAACCTGCTCTTTGTTCAGATAAAGGATATCGTGGGAGATGAACATCACCTGCTCGGCGCCGTTGTCTATAAAGAGCGCCGTGCAGGTCAGGGGGTCGTGAGCCCCCTGGCTCATTCTCTTCACATAGGGGTAACCATAGAGAAACTGCGAATCCTTGGGGGTTATTTCCTCGCTCGCAGCTCCGGCTTTGATTATTTCTTTTGACATTTTAGTACTCGTTTACCCAGTCAGGTTCGATATTCTTGGCGATGGTCTCCGACACGAATACGTTTGTGGGGACGGTTTGCATTATGCTCTCGGGGATGCGAGGGCTCACCGGGCCGTGGAGCACAAGGCGGGTGGTGAAACGCTGCCAGGCAGAGCTGGTGCCGTGGATGGTGAGGGCGTGGGTGTCGTGGCGATATTTCGCAGCAAGGACATCGCGAGGGCCTATTGTGGCTGCTTTGGGCGGCACTGCCGCCAGATTGCCGCTCAGGCCGAATGCGCCGTGCAGGGAGTTCTGGGCCAGAGTGAAGGGGCTCAGAGTGCAGATGCGTGCGCCCATCTGCTTCCACTCTTCCAGGGGAGCCTGGAATTCGGGGGCGTCGGGTTCTATGAAGGCCAGGTGGCCTGTCCAGCCGGGACCTGCATAAACGATGTCGGCCTCGCCGGCATCCTGAATCATCTTGCTGTAGTCATTGATGTTCTTATTGGTGAAGCCCACAAAATGGCTGCGCTCTGGACGGAGCTTGGGATCCAGTTCATAATAGAAGTTGTGCAGCATAGCGTAGGTAAAGCCGCATTCCCAGTCTTCGGGAGCGATGTTGCCGTCCTGGTCTGCATACTCGTCCATTGCAAAGGCATACAGGTTGTGGCAGTCAATATCCAGCGCGTTGCACATACGCGCCACATAGCGGTAGGTGGTCACGGGGTTGGGCAGAATCATAACCACTTTCTTGCCGGTGTCGGAGGACTCTTTGAGCCTGCGGACCATATCGGCAATCATATAGTGCTCTACGGCAGCATCGGGCACGACCCTGATCTTGTAATCGGGGTTGGGATGCTTCTCCATATCTTCCCTTTTGATGGCAGCTACCCGGTCAATAACCTCTTTATCTCTGAAGGGGACCCACTGCGAGGGCTGGTATACGAACTTCTTGTCTGACATAACGTTTATAGTTTTTTAATTGTTTATTTCTTGTAAAATTCTTTGCCTGAAACCCAGGTGCTCTGCACCTCAAGGTTGCCGTCCAGCACCACGAAGTCGGCATCGTAGCCCGATGCCAGAAGGCCCTTCTGCTTTTCAAGATGCAGCACCTTGGCGGGGTTGTAGCTGAGCAGTTTGCTGGCTGCCACAAGGTCCAGACCAAGGAGTTTGACTGCATTGCGCAGCGCCACGTCCAGGGTAAGGCCGCTGCCCGCCAGGGTGTGATCTTTCACGCTGCGGGCCGGGGCTCCGGGATAGTCAAAGCAGATGTCACCCATATTGCCGAAGGTGTAGGTCCCGGGCTGGAAGCCGGCGCCCACATTGGCATCGGTGATCAGGCACACGCTGCCGGGGCCGCTCTGCTTGGCCACCAGTGCCATCTTCACGGCGATGGGATCTACGTGCACTCCGTCCAGAATGAAGTCGACACTCACGCGGGGGTCGGCCAGAACAGCCTCTACAATGCCGCTGGGACGCACGCCCGGCTCAGAAACCGGCGGGCACGGGAACACATCGTAGAAGTGGGTGCAGTGGCGTGCGCCCAGCTCAATGGCCTTCTGCGCCTGCTGCACATTGGCAGCGGTGTGGGTCATAAAGACCGGCGTATCGTCCTGAGCCATAATGGGAATCAGGTCGAATATCCCATCCACGTCGGGAGAAATGCTGAAGATGCACTTGTAGGGTTTGGCGGCTGCTATCAAGGCATTCACGCGGTCAGCGCCGCCGCCGCCAATGGCATCTTTGTTAAAGGCGCCCGTGAGGGCCAGGAACGGACCCTCGAGGTGGAAACCCAGAATATGGGTCCCCTCCGGCGAAGTGGCGGAGAGTGTCTTGAGATAGGCCGAATCCTGCCCCATAGGGCTGGGAGAAACGGTCGGCAGAAAACCTGTCACGCCGTAGCGCGGCAGTGTGCGGCACATCCCGGCCAAAGCCTCGGGGCCGTCGTCCACCAGGAAATTGTGGACGCCGTGGATGTGCATATCTATGAATCCGGGCAGCAGATAGCATTCCGAACGGTCTTCTATCTCGCACTGGGGCTTTTCCAGGGTGACGTCGGCAATCTTGCCGCCGTCCAGCACCAGATAGCCGGATATTATCACATTTTCGGTAACTATTTTACCTTTTATCGCTTTCATCTTTCAACTGCTATCTTCCGGTCAGGTTGTGATAATCTTCCAGAATCTTTGCGCAATAGGCACCCACACCCACGACGTCGGCACCCATACTGATAAAGTTATAACCGAGGTCTATCAGTTCCTTGGCGTTCTGCGCGCTGCCTGTGGTACCGGCAAACTTGCCGTATTTGTGCGCCATTTCGGCGATGCGCTTGCGAGTCTCTTTAAGCAGCGGGTTGCCGAAATTAAGCGGGTCGCCGATGCCCTGACTGAAATCGGCCGGGCCGAAAAACAGCATATCGAAGCCGGGCAGCGCGGCTATCTCTTCCAGCTCGTCCAGCGGCTCGGGGTCCTCTATCTGCAGCACCGTGAAGCGCTGCTCGTTGGCCTGCTTCATATACTCGGCGCCATCCAGCATACAGTAAGCACCGTCGGCGTTGCCGCCGTCTATAGGACGCCTGCCCACGGGGTGGAACTTGGTGTAGTAAACTATCTTCTTGGCCTCTTCAAGACTCATAACGTGCGGCACCATAATGGCGGTGGCATCCATCTCGAAGGGTTTGATCATATCGCTGTAGGGGCCGCGGGAGACGCGTACCATAACATCGGCGTCATAGGCTTTGCCGGCCAGTATCTGGGCCTTGAGGTCCTGCCAGCCGTTCACGCAGTGCTCACGGTCCAGCCAAAGGCAGTCAAAACCGCTCAGGGCGGCTATCTCGGCGACCTCCATACCGGTCATATTCAGTTTGAAACAGGTGGCTACCTGTCCGGCTCTCATTTTTTCAAGCACTCGGCTTGGGCGCATTTTGCTTATCATATCGTATTGTTTTTATTGATTCTGATTGTCTTTCTTTTTAACGCTGCGCTTGATCAGCACCAGGAATACCACACTGGCCAGTGCGGTGAGGCTCACTACCTGCAGTATCAGACGCATATCCACCTGATGGTCGCGGAGGATACCGATGACATATACGCCAAGGCCGCCAATCACGGTGGTGAACATATTCATCATACCATAGGCAGTGGCGCGATAGCGCTTGTCGGTGGTGGCCACTATTATCGGCATCAGGTTGGTATCCACAAACATACGGCTTATGCCATAGACCACCATAAAGCCCACCGCCATCCAGAGCACCACGCTGTAGCCGGCAAAGAATGCGGCCGGCGCGGCAATGCAGATGCCTATGATAGGGATGTTTATGCGGGCGTATTTGTTGGTCTTGCTCCAGCGGTCGGCAATCCAGCCGCCCAGCAGAAGTCCCACTATCTGCCAGGGATTAAGGAACAGGGTGGCCAGCATACC
>JAFRRR010000009.1 GCA_017428035.1 Bacteroidales bacterium | reverse complement strand
TACCTTAAGTATTACCGCGCCAATCTGGCCCGCGAAACCCGTCCCTACGAGGGGATGCCTGAACTGCTTGAAGAGTTGCAGCGCCGCGGCCTGACCCTGGCGGTGGCCTCCAACAAGTTTGACGACGGCGCCAAGTTTCTTGTACCGCATTTCTATCCCCAGATCCGCTGGGCGGCCGTAGAAGGCCAGAAACCTGGCGGTCCCCTGAAGCCCGCCCCCGGCATCATAGACGACGCCATCATAAACTCCCTCGCTCCGCGCGCGAACTCCATTGAAGAGGCCTTGAGCGTCTCCGGCCTGCCCCTGGACGAAATCCTCTATATCGGTGATTGTGAGGTGGATATCGAATCTGCCACCAACGCCCACCTGGACTACGTCCTCTGCACCTGGGGTTTCCGCCGCCGCACCAATTTGGAGCAGGCGGGTGCGAAGCATCTTATAGATAAACCAAGCGAATTGCTTCAGTATCTGGGATAGGGCATTGAACTCTCCCGCCAGTTGCGTCCAAGATAGCGGGACGCCCATATCATTTGATAACTTGTTGATATCCCGTGATCAAAACCGAATTAGCGGACTTTTGTAATGACTATATTTGTCGTTACATCACACACTTTAATTTTTAATGAAACAGTCTGTTATTGCGTTCATCGCTGCTCTTGCAGTGGCGCTTGGCGTTGTGGCATTGGCTCAGACAACCACCAGTTGCTCCCACAACACGGCCACCAAAGAATACCGTGACCCCAGCGCTTTTGGCCCCAACGAGTCCTTCAAGACCATTGAAAAAGGTTTCCGCAATCCCGACAAGCAGAAGCTTGCCGTGTATTGGTATTGGGTAAACGACAACATCTCCAAAGACGGCGTAGTTAAGGACCTCAAAGCTATGAAAGAGGTGGGCATCAACCGCGCTTTCATTGGCAATGTCACCGCCGACCTGCCGTGGGGCGAAATCAAGATGTTTACTCCCGAATGGTGGGAGGTGATGCACACCGCCCTTAAGACCGCCTCTGACCTCGGCATAGAGATAGGCATCTTCAACAGTCCTGGCTGGAGCCAGTCGGGCGGCCCGTGGGTAAAGCCGGAGCAGAGTATGCGTTACCTTGCCAGCAGCGAGACCACCTTCACCTCTGAGGGCGGCGAACAGACCATCACTCTTGGGAAGGTTGCCCCAGACGCAATGGCGGATGTCAAGGTAATCGCCTATCCGGCAAATGATGACAGCTCTGTAAGCACCACAGTGACCAAGAGTGCCGGCGAAAGGACCGAGACCCTTCTGGAGGGCGAAGCGGGCAACGCCTACCGCTCGCTGATACTGACTCCCGCCCCCGGCACGGCCATCATCACCAAGGGCACACTTCTGGCCAGGGAGGGTGACGGCTGGAAAAAGATACAGGAATTCGGCATCGACCGCAGCAACGCCAACGTCAGCGTGGGCTATATGCCGTATGCCCCCATAGTGATAGGTTTGCCCGAAACCAAGGCCAGCGATTTCAAGCTGGTTCTGGACGAACCGGGCGCCGGCACACTCAAGGCCGAACTCACCACCAGGCCTATGGTAGAGCGCTTTGCAGAGAAGACTCTGGCAAAGATGTTCCAGACCCCGCTGCCTATGTGGGATGCATATATGTGGCAGCCGCAGCCCGCCGCCGGCAGCAAAAACGGCATCGACCCCGCCAGTGTGATAGACCTCACCGACAAGATGGACGGCGACAGCCTGACCTGGGATGCCCCCAAGGGCAAATGGACAGTGAAGCGCTTTGCAATGCGCATCACCGGCCAGACCAACGCTCCCGCTTCTCCAGAAGGGACCGGCCTGGAGATAGACAAGATGAGCCTGGACCACATCAACTATCATTTTGACAGCTTTATAGGCGAGATCCTGCGCCGCATCCCCGCCGACGACCGCAAGACTTTCAAGGTGGTCGTGGAGGACAGCTACGAGACCGGCGGCCTGGACTGGACCGACGATATGGTGGAGAGTTTCCAGGAGAGATACGGCTACGACCCGACCCCGTACCTGCCGGTGCTCAGCGGTGATATTGTGGGCAGCGCCGACATCAGCGACCGTTTCCTCTGGGACCTGCGCCGCCTGATTGCCGACCGCGTGGCTTATGACTATGTCGGCGGCCTGCGCGAGGCCAGTCACAAGCACGGACTCAGCACCTGGCTGGAGTGCTATGGCCACTGGGGATTCCCCAGCGAGTTTTTGATGTACGGCGGCCAGAGCGACGAGGTGGCCGGCGAGTTCTGGAGCGAAGGCACTCTGGGAGACATAGAGAACCGTGCCGCGTCCAGCTGCGCCCACATCTACGGCAAGCGCAAGGTCTGGGCAGAGAGCTGCACCAGCGGCGGCCCGGTGTTCAGCCGCTATCCGCGCATAATGAAGCAGCGTCTTGACCGCTTCTTTACCGAAGGCATCAACAGTACCCTGCTGCACCTATATATCCAGCAGCCATACGAGGATAAAAACCCCGGCGTGGACGCCTGGTTTGGCAACGAATTCAACCGCAAGAACATCTGGTTCAGCCATATGGACGTGTTTGGCCGCTATCTGAAGCGCTGCAACCTGATGCTCCAGCAGGGCCTTTATGTGGCCGATGCTGCCTATTTCATTGGCGAAGATGTTCCCAAGATGACGGGTGTCACCGACCCGGCGCTGCCCTACGGCTATTCTTTTGACTATATCAATGCCGAGGTGCTGCTGCGCGACGCCAAAATGAAGGATGGCCGCCTGACGCTGCCCGACGGTATGAGCTACGGCCTGCTGGTGCTGCCGCGCCAGACCACTATGCGTCCCGAACTGCTGGCCAAAATCAAGAAGCTTGTCTCCGACGGCTTGTATATCCTGGGTCCCGCGCCCCAGGCCTCTCCCAGCCTTCAGAATTATCCCGATGCCGACGCCGAGGTCAAGAGCAT
>JAFRRR010000048.1 GCA_017428035.1 Bacteroidales bacterium | reverse complement strand
GCGACTTACGACGAGATAGTGGCCGACTATCTGATCACATACGACAATTATTACCATAAAACGCCTGAAACACACAGCGATGTATGCAACGCACTGGTGTCTTTAAGGCTGAATACCTGCCTGATGTATTACACCAGCGTCTCCGACGAAGCGCAACTGAAAGACATTGACTACGCCACAGCGTTCTCTAACTATCTCCTCTCTCACGGAATGAACCATCAGCAAGTGGACGCGCTGATTAAAGCCCTCGAATAATAAGCTGTATAAATAATTGAACATGAAGAAGATCACTATTCTGACCTTGGGGTTGCTGTTTCTCTGTGTAGAAGCATTTGCCCAGAAACAAGTTATTGAAATGCTCCCCGGAGAAAGATGGTGGGGCGCCGTTACCGACCTTGGTGTCAGTATGCCGTTTGATGCCACCACAAACATCTCCTTTGATATGGCCCGGCATAATTTCAACAACCAGACTACCCCGCTGCTGGTCTCTGACAAGGGACGCTATATCTGGTGTGATTCTTCTTTTGCCATATCAATTTCATCTGGGGAAATCTGCATAGAACCGCATCATCAAGGTTCTGTGATATGCAGTCAGGCCGGCGCCAATCTCAAGGATGCCTTCCTTGCTGCTTCTGCCGCCCACTTCCCGCCCAGCGGCACTATCCCGCCGGAGATGTTTCTAAGCAAACCCCAATACAACACCTGGATAGAACTGGTGTATGACCAGAACCAGGCCGATGTCCTTAAATATGCTCACGGGATAGTAGACAACGGTTTCCCTCCGGGAATCCTTATGATAGACGACAACTGGCAGAAATATTACGGCAGCACCGAGTTCCGTCCCGACCGCTTCCCTGACCCTAAAGGGATGGTAGACGAATTGCACAGTCTTGGCTTCAAGGTGATGCTGTGGATATGTCCGTTTGTGTCTCCTGACAGCCAGGAATACAGGTTCCTCCGCGGTAAAGGCTATCTGATTAAAGAGGCAGGCGGCAACCGTCCCGCCGTGGTGGACTGGTGGAACGGCCGCAGTGCCTGCTATGATATGAGCAATCCCGATGCTTTCGAATATTTCAAAGGCACGCTTACCGCGCTGCAGGAGCAATATGGCATAGACGGTTTCAAGTTCGACGCCGGCGACCCTGAACGCTACCTGGAAGAGAATGTGAAGCCCTTTGACGGCAAATCCTTCGACACCGAACAGACCATGCTCTGGGCCAAGCTGGGGCTGGAGTTCCCCTACAATGAGTTCCGTGCCTGCTGGAGGATGGGCGGCGAGGCACTTGTCCAGCGTCTTGGAGACAAGAACTACTCCTGGGAGGCCGTTGCCAGCCTGGTGCCCGATATGATTTCGGCCGGTTTGCTGGGACATATCTACACCTGTCCCGATATGATTGGCGGCGGCGCTGCCGGAACCTTCCACAATGGTGCCGACGGGCGTCTGGACCAGGAACTGATAGTCCGTTCTTGCGAGATACACGCGCTGATGCCAATGATGCAGTTTTCCGTGGCCCCCTGGCGTGTGCTTGACCCGGAGCATCTGGCCATCTGCCTGAAATATGCCCGCCTTCACGAGGAGTTGGGGCCCTACCTGGTAGAACAGGCAAGACTCTGCTCTGCCTCCGGTGAACCCATTGTAAGGAGTATGGAATACGCATTCCCCGGCCAGGGCTTTGAGACCTGCACCGACCAGTATATGCTGGGCGACCGTTACCTTGTGGCGCCTATGATGACTCCTGGTACATCCCGCAGCGTGCATCTTCCCAAGGGCCGCTGGCAAGACGAAAACGGCAAAAAGTACAAAGGCGGCCGGACATATCAGATTGATGTTCCTCTGGACCGGGTGCCCAGATTTACAAGAAAATAAGTATTACTTCTTAGCGGCGGTCCGGAACATCTCTATCAAGGCCTGGATGGACTTGTGGATGTCATATTCCTCGGTGGACTGGGCGTAGCGCCAGCCCATTTCGTGCCTTTCTTCGGGATGGTCCAGCCAATAGTCTATGCAGGCGGCCAGCGCCTCCGGGTCCTTGGTCGGGAACAGGCTGTGCTCATCCAGGGCAAACTGGGAAGTCGCCGTCAACTCCCCTTCTGCGATGACAGGCACAACAGCCTGCTGCAGTGCTTCCAGGGCCGATAGGCCCTCGACCTCTACAGTGGCGCAGTGGATATACAAATCGGCTTTTGCAGCCAGTTTCCTGAGCCCTTCGCGGTCGTGGAACTGGAAGATTGGGTCATAGGCAACAATGCCGTCCTCGTAGAGTTTATGGGCCTGCTGCTTTATGCTGTCGGCCTCCGGGCCGCGGCCGGCGAAGTATAGCTGTATGCGCTTTGCATATTTAGAATACTTCATCGCCTCCAGCAGCGTGGGCTGGTCCTTCTCCACCGCCAGGCGGCCGATGCAAGCAATAAGGAAAGGTCGGCTAGGGTCGTCGTCCTGTTCTATACGGGTCACCTTGTCGGGGATAATACCATTGGAAATCAGGTGAAGGCGCGATTTGAAGCCGAATTTCTGCAGCCGCTCCAATACGTTTTCGGTGGGGCACTGGATGTCGGTACAATAGTTGAACACGAAATCCCTCCAAGCCCGCAACATATTGTAATTAAGGAATTTCCAGTCACCGAGATTCACAGAGCAGAACATATTTTCCGGGTGGAGATGGTAAGTCGCCGTGCAGGGAACGCCCAGGTGCTTGGCCACTCTGGCCGTAACCATTTGGATTATGAAGGGCTCTTCAAGATGCACCACATCGGCCCACTGGACCGCCTCCTTTATGATGGAAATGTCGGTCTTGGCAAACTTATACCCGTGTGACTGGACAAGGCCGTCGAATACCGGCACGTGAAAATCGGCCAGCACATAGTCAGGCTGCGGAGCTTCAGCCTCGTGGTTCCTGCCCGAAAGGACGCGGACATCCTCCCCCGCTTCACGCAAATACTGTACGGTCCTGCGTGCCGAAGCAGAAAGGCCGTTTCCGGATGCATAAAAATTATTTACGACAAAAAGTATCTTCATTTTTGAGGCTCAGACTAATAATTGAACTGGAACTCGTCTACGTATGCGGTACTGCCGCTGCCGCCGGTGAAATAATCGCCAAGGTTGCTGGCGGCCACAATAATGACCACATACTTGGGCGTTTTATCGTTCCGGTAATTGATAGGGATGTCGAAATGGATGTATCCACCCGTGTCCTTATCCAGGAGCAAATAACCGCGTCCAATCACGTGAGGATCCTTTGCTCCGTCTATGAATTCTTCATCGTTGGTGACTATATTGTATGGTTTGTCCCAGTCGGTGAGGACAACTTCTATTTTTCCGGAGTCCAGCTGCCCCTTCTTCTCCAGGTACGGAGCCTTGGCGTAATTGATGGGCTTAGGAATATAGTGGACATAACCTGAAAGGCTTTTGGGACGTGCATTGAAAGGGATTCCGAAGTTAAGTTCGGCCCCTGCGAAATTGACTATGCGGACAAAATTCCCGGTATAGAGATTTCCAGCCACGAAAGCCCAGAGCACTTTCTTGCTTTCTATCTTTGCCGCCGCCTTCCCTTCGCCTGCAACAGCCACGTGTTTGTATTCGGGCGTAGTTCCGTTTATACCCAGCAGACTAAGCCCTTTGTTGGCTGTGTCCCATATCTTCTGGGAAGATTTGGCATCCTTCGCATAAAGATTCCAGGCCCCGGAACTCTTGGACCAGGTGTCGAAGGACATATTATAAACCTGCTGCGAAAAAAGCGGCGATGCGCTAAGCGTGGCCAGAATGACTATAAAAAGGTACTTTTTCATTTGCGGCCACAAAAATATAAAAAAAATAGCTATTCTTTCTTCAGTTCTATCGCCGGATTCGTCTTCGCCGCCTTAAGCGTCTGCCAGAGGACGGTGCCAAATGCGATGGCCAGCGAAATCAGGGCGGCCACCTCGAACACCCATCCGTAGCCTTCAATCCGATAAGCGAACCGCTCCAG
>JAFRRR010000047.1 GCA_017428035.1 Bacteroidales bacterium | reverse complement strand
GTGGCCGAACACGTTGGCAGTGCCCCATAGACAACGAATACCCGTTTCATTCATCTTACCACGGATATAAGTTGTGATCTGCGCCATTCGGTCTTCATATTCGGCAATGTCATCACTATCTTCTATGAGATCCACATCGTGGAAACAGAAGAATCCAATGCCCAGTTTCTGCATAATCTCAAACCCGGCGTCAGCCTTGTCCTTTGCACGCTGCATAGGGTCGGCAGCCTTGTCCCATTCGTAGTGACGTGTCTGTCCGCCAAACGGGTCAGCGCTTGCCTGCCCGAGAGTGTGCCACCAGGCCATAGCATAGCGCATCCAATCTTTCATTTTTTTGCCAAGCACTTCAGCCTCGGCGTCATAGTAGTGAAATGCCATAGGGTTCTTGCTCTGAGGACCTTCAAAGGCGATCTTCTTGATTTGCGGATAATACTCTTTCATATGTCGTTTAGTTATTTGTCATCAAATTAGACCAGCGGGAATAAGCCGCTTCGTATTCTCCGGTGTTTTCCGGCTCAATGACTGCGAGACGTTCCAAAGAATAGAATGCCTCCTCCGGTGTCTTGTAAATGCCGCAGCCTATTCCGGCACCGCGGGCTGCCCCTACGGCTCCGTCAGTATCATAGAGTTCTATGGTAGCGCCTGTGACACCCGCCAAAGTTTTTGCAAAAACGGGTGACAAGAACATATTTGCCCTTCCGGCGTGAATTGTCTTCAACTCCAGGCCGATGCCCTTCATAACGTCGATGCCGTAGCGGAAGGCAAAGGCGACACCCTCCTGTGCGGCGCGGAGCAGATGCTTCTGCCCGTGCCGGTTGAAATCTACTCCATGAATGCTGCACCCCGGATTCCTGTTGCCAAGAATTCGTTCTGCGCCATTTCCGAACGGGAGTATGCTAACTCCTTCCGACCCGATTGGAACCGACGCGGCAAGGGTGTCTATGGTTTTATAGTCGAATCCTTCTGGAGCCAGATTGCGGCGCGCCCAGGCGTTCAGTATTCCCGCCCCGTTGAGGCAGAACAAGATTCCCAGGCGGGGCCTTTCTGCTGCGTGATTGACGTGCGCAAAGGTGTTTACCCTGGACTGAGGGTCGTACTGCACCTGGCCGCTAACACCATATACAACGCCGGAGGTTCCGGCCGTTGCGGCAATCTCCCCGGGGTTCAGCACTGCCAGCGACAGCGCGTTGTTGGGCTGGTCACCGGCCCTGTAAGACACCGGGATGCCTGCCGGGAGCCCAAGCTCCTGAGCCGCTGCACGGCCAAGCCGCCCTTGGTCACCAAAGGTCGGACAAATATCCGCCAGAAGATCTTTGTCCAGCCCAAGTGCGTCCATAACCAGATCCGCAGGCTTGTCTTCTGCAAAATCCCACATAACGCCTTCTGACAGACCGCTTATAGTGGTTCTGGCTTCGCCGGTCAGGCGGGCCGCAACCCAGTCGCCCGGGAGCATTATCTTGTATATCCTCTTATACAAATCCGGCTCGTTCTCTTTTACCCAGGCAAGTTTTGAGGCCGTGAAGTTTCCGGGAGAATTCAGAGTGTGGGACAGGCATCTCTGAGCGCCTATCTTCTCGAATGCTCCCTGACCATATTCCACTGCCCGTGAATCGCACCAAATTATGGAGTCTCTGAGAGGATTCAGATTCTTGTCCACGCAGACGAGACCGTGCATCTGATAGGAAATACCTATCGCACCTATTTCAGAGGCCCGCTGGCCAACTGCAGAAAGCACCTCGGCCGTTGCCGATTTGAGGTAAGCCCACCAATCATTCGGGTTTTGTTCTGCCCAGCCTGGCCGTACCGCCATTATTGGCGCCTCTTGCTTTGGATAGAAAGCGGAAGCGAGGCACTTGCCGGTAGAGGCCTCCACAAGGGCTGCCTTTACCGACGAACTGCCGATATCATATCCCAGAAGTATCATATCCTGTATTTATTATATGTCTTTGTATCAAACGTGAATAACCGGGCCGCCCGATGCGCAACGCCGGTTTCTTTGTATTTCGACGGCACAACATAGGGCATCACCTTGAGTTTCTTGTAGAAATTCCGGGCATCGATCTGCTCGCCGGTAACAGCATTGTAGACTTTGCGGAGCTGAGAGATTGTGAACTGAGGCGGCAGAAGCCTGAACATACTGGACGGCTCCAACGGGACATAATTCCGAAGATAATTCAAGGAGTCCTTTATAATGGTGTTATGGTCAAAAGCCAGCGCAGGGACCTCGTCAATCGGCACCCAGCAGGAATCTATCTGAGTAAGGGGACGCATTCGGCTTATGCGCGTCAGCGCAAAGAACGCCACCGTCACAATCCTTTCTACCTTTGTCTGCTGCGCGCGCTCCAGCCAATGCACATCTTTAGGGTCCCTTGTCCGGTCCTTGGATCCATACGCCCGGAACTGCGTCAGGGCGACACGTTTAAGTCCAGTCAATTCAGTCAAGACCCTGGATGCGGCCTCATCAAGATTCTCGTCTTGATAAATGAGACTGCCAGGCAACTTCATATCGTGGAACACACTACCCTGGTCCTCTCCATAACGACGGAGCAGCAGGACATTCAGACGCGCTCCATCAAAACCGAAGACAACACAGTCAATAGAGACGTGGCATGGTGCAATAACGTTTTCCATACCACTAATTTACAAACCGCTGTCTTTCTTTCAAAAAAAATGGATAAATCTTCAGAAGCCGCTTTTATTCAGCCGCTTAATAATCATAATGATTACAATAAGTCAAGCCTTTTGATGGCAGAAACGGCGCCTTCGTTTACAGAACCGTCGGGCAGAAGGATAGTAGGTGCATTAAACAGGGTCACATACTTGAGTCTTGGCAGAGAAAAGCACAACTTTAGTGTCTCATAC
>JAFRRR010000046.1 GCA_017428035.1 Bacteroidales bacterium | reverse complement strand
CGATGCCGCCGCTGGCCTGCTGACCCGCGTATATCTCTATATGGAAAAGAACCAGGAGTGCCTGGATCTTTGCAACGAGATGCTTGGCAGCGACCCCTCTGCCAATCTCGAGCCCACCGCCAACCTGCCCACCTACTTTGCAAATGCACGCACCTCCAAGGAGACTATCTGGTGCATTGCACACAATCCCACCGACACTCAGGCCCGTGGTTCCATAGGCTCCATGTACTTTTCCACCAACGGCACCGGCGGTGTCGGCTGGGGCGAAATGTACTGGGCTGACCCCCTGATAGAGCTGTTCAAGCGCTATCCCGGTGACAAACGCTTTGAGGCTTATTATAGCCTCTACGGTTCAGATATGGTTCCCGAAGGCACCAAGATGGTTCACTGGCCCATTGACGACGGCGTGAACAACTTCCGTTCCAACGCCATCGTTGCAGGCAAGGACAAAGGTCTTACCCCCATTGATGCAGAGGGCAACGTTAAATTCAGCTACAACGGCAAACAATACACCACCGTTCACAAATCCAAACCCGGCGTCAATAACGGTTACCCGCAGTACTTCATTACCTACGAGGGACAGGAGACTCAGGTATTCGTGCGCGAGAACACCGACTTTGCCAACGGCGTCCGCAACACCTATCCCCAGTATTATATGTCCAAGTTCAGCTGGCAGGACGGCGACCCCATGCTCTCTTCTCCCGTGGTTATCCGCTGGGCCGAAATTGTGCTCAACCGCGCCGAGGCCAACGCCAAGCTGGGACACGATGCAGAGGCCATCAAGGACGTGAACGTTATCCGCAAGCGTGCCGGTATCCCCGAGTGGGCTTCCCTGGCAGAGGCACAGAGCCACGAATACAAGGATGCCCTTGAGGTCGTTCTGGACGAGCGCCGCATGGAACTCTGCTTCGAAGGCCACCGCGCATACGATGTTTACCGCAACCGCCTGAGCATGGACCGCCGCTTTGCCGGCGTTCAGCCTTGGGAAGTTGTGGACTGCAACGACCTGCGCATTCCCTACCAGATTCCCGACGATGAGATTCTGGTGAGCGGCATCCCTCAAAACCCCAGATAATGTTGAACAATTATTATAACACCAATCATTAACCTATCTTAAAAACAATTGAGATGAAAAAGCTTTTTGTTTTGATGATCGCTGCAGCGATGGCTTTCACCGCTTGCGAGAAGAAACCTCAACCCACTCCCACCCCCGGTCCCGGTCCCGATGATGAACCCGATCCTGAACCCACTTATGTTCAGCCTATCACCATCGACGGTGACTTTGCAGACTGGGCAAAGCTCCCTGCAGCCAACGTGGCTTCTGCAAAATCCGACGCGGCTTCCCCTTGGGATGCAATCAATGAAATCCGCGTTTACGCTGACGATTTCTTTATCTTCTACTATCTGGAGTATAACAATTCCAAGATAGCTGACCTGCTTGCAGCTGCTTCAGGCGAAAAGACAAACAGCGAAGGCGTTGTGGAGAAGATCGGTCTCCCTATCCGTCTTAACATCAACACCGACGGCGAGTTCGAGAGCGGTTACAAAAGCTACTCTCTGGACGGCTATGACTTCATCATCGAAGGCAGCCTTGCAGAGGACGGTGCCTGGAAGTCTTTCGACGGCACTCTCCATCAGAGAATCGGCAGCTGGACAGCCCTTCAGGAAGGCGGTCTTTGCACCGGCGCCGGCAACGGCAACAAGTATGAGATCTGCCTCCCCCGCGACATTTTCAATGCCGCAGCTGCCAAGAGCGAAGTGGTTATGCTTATGGGCGACGAGTTCCAGACCGGTGTCCGTTTCTACACTCCCGACTGGGGTGAGCTTGGAAATATGCCTGACGGTGCCGTTACCGACGACAACACCAAAGGCTGGGGCCACCTGCTGACCATCCAGACCGTTCACGTGGAGTAATTATTTAGCACTTAATAATTAACACTAATGAAAAAGATTTTTGTATTGATGCTGGCTGCAGCAATGACTTTCACTGCTTGCAAGAAAGAGCCCAAGCCCACTCCCGGTCCCGGCCCCGGCCCTGAAGACGATCCCGTAGAAGAGTACGTAGCACCCATCACCATTGATGGAAACTATGCAGACTGGGCAAAACTCCCCGCAGCAGACGTAGCAACCGCTACCTGCCCTGCCAATGCCAAGTATAAACATCTCCAGACCGTTAAGGTATATGCAGACTCGCAGTTTGTTTATTTCTACTGCGAATTCACTCCCAACCTTGAGGGATATGTTACAATGGACGTATTCCTCAATGCCGACAACTCCGATGAGACCGGCGGTTATGGCGACCACTGGACTGACCCCAATAGTGAGTGGCTGTACGAAGGTGCAATTGAAAGCTGGGATGCAGGTCTGTATAAATGGTGGGGCGAAGTTGGTGTAAACGGCTGGTTATGGACCAAGCACGATGCTGGCCTCCAGGTCGAAGAGCACTCTTCCGAAGATGCCTGGGGAGCTATAATCGGCGAGGGTAACGGCCTTACCAGCAACAGCGAAGGCGGTATAGCCTCCGGAAAAGCCGAGTTCGCAATCATGCGTGCTGCCGTAGAAGAGACAGTCAAGTTTGCCGACACCTTTACTATTGGATTTATGCTGTCCGCAGACTGGGCTGAGGCAGGTTTCCTCCCTAGCGCAGACATGACCGACGACAACCCCAACGGCATCGCTCCCAAGCTTGTTGTTAAAGTCGTTAAATAATTTAAGCTTATATCATTTATGCCATAGGCTTGGCCCTGCCGGGCCTATGGCTTTTTTAAAAAACGAAAGCCCGATGAAAAAGTTATTTATGTCCATACTGGCTGTTGCAGCCATCATTTGTGTATCCTGCGGGAAAGAACCCAAACCGACTCCCGGTCCCGATGACCCGACTCCCGGTCCCGAGCCGGAACCCACTTATGTTGCGCCCATCACCATAGACGGTGACTTTTCCGATTGGGCGAAGATAGATGATGCCAAGATGTGCATTGCCGAATGTGCAGAGAATGCGCTTAAGAAGGGCATCACAGTTCTTAAGGTTTTTGTAGACGAAGCTTATATGTTCGTCTATTTCGAATATGACAACGCCGCAATCCCCGACAAAAGTGATGTTCAGGGCCACGTATATTTTGACGCTGACAACGACGAAAACACCGGCGGATGTTCCAATCAATGGGAACCCGGCAGCATCGAATATATGGGAGAGGGCCACTTCTTCCGCGGCGATGCAATATCGTCCTTTGATCCTTCCCTCTCTTACTGGACTGGCGAGGTGCACGCACAGGGTTGGGAAGAGTTCGAAGAGGTTTTGCCCAGCGGCAGCGGCCTGTTTACCGGCGACGGCAAAGACGGCAAATACGAAATGGCCATGCTGCTTGAATCTTTCCCCGGGGATCCTGTACCACTGGGAGAAGAGTTCGGCTTTGGAATTG
Source organism: Bacteroidales bacterium (assembly GCA_017428035.1). Taxonomy (GTDB): domain Bacteria; phylum Bacteroidota; class Bacteroidia; order Bacteroidales; family UBA932; genus Equibacterium. The sequence goes on along the minus strand of JAFRRR010000046.1, from coordinate 5,340 downwards.
ACATTCAGCAGGCCTGGAGTTCCGTGGGTATTATGCCCAATGCCTCCAGCACAGACGATAATCCCAACGGCAAGAGCAAACTCCTTACCGTTAAAAAGAAATAACGATGATTGCAAAAAAATTACTCCTGATAGGGTTCTGTCTGGGCACAATGGCCCTTGTGGGCGGTTGCGTGAAGCCGGACCCCGATTCAATGAAGGGTCTGGAGGTTGTCTCCTACACAGAATCCGATGCTGTGATTCCAAATCCTGAGCGCGGTTTCTACTCCACCAAAGAGGCTCACAGCGCCTCAACAACCCCAATCTCGGCATCAGCCGTGGAATTGTCGCGAAAGCAAGGCCGCACCCTGTATTTGTTTGAGTACTACCTCACCGACTACGTTACCAGCGATATCGCAGAAGATTACCTGAACCTTATCAGGAAGAATTTCCAAACAATACGCGAGAATGGCGCCAAGGCGCTGATTCGCTTTGCTTATTCCAACGGCCATGAAAACAGCGACCGGCCCTGGGATGCCACAGAAGAGCAGGTGCTGCGCCACGTAGCACAGCTGAAACCAATTCTGCAAGAGTATTCCGATGTAATTTACGTGATGCAGGCCGGTTTTGTGGGCTCCTGGGGAGAGTGGTACTACACCGAGAACTTCAACATGAGTCCCGTGACGGCGGCAGATTACCTGCCCCGTAAACACCTGCTGGATGCACTGCTGGACGCTCTGCCCCAGAACAGACAGGTAGAGGTGCGCACCCCTGCCTTCAAGATGAAGATCTACGGCTATGCATTGGCCGACACCCTCACCGCGGCTGAAGCCCATACCGGCACCGTAAAGGCACGCATCGCAGGCCACAATGACTGCTTCCTGGCTTCCGAGAATGACACAGGGACATTCCACAGCAACAACGACCGCGAATACTGGAAGGCAGAGACCAGATATACCATTATGGGCGGCGAGACCTGCGGCCTGGCCAAGTACTGCAACTGCGAAGACGGTGAGAACTACGACGGAGCGCTGACCACGATGGAGAAATACCACTTCTCTTATCTTCACATAAGCTATCACCCTCAGGTTATCTCCCGTTGGAAAACCCAGAACTGCTTTGACCAGATTGACAAGCGTCTGGGCTACCGTCTGGTGCTGCGCGAAGGTGGGTTCAGTGAAAAGCCCAAGGCCGGTGCCGATTTCCGCATCAAACTAAAAATGGAGAACGTGGGCTTTGCAGCTCCTATGAACCCTCGCGACGCAGAGTTCGTGCTCAGCGGCAACGACGGCAAGGTGGTCAAGACCTGGCCTGTGAATTCAGATCCCCGCACCTGGCATTCCGGCACCTTTACCCTGGACCAGACCATCAAGCTGCCCGAGGGACTTAACGGTACATACACCCTGTACCTGAACCTTCCCGACCCCGAACCTACGCTCCACGACAATCCCCGCTTCTCCATCCAGCTTGCCAACAACAATGTCTGGAACGAAGCCACAGGATTTAATACTCTCAAAACCATTACGATAGAATAATGCAACGAATCCTTTCGGTCATTTTTATTCTATCAATACTCACAGGATGCCGGGCAACCGGCATTCGTGGGTTTTGGGATAATGTGCCTCTTATGGAACAGGACCTGCGCGTGTCTGAAGACAAATATGCCGACTTTGCGGAGTTGACCATGAAAGTGCCCGCAGAAGATGCCCTGGCCGAGTTTGACAATCTGTACGGACGCCTGAGGCAGGACACTATGGCATATTATCTCTACAGCGAATGGCTGGAAGGGGCGTTTTACAGCATTTACTCCCCCTGCCGCAACGCGGCCCTGTTTTCAAGGGGAGTGGAACACCTCATCGCCGACGGCATTATGCCCGCCGACGAATATGAACCTTTTGTAAGGAAACGGGACTGGATGCAACTCAATCTCAAAGGAGAGCGTGCCGTAGTCCCGGAAGTGGAGACCGGCGGAGGACGCCTGCTGGTGCTGGTGCTGGACATCTCCTGTCCCACCTGCCGCGAGGCCCTCACCTCTCTCGGCTCAAATCCCGATTTTGCCAATACCCGCCACGTAGCCGTCTGCTACGGGCACGGCTTCCAGGGCGAAGTCCCCGGCTGGGAATTCGTATTCCCGGAGAATTTCACATCTTTCTTTGACAGTCAAATGACACCCGTCTATTTTGTGGTTAACGAAACAGGCGAGGTGGAACAGTCATATTCCTTAGCGCTATGATTATGAAAAAAGCAACCGTTTTATTGCTTGCTATCGGCCTGATTCTTACCGCCTGCAAACCCAAACAGGCCCAGGAGCAGGAACCTGCCCTGATGTATTACACGACTTCCGGCACCTACGACATTGTGAATGTGCAGATGCCCCCGGTGACCAACGAAGTCCGCAACGTCATTTTCCTGATCGGCGACGGAATGGGCCTGGAGCAGGTCAGCTGCGCGTGGACATTGAACCGCGGCAAGCTGAATCTGGACAATATGCCCTACATAGGCCTTTCCCGCACATATAGCACCAGTAACCTGATAACCGACTCCGCGGCGGGCGGCACCGCCCTGGCCGTGGGAGAGAAAACCGCCAACAGCCACGTAGGTTGCACCCCTTCTGCTCAGCCGCTCTATTCTATGCTGGACAAGGCGCAGAAGCTGGGCAAAAAGACCGGCGTTGTGACCGTCTGCCACCTGGCCGACGCCACTCCCGCCGACTTCTGCTGCCACGACGAAGACCGCTATCACTACGATGAAATCATAGCCGACTATGCCGAATGCGGCGTGGATTACATTGCCGGCGGCGGCCGCGACTATTTTGGCCCCAGCCGCAAAGACGGCCGCGACATCGTGGCGGAGATGAAGGCCAAGGGCTACAACTATGCCACCACAGAAGAGGAATTGGCGGCCGCTCCCCTGCCCGTCCTGGGGCTTCTGGCAGACGACAACCTGCCCGTTGCTGCCGAACGCGGCGATATGTTCCGCCATATGACATCCCGCGCGCTGGACCTGCTCAGTGAAGCCGGCGGCGAAAAGGGCTTTGCAATGATGATAGAGGGTTCCTGCATAGACGACTGGCTGCACGCCAATGACATAGAAAAGGCTATGGAAGAGTTGCTGGACTTTGACCGCACCCTGGGCGACGTGCTGCAGTGGGCTGCGGCCGACGGACACACTCTGGTGGTTGTCACCGCCGACCACGCCACCGGCGCCCTGACGCTTCAGGACGGCGACCTGGCAGAGGGCCGCATAGGCGTTGCTTTCGGCAATGACAGCCACAACGGCATCGCCGTGCCGGTATATGCCTGGGGCCCCGGCAGCGACGCCTTCACCGGCATCCGCGAAAACGCCCAGTGGGGTGCACTCATAGCATCATTCGTAAAATAAAAGGATATGAGTCAGAAGAAACACAACTGGCTGCTGTATGCCATAATAACTATGCTGACCTGGGGCGTCTGGATGACATTTTCCGACCCGACCCTCGGCGACAAATACCTGGGCATTCCCAGCAACTTCCCCTCCGAGATGGTGTATGTCATCTGGGCTCTGAGCATGATTCCCTGCGCCATCTTTGCGCTGTTCAACATCAAGTGGAAACTGGACGTAAGACCCAAGAGTGTGCTGCTGAGTATGGGCGTGGGCCTGCTTGGTGCAGGCGGCCAGCTGGTGCTGTTCATCGCCCTCAAATATGCCCCCTCCTACCTGGTGATGCCTATGATTTCGGTGGCGCCCATCGTCACTGTGCTGCTTTCGGCCACCATCCTCAAAGAGAAGGTTTCCAAACTTGGCATTCTGGGCATAATACTGGCCTTTATAGCCATTATCTGCTTTGCCATACCCTCCGATAAGGAAGGCACGGTTTCCAGCTGGATTTGGATACTTCTGGCCGCCGTGGTGTTTATCTGCTGGGGCATCCAGGCTTTCGTGATGAAGCTGGCGAACAACCACACCCCCGACGCCGAGAGTGTGTTTGTGTATATGGCCATCGCCGCCGTCGTGCTGATTCCGGTGGCATTCCTGCTCAAATCCCCCTCTACCCTTGCCGAATATGGCTGGGGTATCTCTGCCAAGGTATTCGGCGTGCAGATTCTGAACGCCATAGGCGCCTTCACGCTGGTATATGCCAACCGCTACGGCAAGGCTATGGTCATTGCGCCGCTGGCGGACGCCTGCTCTCCAGTGATCTGCTGCCTGCTGTCCATAGTGCTGCTGGCCATCGCCGGCCTGGACGCTATGCCCTCTGTATGGCAGATTTGCGGTATGGTGGCCGCCATCAGCTGCGTGTTCATTTTCAGCCGGGAATAGTTATGAAGAGATTTCTGATTGTTGCTGCGGCATTGATGCTGACACTGTGCGCCTGGAGTCAGGACGCCAAGAATCCGGAGCTGGAGGCGCTGCTGCGCGAGAATATCCTCCGCACCGGCGTCAACACTAACCCCTACGAATATCTGCCCGTGGCCGAAACGCCCGTGCCGAAAGGCTATAAACCGTTCTATATCAGCCACTACGGCCGTCACGGAAGCCGCAGCGACTGGGAGGGTGACATCTACGGCAAGGCGCTGGATATGTACACCCGTGCCCACGAGGCGGGGCTTCTTACCGAAGAGGGCGAATACGCCTATGCCACAATAGCCGAGGTAGTCCGCCTGCACAACCATATGGACGGCCGTCTGACACCCCGCGGAGCCCGCGAACACCGGCAGATAGCCCGCCGTATGTACAAGAAGTACCGCCGCATCTTCTCCGGCGACCGGCAGGTGCGCGCCGTTTCCAGCACCGTTCCGCGCTGCCTTATCAGTATGGCGGCCTTCACCGGCGAGCTGCTAAGTCTGGACAAGAATATGAACATCGGCTGGGACACCGGCGAAGAGTTTATGAAGTATTGCAGCAGCAACGACCCCAAGGACCTGCACGACGATGCATACAAGATTATTCTTGCGCACGCCGACGCCCACCCTGCCGACACCGTCAATTTCCTGAACAAAATCTTCAAGGATCCCTCTCAATGCCGTGCACAGATAGGCGACCCGTACGAGATGCTTGACGGCACCTTTGCCGTGGCTGCCATTTGCGGCTCTTTTGATCTGGGCGACCGCATGCTGCGCATCTTTACCGAAGACGACCGCTACTGGTACGCACAGAACATCTCCCTGAACCTCTACCTGCGCCAGTGCAACAGCCTGGACTTTGGCGAGCGCCGTATGGCCGTGCCCGAAACCGACAATTTCGTAAATGACGTGGTACAGCGCGCCGACGAGGCCATCGCGAAGGGCGACATCGCCGCCGACCTGCGCTTCGGCCACGACTACCAGCTGCTGGCAGTCTGCTCGCGCATCGGTATCAAAGGCATTGCAGAGCGGGTACCCTG
>JAFRRR010000008.1 GCA_017428035.1 Bacteroidales bacterium | reverse complement strand
TTGAAGACGGCCGAGAGCAAAATGGCGATAAGTATTCTTTTCATAACTTTTCAAAAGGTTTCAGGGGTTCGGCCCCTATTCCGGGTTTATCGTTCAGTGTAATTTTTCCATCGGTAAGCCGCATACCGACAAAGCAGTCGTTGCTAAGCAGAATATTGCCGTCAAGGTCGGCCCAGCGGGCCACGGGGCTGAGCTGTGCGGCGGCGGATACGGCCACCGAAGTCTCTGTCATACAGCCCAGCATAACCTCCATCCCAAGGCCGCGGGCCATCTCGGCCATCCGGTGCGCCTCGCGCATACCGGTACATTTCATCAGCTTGATGTTGATGCCGTCGTAGGCTCCTTTCAGGCGGGGGATGTCGGCCAGGCGCTGGCAGGCTTCGTCGGCAATCACGGGCAGCGGGCTGCGCTCTGTGATCCAGGCGGCCGAATCCAGATCCTCCTTGGCCATAGGCTGCTCTATCAGGCACACGTTGCGCTCTGCAAGCCAGCCAATCATATCCAACGCCATCTCCTTGCTTTTCCAGCCCTGGTTGGCGTCTATGCAAATCACTGTATCCAGCCGCTCGCGTATCAGATTAATCATCCGCTTGTCTTCCTGCTCGCCCATCCCCAGCTTGACCTTGATGACCTTGGTCCAGGAGGCCTCCTCTATCTTTTCTTTCACGATTTCGTCGCTGGCATCATAGCCAATGGTGTATGAGGTGCAGGGGGTATTTGCAGGATTGTAGCCCCAAAGCTGCCACCACGGCCGCCCCAGAATCTTGCCCAGCAAATCGTGCAGGGCGATGTCTATCGCAGCCTTGGCGGCGGTGTCGCGCGGTGAGAGGGCATCCACCTCGCTCAGGATATCGTCCAGCAGGAAAGGATCTTTGAAGCGCGGCAGCACCTCCTGTGCGGCCCGCGCCAGAAAGCTGGTTACCGACTGTGTGCTTTCTCCAAGATACTGGGGCATAGAGGCTTCTCCGTAGCCTTCATAGCCGCGCCAGCTGAGGCGCACCAGCACCAGCGGGGTCTCCGTGCGGGAATAGGTGGCTATGGTGAAGGTATATTTCAACTTTCCCGTGTAGGGCCTCCATTCCAGCCGCAAATCATCGCTGCCGGACATTTGGGCAGAGGGTTTGCAACCCGGAAGAGCCGCCGCGGCAGCCAGGGCCGCAGAAGTCTTGAAAAAGTCACGCCGTCTCATATTACAAAAGTAATAATATTTTCTTTTGTCAACTATTAGCAGTAACTTCGCAGTCTGCATAAAAAGAAGTGAATCTCATGAAACTTGATGTTGTATTGGGCCTGCAATGGGGCGACGAGGGAAAAGGTAAAATTGTGGATGTTCTGGCAGAAACCTACCAGATAATAGCACGTTTCCAGGGAGGGCCTAACGCCGGCCACTCCATCCATTTTGACGGCAAGAAATATGTGCTGCGCAGCGTCCCCAGCGGTGTTTTCAGAAAGGGTACCATAAACATCGTGGGCAGCGGCGTGGTGCTGGATCCCGTCACTTTCAAAGAGGAATGCGAGAATATCGAGGCAGCCGGCGTGCCGCTCAAAGAGCGCCTTTACATCTCCAAGAAAGTGCACCTGATACTCCCCACACACAAGATTATAGACGCCGCCCAGGAGGCCTCCAAGGGCAAGTCCAAGATAGGTTCCACCCTCAAGGGCATCGGCCCCACCTACACCGACAAGGTGAGCCGTGTGGGCCTGCGCGTGGGCGACATCCTTGCATCCAACTTCAAAGAGAGGTTCCAGGCTCTGAAAGACAAGCATATAGAGTATCTCCGCCAGTTCGATTTTGAATATAATGCCGAAGAGCATGAGGCCGAGTGGTTGGAGGCCATAGAATACCTCAAGACATTCAAACTGATAGACGGCGAGTACTTTGCCAACGAATGCCTTGAAAACAACAAGAAGATTCTGGCAGAGGGTGCACAGGGAAGTATGCTGGACATCGATTTCGGCTCCTACCCGTTTGTGACCAGTTCCAATACGATATGCCCTGGCGCCTGCGTGGGCCTGGGCATCGCCCCCCGCAACGTGGGCAAGGTGTACGGCATTTTCAAGGCCTACTGCACCCGCGTGGGCAGCGGCCCCTTCCCCACCGAGCTTTTTGACGAGACCGGCGAAAAGCTGCGCAACAACGGCTTTGAATACGGCGCAGTAACGGGCCGTCCCCGCCGCTGCGGCTGGCTGGACCTGGTGGCCCTCAAATATGCGATTATGCTCAACGGCGTCACCGACCTGATTATGATGAAGGCCGATGTGATGGACGATTTTGACACCATAAAGGTGGCTACCAGTTATATGGTGGACGGCGAACCCTGCAAGATATTCCCGTTTGACACCCAGGCCGACATCAAGCCCGTTTACAAGGAGTTCAAGGGCTGGCACAAGCCGCTGAGCGCCGTGCGCAGCGAGAGTGAGTTCCCCTATGAGTTCCGCGTATTCATCAAATTCATTGAAGAAGAGCTCAAAGTTCCCGTGAAGATTATTTCGGTGGGACCCGACAGGGAGCAGACCATCGTAAGAGAAGAAGATTATTCCACCCCTTACCGCGGCCAGTAGTTGTACACCATACTCAACAGCATCAATTCGCCCGAAGACCTCAAATCTTTGGACATAAAGCAACTGGAGTCTCTGTGCAAGGAGATCCGGGAGTATATTGTCGAGTGCTGTTCCCACAATCCCGGCCACATAGGTTCCAGCCTTGGAGCCGTGGAGATTGCCGTCGCCCTTCACAAGGTGATGGACACCCCCAAGGACAAGATTGTATGGGACGTGGGGCATCAGGCCTACGCCCATAAAATAATCACCGGACGGCGGGAGGCTTTCCAGCACAACCGCGAGAAAGGCGGCCTGTCCGGTTTTACAAAAATGTCGGAGAGCGAATACGACAGTTTTGGCGCGGGGCACGCCTCCACCTCCATATCGGCGGCCCTGGGCCTGGCGGTTGCCGACGAGCTTAAAGGCATCAAGGCCAACCATATAGCAGTGATTGGCGACGGTGCGATGTCGGGCGGGCTGGCCTTCGAGGGCCTCAACAATGCCGGCAGCCGCAAGAGCAATCTGCTGGTGATTCTGAACGACAACCGCATCTCCATAGACGTCCCTTCAGACGCTATGCACCGCCACTTGATGCGCATCACCTCCGGAGCTGGTTACAACCGCCTGAAAGAGGGCATCTGGCGCAAGGTGGGAGAAGGCAGGTTCAGGGATTTTCTGCAGGCGCTGACCCGCACCACCAAGAAGTTCCTGCTGCACAACAGCGAGACTGTGTCTATGTTCGACTCGCTGGGTTTCAGGTATTTCGGCCCTGCCGACGGCAACAATCTGCAGCAGGTGATTTCTATGCTGGAGCGCCTCAAGAAGATAGACGGGCCCAAGATTCTGCATCTGGTCACAGTCAAGGGCAAGGGCTATAAACCGGCCGAGGAAAACCCCGCCAAGTGGCACGCCCCCGGCGCATTCGATCCCGAGACTGGAGAGCCGCTGCACACCGCCGGCGGTGCTGACCGCTACCAGACGGTATTCGGCGAGACCGTCACAGAACTGGCGGAGCAAGACAGCCGCATCGTGGGCATCACCCCCGCTATGCTGCGCGGCAGCAGCCTGGACATAATGAAAGAAAAGTTCCCGGAAAGGGTGTTTGACGTAGGCATCGCCGAAGGCCACGCCGTGACATTCTCGGCAGGCCTGGCGGCAGGCGGGATGCTCCCCTTCTGCAACATATATTCTACTTTTATGCAGCGCGCATACGACAATGTGATCCACGACGTGGCGCTGCAGAACCTGAAAGTGATATTCTGCCTGGACCGTGCCGGACTGGTGGGAGAAGACGGCGCCACGCATCAGGGCGTGTTTGACCTGGCCGCATTCCGCAGCATCCCCAACCTGGCCATCGCCTCTCCTATTGATGAATCCCAGTTGCGCAACCTGCTTTACAGCGCCACCGGCAGCGACTGGCCGGCCACTATAATAAGATACCCGCGCGGGAAAGGCTCCGGAGCGGCGTGGCGCGGCGAGCCGTTCTCCAGGATTCCACTTGGGAAAGCGGTGAAGCTTAGCGACGGAAAAGGCATCGCCATACTGTCTATAGGTCCCATAGGCGCCGCGTGCGCACGGGCTGCGGCAGAGGCCAAGAGCCGGCTGGGAGCAGATATCCTGCACTACGATATGCGTTTTCTGAAACCGATTGACCGGGAGGCCCTTGCAAACGCCTGTGCATCAGCAAATACCATTATCACAGCAGAAGACGGAGCCACCATCGGAGGCCTTTACGGAGCCGTTTGCGAATACGTTTCGGCAAATGCTCCGGCAGTGCGTGTAATACCCGTGGGAGTCCCTGACAGATTCATAGAGCAGGCCAGTGTAAAAGAGCAGTACACAGAGTGCGAAATGGGGTGGGAAAATATCCTGGAAAAAGTTTCGGAAATTTTTGGTATTTAGAAAAAACCGTATATCTTTGCAGTCCCAAAATAACGGGGCAGCTATAGGCCGATATAGCTCAGTCGGTAGAGCAGCTGTTTTGTAAACAGCAGGTCGGGGGTTCGAATCCGTCTATCGGCTCACGTTATGGGAAGATACCAGAGCGGTCAAATGGGGCAGACTGTAAATCTGCTGGCTTACGCCTACGGTGGTTCGAATCCATCTCTTCCCACAAGATTTGTAAACAGGCGGAAATGTTGTAGGAAATTGCTTGAAACAGCATTGCCGCCTATTTTGTAAGTCACAAGCGGAAGTAGCTCAGTTGGTAGAGCATCAGCCTTCCAAGCTGAGGGTCGCGGGTTCGAACCTCGTCTTCCGCTCAAGTTTTTTAACATATTGCTGGCGTAGCTCAGGGGTAGAGCGCATCCTTGGTAAGGATGAGGTCGTGAGTTCAATTCTCACCGCCAGCTCAACGAAATTAAAACACGTAAAATATTAATTATGGCAAAAGAAACATTCCAGAGGACCAAACCTCACGTAAACATCGGTACCATCGGTCACGTTGACCACGGTAAAACCACTCTTACCGCCGCTATCACCAAGGTTCTTGCTGAAAAAGGCCTTTCTGAAGTACGTTCTTTCGACTCTATCGACAACGCTCCCGAAGAGAAAGAGCGCGGTATCACTATCAACACCGCTCACATCGAGTACGAGACTGCTACCCGTCACTATGCACACGTTGACTGCCCTGGTCACGCCGACTATGTGAAGAACATGGTAACAGGTGCCGCTCAGATGGATGGTGCAATCCTCGTGGTTGCAGCTACCGACGGCCCTATGCCCCAGACTCGCGAGCACGTCCTTCTGGCACGCCAGGTGAACGTTCCCCGCATCGTTGTCTTCCTGAACAAGGTTGATATCGTTGACGACCCCGAAATGGTTGAGCTCGTAGAGATGGAGGTTCGCGAACTTCTTTCCTTCTACAACTTCGACGGCGACAACGCTCCCGTTATCCGCGGTTCTGCACTCGGCGCCCTCAACGGTGACCCTCAGTGGGAAGCTAAGGTTATGGAGCTTATGGATGCAGTCGATACTTACATCGAGCTTCCTCCGCGTCTTACCGACAAGCCTTTCCTTATGCCTATCGAGGATATCTTCTCCATCACCGGTCGTGGTACTGTTGCTACCGGCCGTA
>JAFRRR010000045.1 GCA_017428035.1 Bacteroidales bacterium | reverse complement strand
GGATACACCAGAATGCTGAAGTCGGGACGGGTGGCGGCATCCACATAAAGCGTGGATGCACTGGCTGCCAGGTGGCCGCCGGCAGAAAAGCCTATGACACCGATCTTCTCCACTCCCCACTCCTGCTGATGCTCACGGGCATAGCGCATCACATTGTGGACATCGCTCAGCGGGATGCGGCTGTCGCCGAAAGGCAGGCGGTACTTGACCACTGCCACTGTATAGCCGCGCTCCACAAACCAGTCGGCTGCATACACGCCCTCTATATAGTGGCAAACACAGTTGTAGCCGCCTCCGGGGATCACAACAATCATCTTTCCGTTGGATTTTTTTGGGAAAAAGAGGTCAAAGCGGGCCCACTCGTTTATGCACAGAGTGGCGCCGTTGGGGTCGAACATATTCTCCTGGCCGCGGCATCCGTTGTCGCCAATGGGAGTCAGTGCCAGAGTTTCCGCCTTTTTGGCGTGCACCGGGTCGGGGATGGATTTGAGCGCCTTCTTTGCCTCTTTAACTGTGGGCACATACAGGAAAATGGTCCTGTCAGGCCTGAGCAAAGTGTTGGGATAGTATTTATATTTGGCCTTGGCGTCGGCGCCGAACACCAGGCAAAGCAGCGATATAACAAGGATTATCTTTTTCATAGTGCCTACTGATTGTTTAGCCAGCGCTCAAGGCTATTGTTTAGATTAGAACGGATTTCGGGATCCAGCCAGTCGTGGTCGGCTATGTCGCCCCAGAAGAAACAGAAACCGTGTTTGGGAGAGTCGTAGATCTGCAACTCACTCTTTACCCCGCACTCTACAAGCCGGCTGTAGTAGAGAAGGCTGTTCTGTACAGGCACAACATCGTCGGCCTGGCCGTGCACTATGAACGCCGGCGGAGTGTTGGCGTCTACCATCTTCTCCAAACTGTAATGCTCTTTGAGTGCAGCATACTGTTTTTGGCGGGCGATGTATTCGTCGGGCGTGTAGCCCTTGCGCTCTGCCCAATACTCTTCACGGCCAAGCAGGTTCATACGCGTGCCTGGCTCCACGTGCTCGCCCTCGAAAGTAATTACAGGATAGAAAAGAATGCTGAAATCGGGGCGGGTCGCAGCATCCACATAAAGCGTAGACACGCTTGCAGCCAGATGGCCGCCTGCAGAATAGCCCATCACCCCTATTTTGGATACACCCCAAAGGATGCAATTTGCGCGGCACCAGCGGAAGATATTCTGCATATCCTCCAGCGGCACGGTCCAGTGGCCGTTTGGCATACGGTGCTTTGCCACAGCAACTGCGTAGCCTTTGTCAAGCAGCCACGATGCAGCGTAAAGACCTTCTCCATAAGTGCACACCACGACATATCCGCCGCCGGGGCACATAACCACCATCTTTCCGTTGGGATTCTCGGGCAGATAAAGATCGAAACGAGCGGTTTTGTTGATATTGCATATCTGGCCCAGATCTCCCACCATCTGTTCGGGAGCTGTGATGCCGCACTCCTCTTTAATGGGCAGCGCCAGGCACTCCACATCCTTTGCCACCACCGGGTCATCTATGGCCGCCAGGGCTTCCTTGGCGTCGGACGCATAAAGGAATACGGTTTTGCTGGGCTTGAGATCCAGGAGAGGTTTAAAAGATTGTGCAAGAGAGCCTAAAGCAATGCTTAGCAGCAAGATAGTCAGTGACAGTTTTTTCATATAGTCGAAAATGTATCACAAAGATACATTTTTTGACATAAAACCATCTGTCTTTAATGCGCTCAATATGCATCGTTGTGGACTCCGCTGACCGCCCGGCCGCTGGGGTCATTAAGCATTTTAAAGGCCTCGTCCCACTCACGTGCGATAGCTGTAGAGCAGGCAACGCTCGCTTCCTGCGGCACACTGCGTGCGGCAGATTCTGAAGAGAAATGCTCTTCGAAGATGCTTCTGTAGTAGTATTCCTCTTTATTGGCCGGAGGATTTATAGGGAAACGCTCGGCGGCTCGGGCCATCTGTTCATCGCTCACTGCTTCGGATGTAATCTTCTTGAGAGAATCTATCCAGGAATATCCGACACCGTCGCTGAACTGCTCTTTCTGCCGCCAGACAATTTCATCCGGCAGCATATCGGTAAAGGCCTCGCGGAGTATCTTTTTCTCTATGGTGCTGCCGGCGCACATTTTGGATGCTGGGTTGGTGCGCATTGCAACATCCAGAAACTCCTTGTCAAGGAAAGGCACCCTGCCCTCCACTCCCCAGGCGGACAGGCTCTTGTTGGCCCTAAGGCAGTCGTACATATAAAGCTTGGAGAGCTTGCGTACGGTCTCTTCGTGAAAAGCCCTGGAATCCGGCGCCTTATGGAAATAGAGATAGCCTCCGAAGATTTCGTCGGCACCTTCGCCGGAGAGAACCATCTTGATGCCCATAGACTTTATCACCCTTGCAAGAAGATACATAGGAGTGGATGCCCTCACCGTGGTCACGTCGTATGTTTCGATATAATAGATGACATCCCTGATTGCGTCCAATCCCTCCTGGACGGTATAATTGATTTCGTGGTGCACGGTGCCTATGTGCTCCGCCACCAGTCGCGCTTTAGCCAGATCCGGCGCCCCCTTCAGCCCTACGGCAAAACTGTGCAGACGCGGCCACCAGGCGCGGCTTCGGCCGTCATCTTCTATGCGGTTCTGACAATAGCTCTCGGCGATGGCAGAGACTATGCTGGAGTCCAGCCCGCCGGAGAGCAGCACTCCATAGGGGACGTCGCTCATCAGCTGCCGCCTGACTGCATCGCGCAGCGCCTGCCGTATTTCTTCGCTGCTTGCCGGATTATCCTTTACCGCATCGTAGTCCATCCAGTCACGATGATAATAGCGCCGTACCTTTCCCTCTCCGCTCCAGTAGTAATGCCCCGGCAAGAAGGGTTCGTAACGTTCGCACTCCCCTTCCAGAGCCTTGAGTTCAGATGCTACATATACTTTACCTTCGGAGTCATAACCGATATAAAGAGGGATTACCCCGATCGGATCCCTGGCTACCAGAAAGCGGTCGGTATTGCTGTCGTAGAGGGCGAATGCAAAAATGCCGCTGAGCGACTCCATCATCGCGCAGAAACGCTCGTGTGTAAAGTCTCTCTCACAAGCCAGTTCATTGTAGAGCGAGAGTATCACCTCGCAATCACTGCCGGTCTGGAAGGCATATTTGCCGGCAAAACGGCGGCGGATATCCTTGTGGTTATATATCTCACCGTTCACCGCCAGCACCATACTGCCGTCGGGCGAAAACAGTGGCTGACGGCCACTTTCGGGGTCCACTATACTCAGCCTTTCGTGTGCCAGGACAGCGCTGCCGCCGCACCAAATACCGCTCCAGTCAGGTCCGCGATGGCGAATCCTGCGGCTCATCTGCAGGGCCTTCAGCCGCAATGCCTCCGACTGCCCATTGACATTAAATATTCCTATAATTCCACACATAATGTAACAGATTAGTTATAGCAGCTTTCGCCGTGTTCGTATATATCAAGCCCTTCTTCCTCGACGCGTTTGCCTACACGCAGGCCGTGAAGCTTCTTTATGCCGAAGAAGAGCAGGAAGCCGGTAGTTGCCGCCCAAAGGTCTATGACCAGAATTCCCAGACATTGAACACCCACCAAATGCCATCCGCCACCGTATAAAAGGCCACCGTCCACAGCCAGCAGGCCAGTAAGCAGAGTGCCGAGAATACCGCATACACCGTGCACGCTGGAGGCACCCACCGGGTCGTCTATGTGCAGCTTGCGGTCTATGAATTCAATGGCAAAGACCAGCACGATGCCGCAGATTAGGCCTACGATGACTGCTCCAAGCGGCGAAACCACATCGCAGCCTGCTGTGATACCGACCAGGCCGGCAAGGATACCGTTGAGTGTAAGGGAGAGCGACGGCTTGCCATACTTTATCCAAGTCAGGAACATAGTGGCCACGCCACCTGCCGCTGCCGACAAGTTGGTGGTCAGGAATACGTGTGATATTGCCGTTCGGTTCACCTCTCCGGAGGCGGCCAGCTGTGACCCCGGGTTGAATCCGAACCAACCCATCCAGAGGATAAAGACACCCAGCGCGGCCATCGTCAGGTTGTGGCCGGGTATGGCGCGGCTCTTGCCATCGGCAGTATATTTGCCTATACGGGGGCCAAGTGCCAGCGCACCGATTAGCGCCAGCACGCCGCCTACGCTATGGACTATGGCCGACCCTGCAAAATCGTGGAAGCCAAGCTGAGACAGCCAGCCGCCGCCCCACGTCCAGTGTCCTTCAATCGGATAAATCAGCAGCGAGATGATGGCACTGTAAACCAGATACATCGAGAACTTGGTCCGCTCGGCCATAGCCCCGCTCACGATTGTGGCAGAAGTGGCGCAGAAGACGGTCTGAAATATTAAGAAGCCCTCTACGGGCAGGTTACTCTTATAAAATGAAAGGTCTCCCCAGTTGGGCGCCCCGATAAAACCGGCACCGCCGCTGCCGAACATAAAGCCGAAGCCGACAAACCAGAATAGCAGGGAGCCGAACATAAAGTCCACAAAGTTCTTCATCAGGATGTTGGCCGTGTTCTTGCTGCGGGTGAAGCCCGCTTCGCACAGGGCAAAGCCCGGCTGCATGAAGAAGACCAACATAGCGGCCAGAAGCATCCAGACAGTATCAAGTGAAATCGCTAATTCTTCCATAAGGCAAATACTACTACTTTTTGTCACGCAGGACTGTGTCACCGTGCTCGCCGGTACGGATAGACCAGGTGTCGATGACGTCACTGATGAATATGCGGCCATCTCCAATCTCTCCAGTCGAGGCCGTCTTGAGTATCACATCTACGGTCTGGTCGACAAACTGGTCGCGGCATACGATAGTAAGCGCCACGCGCTCAATCACATCCGTAGAATATTGGACACCGCGGTAGATGCGCTCCTGACGGCTCTGGCCGATGCCGTGCACATTGTGATACTCAAACCAGTTGATGTCTGCTGCGAGCAAGGCCTCCTTGACCTCCTCGAACTTCGTCTTGCGGACGATTGCTTCAATCTTTTTCATATTCTACATAATTTACAAAGGCTTCGTTGCAGAGACGCACTCCGCCGGGGGTCGGATACTCACCCGTGAAATACCAATCGCCCGGATGATGCGGGCAGGCTTCGTGCAAACCTTCGATGCTCTGGAAAACCAGCTGCACAGGGGTTTCCATCCCTTCCGGACGGAGCATCTCCACAATCTTGTCATTGATTTCCTCTACACTAAATGGCTTATAAATCTTCTGCACGTGGTTTTCTGCAAGAGGCTGCTCTTTGCAGGCCCGGTACACATCTTCGATGAGTTGCTGCATTCCGCGCTCCCGGAGCAATTCGACGGCCGCACGAAAAGCGCACAGTTCTTCCAGATGCGACATATCTATGCCATAATAGTCGGGATAGCGTATCTGCGGAGCACTGGACACCATAACAATCTTTTTTGGATGCAGGCGGTCCAGTATCTTGAAAATGCTCTCACGCAGGGTGGTGCCTCGCACAATGCTGTCGTCTATTATCACAAGATTGTCCTGCTGCCGGCGCACGCTGCCATAACTGATGTCATACACGTGCGCTGCAAGATCGTTGCGCTCGGCATTATCGGTGATGAAGGTGCGCAGTTTGATATCTTTCCACACGACTTTTTCGGCCCTTACTTCGCAATGAGGGCTTCTCAGCCCCTCCAGAAGGCCGTAATATGCCACTTCTGCAGTATTCGGTATATACGAGAATACGGTATTGTCCACATCATTCCCAATGGCCTCAAGCACAGGCTTTGCCAGCTGCCATCCGAGACGCTTGCGTTCCTGATAGATATCGGCATCTGATCCGCGGCTGAAATATATTCGCTCGAAAGAGCAGGCGCTGAGAGCGGCAGCAGGCAGAATCTGCTCCAGGGATATGTCTCCGTTCTTGTGCACAATGAGCGCCTGACCAGGCAACAGCTCACTGACATCACTGTAGTCCAAGTTGAAACTGGTCTGCAGCACAGCCCGCTCGCTGGCCACGGCCACCAACTCTTCATTGCGGCAGTAGAATGCCGGCCGTATCCCCCAGGGATCCCGCACGGCAAACATCTCGCCGCTGCCAGTCAGTCCGCACATTACGTAGCCTCCGTCGTAGTGAACCATTGTGGTGCGCAGCACATTGGCAATGGAGACATTATCTTCGATATAGCGAGTGATATCCAGCCCAGCCAACCCTTTTGCGCGGGCCTCTTCGTAGAGGCGCTCCACTTCTCGGTCCAGCCGGTGGCCCATCAGTTCGATGGTGATATAGGCATCTCCCAAAAGCCTGGGGGACTGTCCCTGACCTGCAAGAAACTCTAATACTTCATCTATGTTAGTCATATTGAAGTTGCCGCACAGGCACAGGTTCTTGGCCCGCCAGTTGTTGCGGCGCAGGAACGGGTGAACATATGTAAGGCCGCTGTGGCCGGTGGTCGAATAGCGAAGATGCCCCATCAGCAATTGCCCGCCGCAGGAAGTGCCCAGGCGCTTGAATATTTCAGTAATGGCATCGGCGCCCTCTGCCCGCTCACGAAACATATATTCTGCCCCGACGGGAGCATTCATATCCACATAGGCCAGGCCTGCCCCCTCCTGCCCCCGGTTATGCTGTTTCTCCATAAGGAGATACAACTTGTCCAGCCCATACCTGGGCGTACCGTATTTTTGGCGATAATGATCTTCGGGTTTAAGCAGGCGAATCATCGCCACCCCGCAATTATGCCTGAGAGTCTCCATAAGCAATACAAGCTTTTATGAAACTCATAAACAACGGGTGCGGATGCAGCACTGTGGAGGAGTATTCCGGATGGAACTGCGTACCTATAAACCAGCGCAGCGACGGGATTTCTACGATTTCTACAAGATCAGCATCGGGATTGACGCCCACGCACATCATTCCGGCCTTCTCATATTCCTCACGGTAGCGGTTGTTGAATTCATAGCGATGGCGGTGCCGCTCACGGATCTCAGCCTTGCCGCCGTATGCCTCAATTGCCCGGCTGCCGCTGCGAATCACACAGGGATATTCCCCAAGACGCATAGTGCCTCCCATTTGAGTCACGTTTTTCTGCTCTGCCATCAGATCGATGACATTATTAGCGGTTGACGGATTCATCTCGGTGCTGTCGGCATCAGCATACCCAAGGACGTCGCGGGCAAATTCTATCACCATCATCTGCATACCAAGGCAAATGCCGAAACAGGGAATGTCGTTTTCCCGGGCATAGCCGGTGGCCGATATTTTGCCGGCAATGCCCCTCTGGCCAAAACCGGGACATATCACCAGGCCGTCCTGATCTTTCAGCGTCGTCCAGGCCGGGCTATCCTTTGACTCAAGCTGCTCAGAATTTATAAATGTGATGTTTACCTTGCGGTTGTTGTATGTGGCGGCGTGACTCAGGCTCTCACTGATACTTTTGTACGCATCTTGAAGATCGTATTTGCCAACCAGGCCGATATTGACTGTTTCAGAAGCGTTGCGCCGCAACTCAAGAAAATGGTTCCACTCTCCAAGCATTGGCGTTTCGCCCACCGGAATGCCCATTTTGCGCATAATGGCGGCATCCAGTCCCTGCTTCTGCATATTCACCGGAACCTCGTAGATGCTGGGTAGGTCTTCGCTCTGGATCACGCATTCCAGATCGACATTGCAGAAGCCGGCGACCTTTGCCCTTAAATGGTCGTCAAGATGCTTTTCTGTGCGAAGAATCAGTATGTCGGGCTGTATCCCGTTGGCCTGAAGCTCCTTTACGCTGTGCTGGGTGGGTTTGGTCTTGAGCTCGTCGGCAGCCTTTAAATAAGGCACATAAGTAAGATGGATGCACACCGCATCGCGCCCCAACTCCCACTTCATCTGCCTTATCGCCTCAAGAAAAGGGGCGCTCTCGATATCTCCGATAGTGCCGCCTATCTCTGTAATCACAAAGTCATACCCTTGGGTCTCCCCCAGGTATTTGATGCGCCGCTTGATTTCGTCGGTGATGTGCGGCACCACTTGTATTGTATGGCCCAGGTACTCGCCGCTTCTCTCTTTGTCTATCACCGCCTTGTATATCCTGCCGGTGGTCTGGGAGTTATGCCTGGTGGTCCGGATGCCGGTGAAACGCTCGTAATGGCCAAGATCCAGGTCGGTTTCCATGCCGTCGGCGGTAACGTAGCACTCGCCGTGCTCGTAGGGATTCAACGTGCCGGGATCGATATTGATATAGGGGTCAAACTTCTGGATGGTGATTTGGTAGCCGCGTGCCTGCAGCAACTTGCCAATGGAAGAAGATATGATGCCCTTGCCCAGGCTGCTGACCACTCCGCCGGTTACGAAAATATACTTGGTAGATGGCATACTACTTATTTAAATATTTGTCCACTTTCTCTGCCGCATCGCGGCCGCTGGCGAGCGCCCTTACTACCAGTGAGGGTCCGTTGACAGCATCTCCGCATATAAACACGTTGGCTGGATATTCCGGATGTTCCGGCTTGAAGAAGCCCATAGCCAGCAGCACCAGTTCCGACTTTATAATTTCAGGCTTGCCTTTCTCCACCATAATGGGCCGTCCGCCATCCGGATTTGGCTTCCAGTCAATCTCTTGCACTTTGACGCCCGTAAGCGCACCATCCTCACCAAGAAATTCCAGTGTGTTGATGTTCCAGCGACGGGTGCATCCCTCCTCGTGGGATGATGTGGTTTTGAAAGTACGAGGATAATTTGGCCAGGGATTGTTGGGATCTTCCGGGCCGTCTATCGGGCGAGGCATAATCTCTATCTGGGTCACGCTGGTGGCTCCCTGCCTGTGGGCAGTGCCTATACAGTCGCTCCCGGTATCGCCTCCACCGATTACCAGCACATCCTTTCCTTTTGCCGTGATGCGTTCTTCTTTATTGAATTCAGCACCGGCAAGGACACGGTTCTGCTGCGAGAGTATTTCAAGGGCAAAATGCACCCCTTTAAGCTCGCGGCCGGGGACCTTGAGGTCGCGCGGCACGGGGGTGCCTGTGGCAATTACCACCGCATCATATTCAGACGCCAACGGTGAAACATCATTTATCGCCTGGCCTAGCTCGAACATTATCCCCTCCTGTTTCATAAAACCTACGCGCCTGTTGATTAGTTCCTTGTTCAACTTGAAGTTGGGGATACCATAGCGCAAAAGTCCGCCAGGAGCTTCGTTCTTGTCGAAAACTGTCACATTATAGCCCTTTATGTTCAACGCATCGGCTGCGGCCAGGCCTGCGGGACCCGCGCCAATTACGGCCACTCTTTTGCCGTTCCGGACCGGGTTACGTACTGTAACAAATCCCTCCCTGAAAGCCACCTCGGTGATGGCCGCCTCATTCTCACGATTGGTCGTGGGCTCGTGACTGAAGAGGTTAAGCACGCAGGCCTTCTCGCAAAGAGCCGGACATATCCTCCCGGTGAATTCCGGGAAAGGATTTGTAGAAGAGAGCAGCTTGTATGCCAGCTCCCAGTCTCCCTTATAAAGGGCATCATTCCACTCCGGCGCCTTGTTGCCAAGGGGACACGCCCAGTGGCAGAAAGGAACTCCGCAGTCCATACATCGGGATGCCTGTGTGCGGCGGTCCTTGGAGTTCAGAGTCTGCTCTACCTCTCCAAAATCGTGAATCCTGTCGTGAATAGGGCGGTAACCGGCCTCCTGCCGTGCTACCTCGATAAATGCTTTTGGATTTCCCATAATCGATGCTCCTTATCAATAATCCCTTTGTACTTCGGCTATCTTCTGTTGCAACTTGCGCATCTGCTCTTCCTGCAGCACACGTTTGTATTCTATAGGCACAACTTGCACAAATTCACTCACATAGCGCGGCCACTCGTCCAACATTGTACGGGCCAGCTTGGATCCGGTGTAACGATAGTGCTGGCGCACCAGTTCAAGCAGTTCCTTGCGGTACTGAGCCTCTTCTACAAGATTGATTTCTACCATATCCATATTGCAGAAATAGTCAAAGTCGCCCTTCTTGTTCCATACATAAGCCACGCCGCCGCTCATACCGGCGGCAAAGTTGCGGCCCGTCTCGCCCAGCACAACGACCCGCCCGCCGGTCATATATTCGCAGCAGTGGTCGCCGGCACCTTCAATCACGGCTATCGCTCCGGAGTTGCGCACGGCAAACCTTTCGCCAACGCGGCCATTGACATACAACTCTCCGGAGGTGGCGCCGTAGAGGCCGGTATTTCCGGCTATGATATTGTCCTCCGCGGCGTAATCACTGCTTCGCGGCGGCAATATGGCGATGTTTCCGCCGCTGAGACCTTTTGCAAAATAGTCGTTGGTCTCACCTTCCAGTTTGAAAGAAACGCCTTTTGCCAGGAATGCCCCGAACGACTGTCCGGCAGAACCCTTGAACTTGACGTTGATGGTCTCTTCAGCAAGGCCGTAGTTGCCATATTTACTTGCTATTACGCCGGAAAGCATAGATCCAACCGCACGGTCAGTGTTATGGATCGGGAAGTCAAGGGTTACTTCATCTCCGTGCTGAATTGCACAGGCCGCCGCCTTGATCATCCTGCGGTCCAGGACATCGTCAAGATCGTAAGGCTTGTCTCCGGTATGATGAAGGATACCCTTTTCCTGATAGAGAATCCGGCCAAAGTTCAGAGGAGAAGGAGCCGTCTGTATCAAGTCAGTGCGGCCGACCGCTTCGTCAAGAGAGCGAAGTCCCATCTCTGCCAGATATTCGCGAACCTCGGTCGCAAGGAATGTAAAGTAATTGACCAAATGGTCCACCTTGCCCAGAAAATGCTCGCGGAGCCTGGGGTCCTGTGTGGCAACGCCCATAGGGCAGGTATTCTGGCTGCATTTACGCATCATTACGCAGCCCAGCACAATCAAAGCAGCTGTGCCGAAACCGAATTCATCGGCACCAAGCAGCGCCATCAGTATTACGTCGCGGCCGGTCTTGATCTGACCGTCCACCTGAAGACGCACTTGACCACGAAGGCCATTGCGTACCAGCGTCTGCTGCGCTTCGGAAAGGCCAATCTCCGGCGGAATTCCGGCAAATCGCATACTAGATGCCGGACTGGCGCCTGTACCGCCCTCGGCGCCGCTAAGCACAATCAGGTCAGCCTTGGCTTTGGCCACACCCGCGGCGATGGTCCCCACCCCGCTCTCGCAAACAAGTTTGACACTGACCTTGGCAGAAGGATTTACATTCTTAAGGTCAAATATCAGTTGCGCCAGATCTTCTATCGAATAGATGTCGTGATGAGGTGGCGGCGAAATCAGCGAGATGCCGGGTATCGAATGACGCGTCTTGGCTATGACTTCGTTTACCTTGAATCCCGGGAGCTGCCCACCTTCGCCTGGCTTGGCGCCCTGAGCCACCTTGATCTGAATTTCTTCTGCATTGACAAGATATTCAGTGGTAACACCAAATCGTCCCGACGCCACCTGCTTGGTCTTGCTGCTCAGGCTTACGCCGTCTACATCAGTATGATAGCGCGCCGAATCTTCGCCACCCTCACCGGTATTACTGCGGGCTCCAAGCTTATTCATTGCCAACGCAATGGTCTCGTGAGCCTCTTTGCTTAGGGCACCGAACGACATCGCGCCAGTGACAAATCTTTTTACAATGTTCTCTACCGGTTCCACTTCATCCAGGGGTATCGGATTTGACTTGACGCCCATAAAATCCCTGATGAAAATCGGTTCGTCTTTATTATCTGCCAGTAAAGAGTATTGCTTATACAGTTCGTAGCTGCCTCTGCGGCAGGCAAGCTGAAGCTTGGCAATAGTCTCTGGATTCCAGGCATGCCGTATGCCATCCCTGCGCCAATGGAAGCGCCCCATATTGGGGAGGAGTTCGCTTTTTGGATGGTAAGCCAAATCGTGGAATGCCTGAGCATCTGCAGCTATCTTTTCAAGACCAATACCACCAATAGTGCTGACTTCTGTGCCAAAATAATCCCTCAGAAGCGATTCCGATAGTCCTACACTCTCAAAAATCTTTGCACCACGGTAACTGCGTATTGTGGAGATACCCATCTTGGCCATAATCTTCAGCAACCCTTTGCATATAGCCTTGATGTAGTTCGTCTCTGCTGTGGCATAGTCTTCCTGTATCTTGCCTCTCTTGACAAGATCATCCAATATGGCAAATACCATATAAGGGCATAAGGCGGATGCTCCATAACCCAGCAGCAGAGCGGCGTGCATAGTTTCGCGTATTTCTCCGCTCTCCACTATCAGCGCCGTCTGCACCCTCTTGCCCACGGAAATAAGGTAATGATGCACTGCAGATACCGCGAGCAGGCTGGGAATTGCAATATGCGTTTCGTCTACATCCCTGTCAGAAAGGATAATATAATTGTATCCCTCATCTACGCATCGCTCGGCATCCTTGCACAGCTTGTCAAGCGCATAACGCAAGTTGCCGCTGAATGTCATAGGGAGTTTAATTGTATTAAAACCTTTATAGCGGATATTGCACAGTATGTCAAGCTGGGTGTTGTTTAAAATAGGATGTGGCAGCCGGACCATCTTGCAGTTGCTCTCGTCTGGATTCAATATTCCGGCTCCTACGCGTCCGATATACTCAGCCAAACTCATCACAAGACTTTCGCGGATAGAGTCAATGGCTGGATTTGTAACCTGCGCGAATTGTTGTCTGAAGTAGTCAAAAAAGATCTGGGGCCTGCTGGAAATAACCCCCAGCGGTGTGTCATTACCCATAGAAGCGGTGGGCTCCTGTGCGGCGGTGGCCATAGGTATTATTGAAGATGAAATATCCTCTTCTCCATAACCGAACATTAACTCTTTTGAGAGAAGATTGTCCACGGCATTTGAGACGTGCCGGCCGCTGTGAAGCTTCTCAAGCTGTATTCGGTTGGTAGAAAGCCACTGACGATATGGATGCTCCTCGGCAAGCGTGAGCTTGATTTCACCGTCATAATAAATCTTGCCCTCCTGGGTGTCTATAAGCAGAATCTTGCCCGGCTGAAGACGACCCTTCTCCACCACTTGGGTCGGGTCCAGGTCAATCACTCCTACTTCTGAGGCCACGACCATTGTGTCGTTTTTGGTGATAGTGTATCGGGCGGGGCGCAGACCGTTACGGTCCAGCATACCACCGGCAAAGCGGCCGTCGGAGAACAGCAGTGCCGCAGGACCATCCCAAGGCTCCATCAATATGGAATAATACTCATAAAAGGCCTTCAGGTCTTCCGGTATAGGATTCTTGTCATTGAATGATTCCGGAATCAGAAGCGCCATAGCGTGAGGCAGGCTCATCCCGCTCATTATGAAGAATTCAAGTACATTGTCCAGACTAGCCGAATCGGACATTCCGGGCTGTATTATTGGCGAAATGTTGCGGATGTCTCCCAGAGCCTCGCTGCTGAGAACACTCTCGCGGGCCTTCATCCAACCCCTGTTGCCACGGATTGTATTTATTTCTCCGTTATGAGCAAGCAAGCGGAACGGCTGTGCAAGCGACCAGGTCGGGAAGGTGTTAGTACTGAATCGCGAATGCACAACCGCTAGTCCGCTTGTGAAATATGGATTTGTCAAGTCCGGGTAGAACTGCCGCAGCTGCACGCTTGAAAGCATTCCTTTATAAACGATGCTGGAATTGCTCAGCGAACAGAAATAAAAGTCCTTGTCACTGATGCGCTTTTCTATGCGTTTGCGCACTTTATAAAGAATCCTTGGGAAAACATCCACCTTGTCGTCTGAGATGCCGGTGATAAAAATCTGTTTGATGTCCGGCTCTGTGGCAAGAGCCCTCTCTCCAAGGCACCCTGACTCTACAGGAACCTGTCGGAGATGCATAAGTTGAAGTCCTTCGCGTTCTGTCTCTTCTATAATGATTGCAAGGATATCCTGCTGCCTGGCTGCATCTTTAGGCAGAAATACCAGACCGGTCGCATACTTGCCTTTCTCCGGCACAGGAATTCCTGAGAGGAGGATAAACTCGTGTGGAATCTGGAGCAAGATGCCAGCTCCGTCGCCGTCTTTGCCTACTTCGGCACCGCGGTGGCGCATATTCTCAAGCACCGTAAGGGCATCTTCTACAAGTTGGTGGGTTTTTCCTCCGTGGATGTTGACTACCATCCCGACTCCGCAGCTGTCGTGTTCCCAGCTGCTTTGGTAAAGACCATTACTAACCATCACGTTTCTTTCTATCAGTTCTGGTGCAAAAATATATTAGTGAACTCCTTCGGAATCGGTTTGGGCCGATTAAATATCTAAATAAATGACATCATTAGTAATTTGTTAACTGATAAATGAATCCTTCATCTGAATTGTATATCAAACACACATATAACTTCAAATTTGAAATCAACCGCAAAAAAACAAGCAAAGAAAATGGCGTGTTGCGCTTGATATTTGAAAATGACTGCATAAAATTGCAACCGGAAATGTCAATATGAAACACACCATTCACTTCGCCAAGATGCAAGGAGCCGGCAACGACTATATATATGTCGATACGTCTCTTTATCCTATTTCTGACCCGTCAGGGGCATCAATAAAGTGGAGTGACCGACACAACGGGATTGGAGCAGACGGCTTAGTGCTGATAGGCAAGTCCTCATCCGACAAGGCAGACTTTACTATGAGGATTTTCAATGCCGACGGCAGCGAAGCAGATATGTGCGGCAACGCCTCCCGCTGCATCGGGAAATATGTATATGAACACGGACTGAGCCACAAGAAACTGATTCGGCTTCAGACTGCATCCGGCATCAAGAACCTCTGGCTTAAGATAAGCGACAGCGGTGACACAGTAGAGAATGTGATAGTTGATATGCTTGAGCCGGCAGTAGAATGCCGGGAACAATTTGCAGGAACGCCGGGCAAGGAAACTGTATTGAAAGCTCTGGGCCGCAAGTTCATCGGAATGTTTGTCTCAATGGGCAACCCCCATTTTGTGGTATTCTGCGATGACGCAGACACTATTGATATTGCCGCATATGGCGCAGCGCTGGAAAAGAATGCCGCATTTCCGCAGCGCTGCAACATTGAATTCGCAAAAGTCATTACCCCGGAAAGGATCCGCACCAGGGTCTGGGAGCGCGGCAGCGGAATCACAAAAGCGTGTGGCACTGGAGCGTGTGCAACAGCCGTGGCCGCAATGCTCTGCGAGCGATCCTCAAACAAAGTAACCATAGAGATGGATGGCGGCAACCTGGATATAGAATGGAATCCCCCGGCAGGGCACGTGTATCTGAGCGGTCCCGCAGAATTTGTATATGAAGGAGATATAGAATATGGCACTTGTTAACGAACACTTCTTAAAGTTACCCGGCAACTACCTGTTTGCCGACGTCGCCCGCAAGGTGAACGCATTCAAGTCGGCCCACAAGAATGTAAATGTCATCAGCCTTGGCACCGGAGATGTCACGCGGCCGCTTGCACCCGCAGTGGTGGAGGCTCTGCACCGGGCCGCAGACGAAATGGGACACGAGGAGACATTCCGCGGATATGGTCCGGAACAGGGATACCCTTTTTTGCGTGAGGCAATCATCAAGAATGACTACCTGCCTCGCGGAATCCATCTAGACATCAGCGAAGTGTTTATAAATGACGGTGCCAAAAGTGACACCGGAAATATTCAGGAGCTGATACGCTGGGATAACTCCATCGGGGTTACCGACCCGATATACCCTGTTTACCTGGATTCTAACTCAATGATTGGACGCTCAGGAGAAAAAGATATCCACGACAGGTGGTCGAATGTCATTTACTTTCCCTGCACGGCAGAGAACAACTTTATACCCGAGATACCGAATCGTCGTGTAGATGTAGTGTACCTCTGCTACCCGAACAATCCGACTGGGACTGTAATCTCCCGTGAAGAACTGCGCAAATGGGTCAATTATGCACTGCGAAACGACGTGCTCATTTTTTACGATGCCGCATATGAAGCCTACATTCAGGACCCCGATATCCCCCACTCCATCTATGAAATCCGCGGCGCCCGCAAGTGCGCGATAGAATTCCGCAGTTACTCAAAGACGGCCGGATTCACAGGCATCCGCTGCGGCTACACAATAGTTCCCGAAGAGGTTACAGCAGCAACTATGGATGGGGAACGCATTCCTCTGAATCCTTTATGGCTTCGCCGACAGTCCACAAAGTTCAATGGCACCAGCTATTTGAGCCAGCGAGCAGCCGAAGCAATTTATACTCCTGAAGGCAAAGAACAGGTGCGAGCCACGATAGATTATTACAGGTATAATGCAGAAATGATGCTCAAACGCCTCCGTACGCTCGGTTATGAAGTGTATGGAGGAGAAAACGCCCCTTACGTATGGATGAAGACGCCACACGGAGAACCCAGTTGGAAGTTTTTCGACAATCTTCTCTCCCGTGCACACGTGGTATGTACCCCCGGTGCGGGATTCGGCCCTTCGGGAGAAGGATATATACGCTTCACTGCATTTGGCAGTCACGCCCAGACTGAAGAGGCACTTAAAAGAATAGAAAGATTGTTCTAACACAATAAACCACACGATTATGGCTAACTTAAGATTCCAGGTCGTAGCGGAAGCATTCAAGAAGAAACCGCTCGACGTAAAGGTCCCGGCAGAGAGACCGTGCGAATACTTCGCAAAAAAGGTATTCAATCGCGAAAAGATGTACAAGTACCTGCCCAAGCAGGTCTATGAAAAAATGATGAATGTTATAGACAACGGCGCCCAGCTTGATCTGGCAGTAGCAGACGCTGTTGCTGCCGGAATGAAACAGTGGGCCAGCGAAAACGGCGTGACTCACTATACACACTGGTTCCAGCCATTGACAGAAGGCACAGCAGAGAAACACGACTCATTCATAGAACACGACGGCAAGGGCGGAATGATAGAAGAGTTCAGCGGCAAACTGCTTGTACAGCAGGAGCCTGATGCAAGCTCTTTCCCTAGCGGAGGCATCCGCTCTACCTTTGAGGCGCGCGGCTACTCTGCGTGGGATCCCACATCGCCGGTGTTCATTATAGACGACACCCTATGTATTCCAACGGTTTTTATATCATACAGCGGTGAAGCGCTGGACTACAAGGCTCCGCTGCTCAGGTCGCTGCACGCCATTAACGTTGCAGCAACCGACGTCTGCCACTACTTCTACCCAAATGTAAAAAAGGTCATCAGCACACTCGGCTGGGAGCAGGAATATTTTCTGGTGGATGAAGGCCTCTATTCGGCCCGTCCCGACCTTTTGCTGACCGGACGCACTCTGATGGGGCACGATTCTGCAAAGAATCAACAGATGGACGACCACTATTTCGGCACCATCCCCGACCGCGTCCAAGCCTTTATGAAGGATCTTGAGATACAGGCTCTTGAATTGGGCATACCCTGCAAGACCCGTCACAACGAGGTTGCCCCCAACCAGTTTGAACTGGCTCCTATATTCGAGGAGACCAACCTTGCGGTTGACCACAATATGCTGTTGATGAGCCTTATGCGTAAGGTCGCCCGCAAGCACGGATTCCGCGTTTTGTTGCACGAAAAACCATTTGCAGGAATCAACGGCAGCGGCAAGCACAACAACTGGAGCCTGTCCACAGACTCCGGGGTAAGACTTCACGCCCCCGGCAAAACCACAGAAGACACCCTAAGGTTTGTGGTGTTTATAGTAGAAACGCTAATGGGGGTTTACTGTCATAACGGCCTTATCAAAGCCAGCATAATGTCAGCGTCCAACGCGCATCGTCTGGGGGCAAATGAGGCCCCGCCTGCAATCATATCATCTTTCCTTGGCAAACAAGTCAGCGAGTTGCTTGACCATATAGAAAAAGCCGACACCGATTCCCTGTCTATGGCCGGCAAGCAAGGCATGAAGATGGATATCCCCGAAATACCGGAGATAATGATAGACAATACCGACCGCAACCGTACCAGCCCGTTCGCTTTCACAGGCAACAGGTTTGAATTCCGCGCCGTGGGCAGTGAGGCCAACTGTGCCAGTGCAATGATTGCCCTGAACAGTGCAGTTGCAGAAGCGTTGGCAAATTTCAAGACAAGGGTCGACAAACGCATAGAGGCCATCTCCAAAGATAAGAAATTCGCATCCGGAGAACATAACCCGGTCTTCCACGCCATTCTGGACGTGGTTCGTGAGGACATTGCTACTTGTAAACCTATTCGCTTCGACGGCAACGGCTATAGTGACGAATGGGTTGTGGAGGCCGAGAAACGAGGTCTGGACACCGAGAAATCCTGCCCTGTCATCTTCGAGCGCTTCCTGGATAAAAGCAGCATTGATATGTTCTCAAAACTTGGGGTTATGACCAAGAAAGAGCTTGAGGCCCGCAACGAGGTAAAGTGGGAAACTTATACCAAAAAGATACAGATTGAGGCACGCGTGCTTGGAGATCTTTCAATGAACCACATTATCCCTGTTGCAACCCGCTACCAGAGCCAGTTGCTGGAGAACGTCTGCGATATGCACAAAACCTTTGCTACAGTAAAGGCGGACAAATTGTCGGAACGCAACGTTAAGATAATAGAAGAAATTGCAGAACGTACCGCCAGGATTGAGATTATGGTAGAAGAGTTGGTCAACGCCCGCAAGAAGGCCAATGTTATTGAAGACGAGCATAAAAAAGCCATCGCATACCACGACACGGTTGCGCCCAAGATGGATGAAATCCGTTACCAGATAGACAAGCTTGAGCTTGTGGTAGACGACTCCTTCTGGCCGCTTCCCAAATACAGAGAACTTTTGTTTATAAGGTAGTTACTATTTGTTGCAAAAAAAAACCGCAGCCGTGTTCTACGACTGCGGTTTTCGTTTAAGTTCAAGTTAAATTACATACCCAGACCCAAAACAAGACCTACGCAGAGGTTGTTGAAGTGAGGGCCGTTGCCTTCTGCAAACTGGAATGAAGGACGATACTTCACATAAATACCAAAACCGCCGTAGGAGATGGCACCGAATGCACTGTAGGTGAATTCGTTCACGCCAATGCCCTTCTTGACCTCTTTTGTGGTTTTGCCGCCGTCAACGGTTCTGTTCTTTACATTAGCGGGGAGATTGTACTCACCTGCTGCGCCGATACGGAAAGCTCCCTTGCCGGCACGAATCTCGAAACTCAAAGGAATGGAGAAAGTGTGGACGCGCAGTCTGGAGCTCTTGAGAGCAGTGTTGCCAGGCAGGGTTGAAGCCTCCCTTGCCCATACTTTACCATTATCCTCTGCACCCCAGAGATGGGTCTTGTCAAGACGATAGGTATTCATTGTCCAGTCAACGCCGATAGCGATAAGACCTGCGCTGAAAGGGCGGAAACCCAGTTCCATCGCATTCATAAAGAACTCGTCGCTGTAACCGGCCTTGTCGGGATAACCGCTCTTGATCTGGTAACCATAGCCGAGATAGCTCAGAGGCTCAACCACAAACCAGTCATTACCGAAGGCGAGGTCGGCGTCCTTGCTGAAAGAAACATTCTGTGCAGGCATTGCCATAGACATAGCCAGCATAGCAAAAAGAGTAACAAAAATCTTTTTCATTGTATTAAGTGTTAAATGCGGGCGCAAATGTAATAAAAATAGCCGATTAAGCAACATCTGCACGTGCCATCGCATCTTTGTAATACTTCTGGTTGATAAAGACATCCTGCTTGTAAGGATTGATCTTGCGCTTGCGTGAAACATAGATTATATAGCCAAGGGCAACCACGTTGACTGCAAGGGCCAAAGCGCTTATCACTATCATTGCCGTAGGATTGGCAGCAACCGAATCTACAGTTGTGCCAACTGCAGCAGCTTCGCCGCCGGCAACCTCATAGAGAGTCTTGACAGTCTCCACGCCTTCGGGATACTGCACGGGCAGCACGGCCCAGCTGAACCACTGGCGACCGTCCTTGAAGGTCTCCTGGAACAGAGGGAATACCTGTGCGAACATACACCAGATGGCCAGGGTGTTGGCGCGGTTCTGGATCCAGCCGCCGCGGTTCCAGAAGATGGCTGCGATGGTGGGCGCCAGCAGCAGTGCGATACCGCAATACCAGCTGTGGGTAGGCAGGCAGTTGTAGGTGTACGCAAAGTTCCAGATATCATATACCAGAATGTAGACCCAAGTCATATCGGCCCAAATCATATCCTTCTTGTCCTTTGAAGGATAAACATTCCACCACGCGGTCATACACAGGATATTGAGCAGACCGGCAATACCGTTCATCACATTGTGGGGGCCGCCATAGAGCCATACGCCTTCGCTGGAAAGCCACCACTTGTTCCAGCCCATCACTGCACTCTCAAAGTCAGAAACCACAGCGATGAGAATGTTGATGGCCACGATAATGAACGGGAAGGGTTTGAACCAGTGCTTTGCACCTATACCCCATTTGTACTTGATCATCATAAAGCCGATGCAGCCGGTGAGGGCAGCATAAAGCTTTGCGTAGTGGAACCAGCCGTTCATAAATACGTGGGTCTGGTTGTTCACAGCCCAGGAAGCGCCGGCGCGTGCACCAACTGCGATGGCAATGAAATAGACCGTCAGGATGATGGGCACCACGAAGAATGTGATGATACCGCCGGTTTTGGTGCGGCGTGCAAATTCATTCAGGAGAATCAGGCCCAGCAGGACCACCAGAAGCATTCCCCATTGTGCAAGGGCGTTAGCCCCATAAACTTGGAAAAACATAACTGTCAGGTTTTAATTAAGATTATATAGATTGAGTATTCTTTGCAGTCTTGCGCTCTTTGATCACGGCATAGAGAATCCAGGCCAGTGTAAGGACAACCGACATAGGGACACCCACAGTGAGGATTTCTCCCCAGAATACCGAGGCGCCGCCCTCGGCTGTGAGAGCGGTGAAGAACGGGAACCGCCAGGTGAGTTCTCCGTTAATAATGTGATCCACAATCAGCATAATGCTGCCGCCCCAGAGCATCTTTTCCAGAGCCGGGACGTTGCGCTTCAGCACATTGGGATGTGATTCAGAATCTGTCTTGCAAAAGTGTTTGCGGTAGATGGTGGTGGCCGCAGCCTGCACCAGAGGTACTAAAAAACAACTCATATAACTATTCTTTTATTTCTATCTCCTTTATCTCAACCTCG
Organism: Bacteroidales bacterium; assembly: GCA_017428035.1. Classification (GTDB taxonomy): domain Bacteria; phylum Bacteroidota; class Bacteroidia; order Bacteroidales; family UBA932; genus Equibacterium. The sequence goes on along the minus strand of JAFRRR010000045.1, from coordinate 3,996 downwards.
TTTCCGCGCAGCAGCCAGGTGGCGCCGCTGCCGCAGTTGGGGCACTTTTTGCCGTGCGGCACTGTGGCATATTCGCTTTTGCAGGCATCGCACCAACTCACCGCAGGAATCGGGTTGATCTTGAGTTCGCAACCTTTGAGCATCGGTTCTTTGTCAGCCGCCCACCGCCAGCAGTCACAGAGGTACTCCGGCACCACGGTGGATACTTCGCCGATATTCATCACCACGGTGTCGATATGCTCCACCCCATTTTCCAGAGCTGCCTGCTTGGCGTCGCGGATAATATAGAACACAATGCCCAGTTCGTGCATTATTTCTTCTTTTTAAAGAGAATCTTGCCGGTGCGCTGCATCATATATGGCAGGATGCCGTCAAACTTGTTTTCGCTGGTGCGCATCACGCTGGCGCCAGGATTCTCACGGTAGAGATGAATGGCGTCAAAGCCGCACTTGGTGGTGCAGATACCGCAGCCGATACAGCGGTTTTCATCTACCACAGAGGCACCGCAGCTAAGGCAGCGGGCGGTTTCTTTCTTGACCTGCTCCTCGGTGAGAGTGAGGGCATATTCGCGGAACTTGTCTTCTTTGATTTCCACGCCCGGCTCCTGACGAGAAGAGTTGTCGTAACTATCTACCTTGATGTCGCTCTTATCCAGCTCTATGAAATCGCGGCGGTTGCGGCCTATGGTCATATGGCCGTGCTGTACATAGCGGTGAAGGCTCTCGGCAGCCTCCTTGCCGGCCGCGATGGCATCAATCACAAACTTGGGCCCGGTGAAGCAATCGCCGCCGGTGAAGATGTCTTCCTGCGCTGTCTGGTAGGTGAGTTTGTCTGCCACGGGATATACTCCGCGGAAGAATTCCACCTTGCTGCCCTCGAGAAGCGAGCCCAGATTCACTGTCTGGCCGATGGCGAAAATCACCATATCGGCATCGAGGGTGAGGAGCTGGCTTTCATCATATTCGGGAGCGAACTTATGCTCTGCATTGAACACCGAGGTGCATTTCTTGAACACGATGCCGCCGACCTTGCCCTCGCCAAGGACCTCTTTCGGGCCCCAGCCGGGATTGATTTCCACACCGTCTTCGCGGGCCTCGCGGCGCTCTTCCAAAGATGCCGGCATAATGTCTTCCGTCTCCAGCGAGAGCATAGTCACGCTTTCTGCGCCGCTGCGTTTGGCCACTCGGGCTGCATCTATGGCGACATTGCCGCCGCCCACAACCACCACCTTACCGGTGAGTTTCACATCACCGCAGTTGGCCTTGTGCAAAAAGTCGATGGCGGTGGTGCATTCGGGCAGAGTTTCGCCGGGGATGCCGGGAAGACGACCGCCCTGGCAACCTATGGCCACATAGAATCCCTTGTAGCCCTGGCTGCGGAGCTCATCTATAGTGACATCCTTCCCCACTTCTACGCCGGTTTTGATTTCCACGCCAATCTCGCGAAGGATATCTATTTCGGCTGCAATGACTGTTTTGTCCAGTTTATAAGAAGGGATGCCATACTGCATCATACCGCCCGGCAGCGGGTTCTTCTCGAACACGGTGGGCTTGTAACCCATAGTGGCCAGATAATATGCGCAGCTAAGGCCGGCAGGGCCGCCGCCGATAATGGCGATTTTCTCTTCCCAGCGGTCCTGGACATTAGAACATATATTGACCTCGGGTACAAAGCGGTGTTCGCTATTGAGATCCTGCTCTGCGATGAATTTCTTGACAGCGTCTATAGCTATCGGCTGGTCTATTGTGCCGCGTGTGCAGGCATCTTCGCAACGGCGGTTGCATACCCTGCCGCAAATTGCCGGGAACGGGTTCTCACGTTTGATGAGCTCCAGCGCCTCGCGGTATTTGCCCTCGGCTGCCTTTTTCAGATAGCCCTGAACAGCTATGTGTGCCGGGCAGGCAGTCTTGCAGGGTGCAGTGCCGGTGGGATAGCAATTGATGCGGTTGCGGTCGCGATAGTCTTCGTTCCACTTGTGGTGACCCCACTTGGCGGCATCTGGCAGCTCCTGCTTGGGATAGGTCTGCTCGCCGTGCTTGGTGCAGAGTTTCTGCCCCAGTTTCACGGCACCTGCAGGGCAATACTCCACGCAACGGCCGCAGGCGACGCAGTTTTTGGGATCGACCTTTGCCACATAGGCGCTGCGGCTCATATTGGGCGTATTGAACAGCTGCGAGGTGCGCAGCGCGTTGCATATCTTCACGTTGCAGTTGCATATCGCAAAGATTTTCCCCTCGCCGTCTATATTGGTGATCTGATGCACAAAGCCGTGGTCCTCTGCCTTTTTGAGGATGGCCATCGCCTCGTCGTAGGTGATGTCGTGGCCGCGGCCCGTCTCGCGCAGATAATCTGCCATATCGCCCACACCTATGCACCAATCGCGGTAGTCGTCGGCGCAGCCCTCGTCAAGCTTCTTGCGGCCGTAGCGGCAAGAGCAGATGCCCACGCCCAGATGACCTTCATACTTCTTCAGCCAGTAAGAAATGTGCTCTATGCTCACAGACTGATTCTCCATACTGATGGCCTTCTCTACCGGGATGACGTGCATTCCGATACCGCTGCCGCCCATAGGCACCATAGGGGTGATTATCTCCAGAGGGAGAAAAGTCATCCTCTCGAAGAACATCGCCAGCTCGGGATGCTTGTCCATAAGGTCGGTATTCATATTGGTATACTCGGCGCTGCCGGGCACGAACATCGGCACCCAGTAGATGCGGTCTTCGCGGTTGTAGGTTGTCCCCTCTACCGGCCCGTCATCTGTGTATTTATCGCCGTAGTCATATTCCAGCATACCGAAATATGCCAGTTTGTCCAGCAGGTCATCGAACGACTTGTCATCCGGGGTGTAGTGCTTCTCGTGATTCATATGGTGCAGCAAGTGGTAGTCGTGATGCTTGCGCACCTTGAAGAAATTCTTGGGAAGCATATCCAGCAGCAGGTCCAGTGAAGCCTCGCGTGTGGCGGCATCCATTTCGTCTTCAAAGATGCAGGCCAGGCCCCAGTATTCGGGGGCGTTGGAGTCCATCTTGATTTTGCCGGGGATGCGGTCGGTGACGTGCCGCACAAATTTCAAAAGCTTGGGATTCGGGTTTTTGTCGCCTTTGTGCTTGGGGACAAATTTGGTAGACATCTCGGGCATAAGTAGATATAATATTATTTGTTTTTCCAGTTATTCACCTCGGCCAGCAGCCAGTCGGCAAACTGGCCCACACCTTCGCCGGTCTTGGCGCAGATGGGGATAACCCGCGCCTCTGGGTTACGCATAGCGACATATTCGCGGCACTTGTCCATATCAAAGTCAAAGTATGGCAACACGTCTGTTTTGTTCACCAGAACCAGGTCGCAAACAGAAAACATCAGGGGATATTTCAGCGGTTTGTCGTGCCCTTCCGGCACAGAAAGTATCATTGCGTTACGCACTGCTCCCGTGTCAAATTCGGCCGGGCATACCAGGTTGCCGACATTTTCGAGAATCACCAGGTCGATGCCTTCCAGTGCCACATTGTCCAGACCTTGACGCGTCATCTCGGCATCGAGGTGGCACATTCCGCCGGTGTGCAGCTGGATGGACTGTATGCCGGTGGCTTCTTTGATTTTGATGGCGTCCACATCGCTGTCTATGTCGGCCTCCATCACGGCCACACGGATTTTGTCCTTTATAAGATTGATGGTCTTTATAAGGGTGGTGGTTTTGCCGCTTCCCGGCGATGACATAAGGTTAAGCAGGTACACTCCCCTGCCCTTAAGCTCGCTTCTGAGCGCATCGGCGTCCTTGTCATTCTCGGCAAAAACGCTCTTTTTAATCTCGATTACTTTAACTTTTTCCATATTACAAACATCTAAGTTAAAAACTTTATGCGAATAATCAATAAGTTGTATATTTGCATATATGAAGATTGTAATTGTCGGACCGGCATATCCCTACAGGGGCGGCATTGCCACTTTTAACGAGCGGCTTGCCCGTCAGCTTATTGACGAGGGCCACACGGTGAAGAT
>JAFRRR010000044.1 GCA_017428035.1 Bacteroidales bacterium | reverse complement strand
CCCCTCCACATCAGGGCGATGTTGCCATAGTTTAGATTCCAGCCGTTTTCTGCGGCAGCGGCGCGCATCAGCGAGAAACCCTGTGCGTAAGATACCACCTTGGAGGCAAAGAGCGCCTGCTGCAGGTCGTCAAGAATGGCCTTTTTGTTTCCCTCGAATCTCTTGACAGAAGGTCCGGAGAGTATTTTGGAGGCCGCCACACGCTCTTCTTTGAGCGCCGACAGGCTGCGGGCATACACGCTTTCTGTGATGAGTGTCAGAGGGATGCCGGCATCCAAAGCCGCCTCTGCGGTCCACTTGCCGGTCCCTTTCTGGCCGGCTGTATCAAGTATATAGTCCAGAACATAGCGGCCTTCTTCATCTTTCTTGGCCAGGATGTCGCGGGTAATCTCTATCAGGTAGCTGTCCAGATCGCCGCGGTTCCACTCGGCAAAGGTGGCGCTCATTTCTTCGTTGCTCATTCCCAGACAGTCTTTCATAATCTGGTAGCACTCGCAAATGAGCTGGATGTCGCCGTATTCGATGCCATTGTGCACCATCTTTACAAAGTGGCCCGCGCCACCTTCGCCCACCCAGTCGCAGCAGGGAGAGCCGTCGGCGGTGTGGGCGCTGATGCTCTGGAAGATGGGCTTTACCAGCGGCCAGGCTGCGGGACTGCCGCCGGGCATCATACTGGGTCCCTTAAGGGCGCCTTCTTCGCCGCCCGAAACACCGGTGCCGATATACAGCAGGCCGCGGCGCTCTACATATTCGCGGCGGCGGGCGGTGTCGGGATAGTGGGTGTTGCCGCCGTCGATAATCACATCACCCGGCTCCAAAAGCGGAATCAGCTGGTCTATGAGGCTGTCCACCGCATCGCCTGCCTTCACCATCAGAAAGACCTTGCGGGGGCTTTTGAGTGTGGATACCAACTCCTCCAGGGAGTGAGTGCCTGTGATGCTTTTGCCTGCGGCACGGCCGGCCATAAAATTGTCTACACGGGCAAGGGTACGGTTATAAACGCTCACCGTGAAACCTTTGCTGGCCATATTCAGGACCAGGTTCTCGCCCATCACGGCAAGACCTACAAGTCCGATGTCAGATTTCTGTTCCATATAGTATTATTCTTTGAATCTCTCTTTGTATGCCCACAGTCCCAGGGCGGGGTTTGAAATGAAGTATATCTCCTCTCCGCCTTCAAGCGTGTTCCAGCCGTCGTGAAGCTTATCAGGATTATAGCGCTCCAGCATCGGCTCCAGATGCGCATAGCGGAAGCCGACACTCTCTATCTCTTCTTGCGTGAGGCCGCCTCCGGGAGCATAGGTGATGCTGAACCTCCCCTCGCTGCTGCCGTGAATCAGATGGGCTGCGGCGCCAAGATTCGCTTTCAGCCCGGGGTCGCTTTCTACCGCCGCCAGGGTGTTGGGCGTGCCGCGATATCCGTGCCGGCGCACCAGCTTGTCTATTGTGGCGTCTTCTCCAAACTCCTTGAGGCCGGGCGCCAGAATCAGCAGTTCGGCGTTGTCGGCCAAGGCCATACGGGTGCGGTAAACGGCCTTGTTGCCCAGCCAGGTGCTCTTGAATTCGGCAGGGTCCAGCCACACTACGCATTTGTTTATTTCGCGGTCCAGCTGCACAAAATTCACCTTCTGCGAAAGCGCCGCCGCCTGGCGGAAACATTCGTAATCGTCGCCCACGAAGAGCCCTTTGGTGACCATACGGCCGTTTTCCGAGGCCCTTACGGTGAGAATATAGACTATCGGGAGGTTGCCCAGGAAATGGGTTCTGGCATACTCCAGTGCATCGCGCACCGGGCCGCCGGGGTGCCCCATAAGACGCTCCATCCCATAGCTGGCTCCCAGAAAGTGGCTCTTGCCAATAAAGTCGGTGCCGCCCACTCCCACGAAAATATTCTTTGCGTGGTTGGCCATACCCACCACCTCGTGAGGCACGACCTGGCCTATGGAGAGTATCAAATCGAAGCCGGGATCCAGCAACAGGCGATTGATCTGGGCCTTGATGCTGTAGCCGACCTTCCCTTCGGATATCTCGCGGATATAATCCGACGGAACTTCTCCCACATCCTCTACCCCGCCGCGCCAGTCGTGTACGCGGAATTTGCCGTGCGGCACGCCCGGGAACATCGTGTCCATCTGCTCCGGCGTCATAGGGCTGTGGGTGCCCAGGGCAGGCATTATATCGGTGAGGGTATCACCAAAATAGTCGTTGGCTATGGCGGTGATTTCTCCTCCCAGGGAATTCAGGCGGGTGAAGTCTGGCGGAATGGCCAGAACCCGGTGCTTTGCGCCAAGAGAAGTGAACACGCCGCAAAGCGCTTCGCGGACATCGTCCTGCGTGAGCACCTCATTCTCCGAGCCTCTGGCGTAAAAAAGCATATTAAAACGTTTTAAAACGGATAGTCTTACCTCTGGACGCGGGCATTTCCGCTCCAGATGCTCCATATCTGGGCCTCGTCGGCAGGCTGAGCGTAGTCTGTCAGAAATGTAGTGGCCAAAGCCCCAGCAGCCCATCCGAACTGCAGGCATTTCTCTGCTTCCCAGCCCTTAAGCAAGCCGTAGAGCAGACCGCCGGCAAAGCCGTCGCCGCCTCCTATGCGGTCCAGGACGTGTATCCTGCGAGGCTCGGCGGTGAACCATTTGCCATCACATCGCAGCAGGGCGCCCCAGTTGTGCTCGCCTGTGTCAATAACCTCGCGAAGAGTTGTGGCAAAGACTTTCACGCCGGGGAACTTCCCGCTTACCAGTGCTATCATATTTTTAAATCCGTCCATCTTGGCCGTCAGGCCACGGCCTCCCGCTTCGGGGCCGGAGATGCCCAGAGCCAGCTGGAAGTCCTCTTCGTTGCCCATAAGAATGCCGGCTTTTTCGCAGATTTCTGTGAATATCGCCCTGAGTTCACTCTCGCGACCCTCCCAGAAAGAAGCACGGTAGTTCAGATCAAAGCTGACCAGCGTGCCGTATTTTTTGGCGGTGCGCACTATATCCAGGCAGAACTGCCCGGTCTGGGGGCTCAGAGCCGCCACAAGGCCCGACAGATGCACAATCTGCACCCCTTCGGCGCCAAAGATACGCTCCAGGTCAAAGTCCTTGGAGTCCAGTGTGCGGCCAACCTCGCCGGCACGGTCGTTCCACACGCGCGGGCCGCGGCTGCCAAAGCCGCTGTCGGCCACATTTATCTGGTGACGATAGCCCCACGGGCCGCCCTGAGGCACTTCCGGCCCCTCGAAGTCCATTCCGCGGGAACGCAGCGACTGCTTTATGAAAGAGGCAAACGGACTGCCTGCCACAAACGATGTGAGAACCTTGACAGGAAGGCCAAGATAGGACACAATGCTGGCGACGTTGGTCTCTGCGCTGGTGGCCTGCAGGCGGAAGGTGTCGCTTGCGGCAATCGGCTGCCCTGCGTCGGGGCAGAGCCTGAGCCCCATACTGGTAGGCACCAAAAGGGCGTATTTACACGACTGTTTCATACTATTGAAGTATTATTTTCAGCAACTCTCCGGCAGAAGAGAAGCGGTATTTTGACTGAATATCATCTCCGGCATCACCCCGCCAGTCGGCCAGGGCAAAGTCCATACCCGCATTGGCAGCGCACAGGGCATCCATAGGGGTATCGCCCACGTAGAGGCACGCACTGCGGGCCACACCGGCTGCCGCAGCAAAGGCTTCGGCCGGCTCGCCGTCGGGCTTGTGCCGCACTGTATCGTCGGCACAAATCACAACAGAAAGATGCTTTCGCCAGGGGTCCAGATTGCGGTCGTATTCAAATTCATCCCGGCTGCGGGAGGTTATGATTCCCATTTTGAGACCGGCAGCGGCCAAGCTCTCTATCGCCTCGTGGATGCCGGGATAGGGCTTGCTTTTGGTGGCCGCCATCTCCCGGTAATATTTCTCCCAGAGATCCAGCGCCACCGCCGGGTCGGGGAAGCCGACCTTCTCTATGCCCACCATACTGGGCAGGCCAAAGTACTGCACCAAATCGTCGGGCAGCACATCCATCCCCTTGATCTCGCCTATGGTCTTGGCAAACGAATATGTGAAAGTATCCTGAGTGTCAATCAGGGTGCCGTCTATGTCAAAGGCTATGTGTGTGTAGCGCATCAGCTCTCGAGATATGCCTTTTGCTTTTCTGTCTGGGTGTCGATGGTCACGCCCCAGGCGGCCAGCTTCTTGCGGGCCACAAACTTGTCTATCTCCTCGGGCACTACCAGCATTGTGGCAGGCAGCATCCCTTTGTTGCGGACAATGTAGGCGGCGCTCAGGGCCTGAATGGCGAAACTCATATCCATAATCTCTGCCGGATGGCCGTCGCCTGCCGCAAGATTCACCAGACGGCCTTCGCCAAGCAGATAAATCCACTTGCCGTCTACCTTGAAGCCTTCGATATTCTTGCGGGCAACCTTGGTTTCGGTGGCAATTTTTCGAAGGGTTGCCACATCCACCTCAACATCAAAATGTCCTGCGTTGCAGCAGATTGCGCCATCTTTCATAGCGCGGAAATGGCGCTCGCACACAATGTCGCAGCAGCCCGTGACGGTGATGAACAAATCGCCCAGCGGCGCAGCGTCGTCCATAGTCATCACCTTGAAGCCGTCCATTACCGCCTCCATAGCCCGGATGGGGTCTATTTCTGTGACAATGACGCTGGCTCCCAGGCCCTTGGCCCGCATTGCCACGCCTTTGCCGCACCAGCCGTAGCCCGCCACAACCACGGTCTTGGAGGCCACGATAAGGTTGGTGGTGCGCATAATGCCGTCCCAAACGCTCTGGCCGGTGCCGTAGCGGTTGTCAAACAGATATTTGCACTCGGCGTTGTTTACCATCACCATAGGGAATTTCAATTCACCCTTCTGGGCACGCGCCAGCAGGCGGTTGATGCCGGTGGTGGTCTCTTCGCACCCGCCCCACACATTCTCTATGAGCTGCGGATATTCGCTGTGGATCATACTTACTATATCGCCGCCGTCGTCAATAATCACATTGGGACCCGGCTCCACAATGCAGCGGATGTGCCGGTCATACTCTTCGGGACTCTCTCCGTGCACCGCAAACACATTCACGCCGCTCTTAACCAGCGCCGCCACCACGTCGTCCTGGGTAGAAAGCACATTGCTGGCAGCGGCATAAACCTCGGCGCCGCCCGCCGCCAGAACCTGGCACAGATAGGCCGTCTTGGCCTCCAGGTGGACAGAAACGGCCACCTTGACGCCTGCAAACGGCTTGTCTGCAGAGAATTGCTCTTCTATATCGTTAAGCAGAGGCATGTGAGCCCTCACCCAGTCTATCTTGCGCTGCCCTTCGGGCCACAAATTGACATCTTTGATTTCAGACATAAGATATTATTCCTAAATTTGCTCAAAGTTACATTTTTCTCTCAATGGCGGCAAGTCTCAACATAATGTTCTACAATCTGGAGAACCTCTACGACACCACCAAAGACGCCACGGCAGACGACGAAGAGTTCACCCCTATGGGCGACAAGCGTTGGGATGCCATAAAATACCAGACCAAGCTGAACAACCTGAGCAATGTTTTTGCCGCCGTCGCCTCCCTGCCGGGAGGATTTCCCGCTGTTGTGGGGGTTTCTGAAATTGAGAACGACACCGTGCTGGAGGACCTTCTGAGCCAGCGCCGTATGGAGCCCGCCAACTACCGTTATGTGCACTATGACAGCAAGGATGCCCGCGGCGTGGACGTGGCGCTGTTTTTCCGACCTGACCGCTTCAAGCTGGTGGGCAGCGAACCGGTGAAGCTGATACTGCGCAGCGGCCGCGAATACATCGGCAGGGACATCCTGGCCGTATGGGGCCGTCTGGACGGAGAGATGTTCTGCTTTTATGTGTGCCATTTCCTTTCCCGCCGCGGCGGCGTGTACTCCTCGCAGGGATTCCGCCGGGCCGGCGCCGAAACCGTCCGCGCCCACGCAGAGAAAAAATGCAAGGAATTCCCGGGGCTCAAGGTGGTGGTGATGGGAGATATGAACGACACTCCAGACGAACCGTCGCTGAGCGAATTGCTGGGCGCACGGGAAAGAATAGAAGGCGTGGCCCCCGGCGACTATTTCAACCCGATGTGGGCTATGTACAAAGCCGGACTGGGAACCAGCATCCACAACCACAACTGGATTTTGTTTGACAACATCATAGTGAGCCAGAACCTGCTGCCATCCGCCGCCGGCTATCCCCACGCCAAAGGCCTGGCCCTGGACAAATTTGACAAACACTACTGGGCGCACATCTTCCAGCGCAACTTTATGATGAAAAACGGAAAGCCTTACCGCAGCTGGGAGGGCAACACCTTCTCCGGCGGCTACAGTGACCACCTCCCGATATTAATAAGACTTAAATAATATGAAAATAATAAAGGGTCTCCGAAAAAACGGAGACCCTTTATTATGTCAAATCAATCGACTAGAAGAAGTAACGTGCGCTGAAGAGGATACTCCAGGTTGACAAATAGCTTGCGTAGGTGTCAAACTTGCACTGAGGGCTGTTGAAGGTGTAAGTACCGGCCTTCTTGTCGTAAGATATAGCAGAAACTGACTGAATCTGCTTGACATTGCCCCAGGCAGGGTTGATGAGGTTGCCCAGGTTGTTTACGTCAACACCCAGACGCAGGGTATGAGGCCTGCGGGCGATGTTGAAGATGAAGTCCTGGGATACCTTTGCGCTAAGCTGGTTGAACCAAGGCATAACTGCGCCGCCGCGGGTAGCATACTCGCCACGATGCTTGCTCAGATATTTGTCACCTGCAATGAAGGCCTCGTATGCAGCCTTGTTTTCCGCTGCGGGCTGTACCAGAGTCTCCTTGTCCATCAGATCGCCCCAAGGCATTGCTGTCAGCTGGTCCTGAGTGGGGATATAGAGAAGGTTGGGGGAACCTGCGCAACCGGTGTAGTCAACATTGGTGACATAGCTGTAGCGGGAAGCGCCAAAGCCGCCGGCATAGCCGAAGTTGTAACCCTCATAGAACAGACCGATGTTGGTGGCCAGGTGACGACCCTCCTTGATGGTGTAGTTTGCATTGGCAATTACACGGTGGGGAGACACGAAGCTATTGTAGCCAAGTTCGTCGGTGTTGGTACCGTTCACTGTATAGGTAGTCTCGGTGAATGCACTGGAAATCTGGTCTCCGTTGCCGTCTCCCAGGCTCTTGGATACAGAGTAGGTGTAGGCTGCCATCAGGCTCAGGCCAAAGTTGAAGTCTTTCTTGAGGCTGCCGGTCAGGGAAGCATAGTAGCCTTGGGGAACACCCTTGGCAGAGTTGGTGATCAGGTAAGCGTGGTTATTGGCCAATGCCGGAATGGTCTCGTATGCAGTTCTTGTGGCGGGTTCGCCGGGAAGCTGCATAGAGGTGGTGGTATAGCCGGTTGTATGTACCACGGGGCTTACGAGGTTCTTGTTGTAGATACCCTCTACGCTGGCCTTGATGTTGCCGGGCAGGGTTGCATCAACTGCGAGGGATGCCTTCCAGGTGACAGGCATCTTGAGCTCCTTGTCCAAAATGGTTGATGCGCTATTAGCAGGCAGATTCTCGTTGCGGACAAAGTTGCCGCCGTACATCTCGCTTGTGATCTCATCAATAGAGGTGTGGAAGTGAGGGATATTCACGCCATTGACCTTGCCGTCGGTGGACGCGCGGATATCCGCTGCTTTCATAATAACCTGGTTCTGCAGGCAGTTGCTGTTGCCGGCCACGGATACGATCCATACGAAAGGCATACGGCCGGTGTAGAGACCGGTGCCGCCGCGTACAATCAGGTTGCGGTTGCCAAGTACATCCCAGTTGAAGCCGATGCGGGGAGAGACGTTCATGCTGCCGTTGGGCATATCGCTGGTGCGGTATCTGCCATAATCCTCATACAGTTTGGTAAAGTTCTTGTTCTCATTGCCCTCGATACCAGGGTAGATGGGGAACTCGAAGCGGACACCGGCGGTGAGTTTAAACCTCTCGCTGATATTCATCTCGTCCTGCAGATATACAGAGAACTGGTTGTAGTCAAACGAAGGGAATACCTGTTTGAGTTCGTCGTTGTTACCGTGGGTGATGAGGAATGAAACCGGAGTGCGGTCATTTACAAAATCGTCCCAGCTGCCATACACATACTGTCCGGCACCGCCCTGCATAAAGCCGTTCTTGGTGCGGTTATGCTCGTACTGCATACCGAACAGGAAGTTATGTATGCCGGCAGAGAAGGTGGCCTCGTCTGTTACCACGATGGTGGAAACGTCGCGGAGGTTGCCATAAGTGAAGGGGTCGGGACCAAATGTGGTGTACACGCTGCTTCCATCCATAATATCCACAGACGGGAAAGTATTGCCGTAGAAACTTCTGGGAATAGTCTGGTAAGAATAGGTGGCACGCAGCAGGTTGTTCAACTCACCATCAAAAAGACGGCTGTTGAGCTCGCCGGCAAATGAATAGAAGTTATCTTCGGAATAGTAGTATGCACTCTCGAAAGGCAGGGCGGTAGAGATACCGGAACGGCCGCCTGTATTGCGGTCATAACCTATTCTATCCACGCCGCCGCCGATGGGGTTGACAGAGCTTGAAGGAGAAGATATGGTCTTGCGGGTAACCTGGGTGTAACGCAGCATCAAGCTGTTGTTGCGGTTGATGTTCCAGTCGATACGGCCCAACAACTTGATCAGAGGAGTGCCCACAGAGAAGTTCTCGTAACGGCCGGGATCGTATCCGTATTTATCGGAGAGATACTGCTTGATGGTCTCCATCTGCTCGCGGGTGGGGCGGGTTATGCTGCCGCCGGCATCGGGAGTCCAGCTGCCGTCGTTGACCAGACGGGTTGTAGCGGGGCTGGTCTTGGGTTCGTATTCCGCATTGATAAAGAAGAACAGTTTGTTCTTGATGATGGGGCCGCCCACGCTTATACCGGCAGTGTTGCTGTAAACAGCCTTGTCGGGACGGGAAAGTTCGCCGATTTCGCCGTTGGCCTTGGCATACTTGGTGCCCTGGATTCTGTCGGTGGTGTAGTAGTCATAGACGCTCACCTTGAACTCGTTGGTACCGCGTTTGGTCACGGAGTTGACAGATGCGCCGGTGAAGCCGCTCTGACGGACGTCAAACGGAGTGATGTTGATGGTCATCTGCTCGATGGCGTCCAGAGAGATAGGGCTGCCGCCTGCAGGCAGGTTGGAACCGATACCGAAGGCGTTGTTGAATGCAGCACCGTCGACGGTGATATAAGAAGAACGGTAGTTACCGCCGCCGGCTGCGAAGCCGCCGACACCTGTGGTAGCCTGAGGGGTGAGACGGAGAACATCGTTGAGGCTGCGGCCGGTAGAGGTCGGCAGGTTCTCCATAGTGCGCTGGCTGACATTAGTACCGACACCGGAACGCTTGATGTTCATACCGGACTCGGAAGCGTCGGCAACCAGTACCACGCCCTCGAGCTGGATGTTCTCTTCTTCCAAAACAGCGTCCACAATTGCGTTTTCTGCCAGAGGGGCATACACGTTCTTGTTCTCTACCTCGCGATAGCCAAGGAGTTCGAAAGAAACGGTGTAAGGACCGCCGGCAGTGACGTTGCTCATACGGTAGTTACCGTTTTTGTCGGTAACTGCATAGTAAGAAGTAGCGGTAGGCTCATAAACAGCTATAACCGTCACTCCCGGGACAGCGCCGTCCTTATCGGTGACGCGGCCGCTGATAGAAGCAGTCGTAACCTGCGCAAAAGCAGGCACGGCAAAGAACATTACTGCCAGGGAAAGCAGTAAACTCTTGATGATTTGTTTCATAATGATTTAATATGGTTGTATTTAATCAAAATTCTTGGACAAATGTGCGCCGCGAATATAATACACCTCGCAATTCTATGCAAGTTCTACCACGGTTATTCCGGCGCCGCCCATTTCCAGCGCTTCGTCGTGCACGGCCAGCACTCCGGCCACGGTTTTAAGATACTTACGGAGCTCCTCGCGCAGCACGCCGGTCCCCTTGCCGTGAAGAATCTTGACCTGTGAGATGCCAATCATAGTGGCATCGTCTATAAACCGGGTCACAATGTTCAGAGCACTCTCCAGCCTCTCGCCCCGCACATCAATCTGCGGCGAGAAATTCATCTTGCGCTGAGAAATGCTCTCCATACCCTTTACAGCCACGCCGCCGGAAGTAGATTTGCGCGGGGCAGTGGCCCTGGAGGCCTCTTTGAATTCTTTGGCGCTGATGCGCTCTACCTTGCCGATATCGGTCTTGGTGGTGAGGCCGCCCACCGCCACGGAGACTTTCTTGGTTGAGATCTGGATGATTTCTCCCACCATATCGCTGTCCTTGATGCGGACTTTGTCGCCGACCTTGAGCGGATCCGGCTTTTCTGCCGCCTTGACCACCGGCTTGGGAAGTTCCTCCCCTGCACGGCGGGCGCGCTCTGCCTTGCGCTCCTGCTGGCGCTGGCGGCGCTCCAGAATCTGCTGCATCTTTTTCTCTATCAAGTCGTCGGCCTCAGTGCGGGGCTTCTCTTCAGAGAGTGTCTGCTGCAGTTCGGTGACTTTGGCACGGGCCTGTTTGGTCTTCTCCTTCTCTGCCTGGGCCTCGCGGATTTCGCGGATTGTCTGCTCTATCTGGCGGTTGGCGCCGGCAACTATCTCGCGAGCCTCGGCCTTGGCTTCGGAGAGGATATTGTTGCGCAGGGTCTTGATTTCTGAAAGCTCTTTTTCGTAGCGGTCGGTGAGGTTTTCAAGGGTGCGGTCGGCATTCTTTACGCGGCTTAGCTTCTCGTCCAGCGCCCGGCGGTTGCGGGCAATCTTGCGCAGCTGGCGCTCCATATCCACAAAATCACCGCCCGCCTTCTCTTCTGCACTCTTTATGATGTCGTCGGGAAGACCAATCTTGCGGGCCAGCTCAAAGGCAAATGAATTGCCCGGCAGCCCCTGCTCCAGGGTAAACAGCGGCTTAATGGCCTCGGCGTCGAACTGCATTGCGCCGTTGGCCACATTGGTGGAATTGCTGGCGTACAGTTTTAGATTTGTATAATGCGTGGTGATGACACCGTAGGCGCCGCGGCCGGCCAGCGAATCCAGCACCGCCTCTGCAATGGCGCCGCCGGCGGTGGGCTCGGTGCCGCTGCCAAACTCATCTATAAGCACCAGCGACCGGTAAGTGGCGCTCTCAAGGATATTCTTCAGATTATTCAGGTGAGAAGAATAGGTGCTCAAGTCGTTTTCAAGGCTCTGGTCGTCGCCGATATCCACAAAGATGCTGTCAAAAATCAGCATCTCGGAGACTTCGGAGGTGGGTATCAGCAGGCCCCACTGGAACATATACTGCAGCAGACCCACCGTCTTCAGGCACACGCTCTTGCCACCCGCGTTGGGACCGGAAATCAAAATGATGCGGCGGTCGTTAGTAAGGGTGAGCGTGAGCGGCACAATCTCCTTGCCCTCTTTGCGCAGCGCACGCTCCAGCAGCGGGTGGCGGGCCTTGCGCAGAATCAACTCTCCTGAAGTGGAAACCACCGGCATTCCGGCTATCATATCCATAGCCACCAGCGCCTTGGCGCGGATGAAATCTATCTTGATAAGGAAGTCGGCATTCAGCAGCAAATCGTCCAGATAGGGACGCAGGAAATCGCTGAATTCCATAAGGATGCGCTGAATCTCGCGCTGCTGCTCAAACTGCAGCTCGCGCACGGCGTTGTTCAGGTTCACCACCTCAATAGGCTCTATGAACGAGGTGCGGCCGCTGGCCGACTCGTCACACACAATGCCCTGCAGCTTGCGCTTGTCAGAGGCATTCACCGGAATCAGCGCCTTGCCGTCGCGCACCACAACCTCGGCGTCTTCGCTTGCAATGCCGTCGGCCTGCGCTTTTTTCAGGATGGCGGCTATGGTGCGGGCTATAGACTTCTCCTTGGCCTTTAGATCGGCGCGGATCTGCGCCAGGGCGGGCGATGCGCTGTCGCGGACCTCGCCGTTTTTATTGATTATGGAATCTATCTTGCGCAGTATCTCCGGATAGAGCATCACCGGCTCCGAGAGTTTCTTGAGGCAGGGATACACGCCGCTGCTGCCCTTGAAAAAGGCCACGATGCGGCGGATGGCATCCAGCCCCTTCTGCAAAAGAATCAGATTGGGCAGGGAAATGCAACTGAGTTCGCTGGTGAGCGGCATCAGAAACTGGCGCATGTCCACAAAACCGTCAGAAGGGAAAGTATCCTCGAACATACAAATCAGGCGCATCTCGTCGGTGAGACGGAGCGCCTGCACAATGTCCTCTTCTTTGGTCATTATCCCTGTTTCGTCCACCAAGCGCCGGGCCCCTTCCGTGGCACACTTGCCGCGGACCATTTCCCGAACGATGTCAAAACCCAGTTTCCTTTCCAGAGAGCGCATTTTACTTGTATGAATTTTCCAGGGCTATCCTGAGCTCTGTGATACTGTTCAGTTTTTTGATTATGCCGTCCTTGACATACGATATCTCGCCCGTCTCTTCAGAAACCACCACCGCCTCTGCGTCGGTGCTTTCTGTGATGCCCACCGCCGCACGGTGCCGCATCCCGTAACGGGGATTTATGTCGGACCTCTCGCTTATCGGCAGGGTACAGCGGGCCGCCACAATGGCATCGGAAGTCATTATCACCGCGCCGTCGTGCAGCGGGGAATTCTTGAAAAAGATATTCTCTATGAGCCGGCGGTTGATGTTGGCGTCTATGGTGTCGCCCGTTTCAATTATGTTCTCCAGGGAAGATGAATGCCTGAAAACCATCAGCGCCCCGGTCTTGCTCTCTGACATTCGGTAGCAGGCGCTGGTGATTTCGTCCAGCGCCGCGGGGCTCATCTGCGCCTTTGAGGCATCCCCGCCCAACAGCTTGCGGACCCATCCGCCGCCCCTGCGGCGGGCAGAGAACACCTCCGAGCCTATCCTTACCAGAAACCGCCTGATCTCGGGCTGGAAAATGACTATCAGGGCTATCAGGCCGACCCCCAGCACCGCGTCCATAATATGCGTCAATAGCGTCATATTCAGGGCTCCGAACAGCGCCCTGGCGGCGTACAGCAGCAATATGGCAATGAAGATATTCATCGCCTGGGTGCCGCGGATCAGCTTGAACACTTCGTAGATGATCACTGCCACCAGCAGCACATCCAGAATGTCCACGAAAGAAATATTCAGAAAATCGAACATAATCATACAAAGATAACTATTATCTTTGAGACTAGCGAATTTAAGATTATGGAGGGAAGATTCTTTGATTTGATGCGATGCAGCCTTTCCGGGCTCCGCGACCTGTTTTTTGAGCGCAGCTGCGCCGTTTGCGGCGGCACTCTGGCCTCTGAAGAGCACCTGGTCTGCGACCATTGCCGGAGCGACATTCCGCTCACCTATTTCTGGAACTATAGCGAAAACGCCGCTATGGAGAGGCTCTTCGACTGCCGTGTATCCAACGCCGCCGCGCTGTTTTTCTATCGGCACGACAGCCCCTACTGCGAGATTGTGCGCAAGTTCAAGTACGGCCGGCGTCGGGACCTTGGGCTGTGGGCGGCGCGGTTGCTGGGCTCCTATATGGCCGGCGGCGGGCTGTACGGCAACGTGCAGGCGGTGGTGCCTGTGCCGCTGCATCCCCTTAAACGATGGAAACGCGGCTTCAACCAGGCGGAAATCATCGCCCGCGGCGTGGCCGAAGAACTTGGCGGCCTTGAGGTGGCGGGGCGCCTGCTGCGCCGGAGGCGCTACACCTCAACCCAGACGCGCCGCAGCGCACAGTCGCGCCGGCGCAATGTCTCCGGAGCTTTCTCACTAAACGCGCAGCAGGCTGCTCGGCTGAAGGCATCCGGCATAAACCACATCCTGCTGGTGGACGATGTAATGACTACCGGCGCCACCCTCAAGGAGTGCATCCACCTGCTCCAGCCACATTTCACCGTGAGCGTAGCCACCCTTGGTTTTGTAGAATAAACTGCCTAATTTTGTCTCTATGAAAAGAATTCTTATCACGGCGGTTATCGCCATTTTTGCGCTGTGCTCCTGCACGCCTAAGGCCGACAAGGCAGCGGCCGTTGCCGGCGACTTTTTGACCAGCTTTTTCAATATGGACTATGCGGCCGCCGCCGGGTATTGCACCAGCGATATTGCCGATATGCTGCGCGACACCATCGCCGCCGGCGACTATCCCAGCGAAGAAATCCGCGCAAAGGTGGTCGAGGCCTCAAAAAAGACCTCTTTCAAGATAGTCTCTTCAGAAGTGGAAGAGGAGACCGGCGCCGTGATAATCGGCTATGAAATCCGCCCCTACGGTGCCGTGGGCGAAGGCTCCATCCCCCGCACAATGCGCCTGGAGAAGATAGACGGCAGCTGGAAAATCGTTGCCCTGGAATAAGCCGGCTATAACTCCAGCAGGAGAGCTTGATTTGACACTACTGGTATCTCATAGCAACCATCGGCGGAGCGGCTGACCTCTATCGGACCACCGCCGCCCAAAGCTTTGACCTTGCGCCCCTTGACGCTGAAGCGGAGGATGTGTTCCTGGGGGTTCTCGTTGTAAGGGTCATCGGCCACGCATATAAACAGCGCCTTGCCCCGGCCTTTTCGGGCAGCCATTTTACCCACCACAAGCGGGCATCCGGCAGAAAGACCGGTCAGCCGGCCGAATTCCAACTCGGGCTGGCTCTCCAAGCCGCTGCCGTCCAGCATATCGGTACCCTCGAATCCCACACAAGCCGTCTCCGTGTTGCGGTATTTCATATATCGCCCGGCCAGGGTGTGGACCTCGGCATTGACTTTTTTCAGCTTGTCATACTGCTCCGTCCTGTTCCCTTCGCCGTCCACTACCTGATTGCTCCACCAGCCGGCGGTGTAGCAAGCCCAGGAGATATTAGAGGCGCCGAAAGCGAGTGCCGAGAAAGCCTGGAAACGGAGTTCGTTCTCGCTGATCCACACTTCTGGATCGAGACTGTTGACCTGGACGGTTACCCACATATCCAGATTGTTCTTGTGGCAGGCATCGGAAACTACCTTAAGATTTGCATAGTCCTTCTCGATGCCGGCAACTTTGTAATAGAAATCGTACGAAAGATAGTCCGCGGGTATATGCTGGCAATACTGCTCTATGTGCTCTTCATAAGTGGCAGTGCCCAGCTGGCTCAGTGCCTGTTCTTCTGTATTCTGCGCCACCGAGGCGTAGTTCGGATAGAGGTTTAGAAATGCGAACTGGTTTGGAAACAGCTCCTCTACCCGTTCCATAACCTTGCCGTAATAGGGGAAATCCAGAGCAGACGGCTCGTCGCCTATGTCAATGCCCCAGATGGCCGGGTGGTCTTCAAATGCAGCCGCGGCCGCCTCGTATTCAGAAAGAGGATGACGATCTTTGAGCGTGCCGGCATTATTGCCGTCACCACCCCACCAACCCGGCACAACGCCGGTGACAATCGCCCCCACGCCATATTTGTCCAGCAGGTCCAGCGCTGCTCGGTCATTGTCTATGCAAATCACGAAATCGATGCCGCAGTCGGCCAGATCTTTTATGTGCGCCTCGCTTCTGGCATACGGCTGAAGAATATAGGCGCCTATGTTCAGACGGCTGCGGTCCATCCGTGATTCACTTTTGTCCGGCGCGGCCTGACAAGACGCCAATGCAAGGCACAAAGCAATAATAATCAATTGGAGATGTCTTTTCATATCGTTTTTGCATAGTGACAGTTGAGAACTTCGCCGCCCTGGCCGTGCCAGTTGTGCATCCCGCCGCCAAGGCAGTTGCGCCACTGGACACAGTCGGCACACCGGCCCGTGCGGGCCCAACTGCGGTTGCGGAACTCGTTGAAGCGGGAGTTCCACACTTCGTAGAAATTATCGGCATAGATGCTTCCCTGACTGAACCGGTCTCGGTCTATGTTGGGACAGGCGCATATCCGGCCGTCTATCAGCACAGAGGCGATATTGATGCCTGCCCGGCAGAAATAACGGGTAGCCCTCACCTTCTCTTCGTAACGCCCCAGGTAACCCTCGCAACTGAAGGTAACGTTCATTGCACCGCCCGCCTCGCGCTTGGCCTTGATGAATTCCATCAGAGAGACGAATTCGGTATTGGACAGATGCATCTCAGCATCTAAGGCAGCGCGACCAATGGGAATAATTGTAAAAAGCCGCCACTGCTTCACTCCCAGGCCGCCCAGAATGTCGTATATCTGCTGCAACTCGCCCAAATTGCGCTTGTTTACGCAGGTCACCACGTCAGAGTTCAGGCGCGGCTCGCGTGCAAAAATTGATATAGCTTTGAGCACCCGCTCATAGCTTCCCTTAACCCCGCGCATCCAGTCGTGAGAAGCCTCCAACCCGTCCAGACTCACAGTGAGAGCCCCCATCCCGGCACCCATAAGCCGGGAATGCATCTGCTCGTCGTATTTCCAGCCGTTGGTCACCATCCCCCAGCCAAAACCTCTACGCCAGATTTCACGGCCGGCCTCCACAATATCGGGCCTTAAGAGCGGCTCTCCGCCCGTAAGCACCACCGTAAATTCTTTGGGTCTATGGTTTTGAGGTATCGTATCCAGCACCTTTAAGAAATCTTCCAGCGGCATATCCTTTTCCCGGCTCTGCACCGAGCAGTCGCTGCCGCAGTGACGGCAGTGAAAGTTGCAGCGGGTGGTACACTCCCAAAACAGATAATTGAGTTCGTGTACCTTGGCCTCGCCTTCTCTGAAAAGCCTGAAAAGAAACGGATTCATATTGCGAATTTAGAAAATTTGTGATTTTTGGAGTAACTTAGCATTTACGTAATATAATTATCTGGTGATATGAAATGGTTGCGTAACATTCTGAAGGCTTCGACCCTCACCACCGCGCTCTTCATTTTTCAGGCTTGCTACGGCACCCCGCAGCGCGACTTTTATGAGCCCGGAGAAGCCCGTATGTCCTTCTCGCTGGTGTCGAAAACCACCGGACTTCCGCTGGAAGGCATCACTATAAGCGTCGGGGAGAATGAACTGGGTGTAACCAACGCCGACGGCCATTGTGTAGTGTTGATTCCCTATGAAAGGAATACTATTGGCCCTTTTGTCAATTTCCAAGATCCAGAGGGCAAATATATGCCTCTGGACACGATGCTTGCCGACCTGAGGGAAAGGGATATCCTCATAGAATTGGACTCAGCAGAATGAAATTGCGCCTTGCAACAATAGCAGTCCTTCTGTTTGCAACCGTTACGGCATTTGCACAAGAGTGGCGGCTGGAAATCGGCACGGGTATGCAACCGATTCATATGGGATGGACAGGGGTGTCTCCTTCGTCAATCCTCAAATCCCGGCTTGCCGATAAAGGTCAGTATATTAACACTAACGTCGGTTTTTATCCCAACGCCTTCATATCCGGAGTTTGTCGCTATAGCCGGCGTTGGGAGATGGTCCTTACCGCTGAGGTCAGTTGGAGCCACCACCGTCTGATGCAATTCGCACAGTTTGGTATAGATCCCAATGGAAAACCGCGCTTCGATCGCAGCAAAAGTTCCGATCTTGGATGGAAAGACTCCTCCCCTATAGCTTCCGGGACGATGCAGTGGCGTTATCTGTGGATTCCAGATGGAGTAGTGAATCTCTATTCAGGTTTCGGGCTGGGTTTTAGCGGAGGGACAGATATCTACCCTGTTCCATCTGTCACGCCGCTGGGTATACGCGCCGGCGGCAAGCACATCTACGGCTTTATTGAAGCGCCGTTCGGCCCCTATGCGTCATTCGTCGCGGGCGGCCTTGGCTGGTCATTCTAAAAAACTTTAATTTAAATATGAAAAGACTTTTTTATTCATTGATTGTTGCGGCTGTGGCTCTTCTGCCGGTCGCTTGTGAAAAAGAAACTGTTCCCAACACCGGCGACAAGACCGGTAATCTCTACGGCACCTGGGTGCTGGACACCAAAAATGTCGACTATGTCTACACCGTCGGCGGCAAGACCAACACCACCACCGAAACCACCGATTTCACCGGAGATCATTTTATGCTGAAACTCTCCGATATCTTGATTGCTTTCGCACAGAAGGGCTCCATATTCACATTTGACATTGACGATGTGGACAGCACCCCTTACACCTACAATGCTAATCTGAATCAGATCTCCTTCAGGGAGGCCATCTCTCTGTCCACTGGTTTTCTGCCCGCCAAGTTTATGACTTTGTTCGGCACTTATGACGTGGTTCAGCTCACAAAAGACACCCTGGTGCTCAAGCAAGTCGATGAGGCCCTGTTCAATTCGTATTCCAGCACACGGACCACAGTTTATTCTTATCACAAACTTATTGTGGATGACGAAGATTAAAGGCGGGATTCACCTCCCGAGGTAATGACAACAAAAAAGAGGGTGACATCGAACTTGGAGAGGAGAAGGAAGATATGATGACGTCCGCCGAGATGGCCACGCTGGCCATTGTACACAACATCCGCAAACTCGCCAAACTGGAGCGGACGGATATGGGTCATAGGGCCTTCTGAGAAGGGGCATAGTCGCGCCACAAGCCGATATCGAACGTAGGCGCGGATGGTGGTCTTCCTGGATGCCGTTCTGGGGAATATCGTACCGCGCCACTTTGGCGGAATAAATCTTAAGACAAAATAAAAAGAGTGACCAATGCGGGTTACGCTCCAGCCACACCATTAATCCGATACCGGGCGGATCGAGTGGCCGGCATAGCGCCCATACCAAGTCCAGTGAAACTGTTCTGCTAAGCCATCCCTTCTGAAGTAAACGTACCACGACTGGTAGGCGGCGATTTCCCGGATGTCGCTACGGCAGGAGGAAGACCAGTAAACGCCGCTTACACCCTGAACGTCGAGCAGGCCATCGTTGAATTTGAAGCCGGCGGCGGGAAGAAAGATGCTGTTACCGTTCGGGGCAGTGACAAGAAAACCGGCCACATTCGAGCCATTGTAATTGTCATACCATTTCCAGTCAAAGTCTGGACCGGAATAATCTCTGGCACTGGGGTCTTGGCCCTGGTACTGCGCCCTGCAAAGGGAACTGGTATATAACAATTCCCTGAACTCTTCTATAGTGGGCATGCGCCATTTGCCGCCGAGCTTCACATGGGCGACATCGTCTTCCGGATCGAGGACGCTCTTGCCGTCTAAGCCGTTGTACTTGGTAAAACCGTATGTTGACGTGTTTTTATAGTCGTACGTTCCGAACTTGGTGTAATCTTCCCAATAATATAAATCATCTATCTCGGTCTCACCCCAGGAATAGTAACTGTCGCCGTATTCATCCGGCCTGGATGTGCCGAGATTCACGCTGCCCCACTTCACGCTCAGGCCGAGGTCAATGGCTTCGATGACTTTCCTTGCAGGATCGATGGCCCCCGGTGCAACCACTGTAAGGCGGCACTCGGCCTTGACTCCGCTGCCGTCCTTCGCGGTGGCGGTGATGGTGGCCGTGCCGGTCGCCCGGGCCGTGAGCACTCCGCCTTGTACCGACACCACTGCGGCATCGGAACTTGTCCACTGGACATCCTTGTTTGTGGCATCTTCGGGGTAAACTGTTGCCACCAGAGTGAAGGTCTCTTCGAGGGTCATTTCCAATTCAGTGGCATTCAGCACAATGCTTGTTACGGGGGCGGTAACGCTGACGCGGCACGCAGCAGTCTTGCCCCCAGCCTCGGCCGTCACGACGGCTTCTCCCCCACCCACAAACGCAACGGCACCTGTCTGATCTACAATTACCACATCTGGATTGGAGCTTGTCCAGGTGACTGTCTTTTGCGAAGCATTCTCGGGGAGGACCAGCGCATATAGAGTCCTTGTCGTTCCCTTAGTCGCCTCAATTGTGCCGACAGTCGTGGAGCCATCCGTTATCGCAACTGACACTACCTCCACAAAGGGCTCTTTGACAAGCACTTCGCAGCCTGCAACCTTGCCGCCGTCGACGGTCGTTGCCGTGATGGTGGCTGTGCCGGCACCCTTGGCTGTGACATTGCCCGCCTGGTCCACCTCGGCGATGCCCGGGTTGGAAGAAGCCCACCTCACGCTCTTGCTGGTGGCGTCTTCCGGCAGCACGGTGGCCGT
The DNA here is from genome assembly GCA_017428035.1 of Bacteroidales bacterium. Lineage (GTDB taxonomy): Bacteria > Bacteroidota > Bacteroidia > Bacteroidales > UBA932 > Equibacterium. The sequence goes on along the minus strand of JAFRRR010000044.1, from coordinate 16,920 downwards.
CAGCGTCAGCGTCTGGCCAATCTCCAACTGCGCATCGGTCCTGTCCAGACTTACGCTTTCGACAGGCACCGGGACCGGAGTTACCGTAACCACACAGCCAACAACAATGCTTCCGTCTGCACTGGAAGCGGATACTGTGGCCTCTCCGACTCTCTTGCCGGACACGAGTCCATCCTGGTCCACTTCTATCACTTCCGTATCTGTAGATGCCCATACAACACTCGTATCGTCGGCATCTGCAGGCTCAACATATGCGATGATGTGTATGCTGCCACCCACAGGTATCTCGACCTTGAAAAAACTCAGGGAAATCCTCTCGACGGGTACATTCACCGAGACCTTGCAGCTGGCGCTCTTGTTGCCCGAGAAGGCTGTTACGACAGTGCTTCCGCGGCCCGTGGCGGTAATCTTGCCGCTCTGGTCCACAATTGCCACAGCCTCGTCGGCACTCGACCAGAAAACCGTGGCATCGCTTGCATCCGCGGGGCTCACAGTTGCCACAAGGGTCAGACTTGCGCCCTTGGGCAGCGCCACTTCTTTCTGATCCAGTTCCAGTGACTGCACCTCGACCTTCGGCTTAAGCACCGTAATCCTGCAGCTGGCGCTCTTGCCACCTGCGGTGGCTGTGATCGTGGCCGAGCCTTCGCCCACGGCCGTCACTTCTCCGGTGTCGGACACAGTCGCCACGGACTTCTTTGAAGAGGCCCACATCACACTCTGCTGCGTGGCATTGGACGGCGTAACCTGCACCTTCAGCTGCACGGTTTCACCCAGCTCCATTTCCGCCTCGGTTTGACTGATCGCAACACTCGCCACCGGAACTATAGTGTCTTCCGGTGTCTTTCTGCAGGCACTCAGCGCCACTATCATCAGCGCCACTGCAAAGATTTTCTTTATCATAAGGTTATCGGTGAAGGATTATTTCGTTTAAAAAGCAACAATGATCAGTGGCCGGATTATCTCTGGCGGACAGGGCGAATAGGCATACCGTAGTAGCGTGTTGCAATGGACATTGACCAATAATCCATTGCCTCGAATGTCACGGCTGTGGTGCTATCGCCATCGTCTGAGAGATTCTTGGACCAGTAAATACAAGCCGGTTCATATGGATCATTATCTGCTTTCCAGCCGGCAGCCGGAAGGAAGATTGACTCACCGTTCACAGTTGAAGTGAACTTGACGCCTGCCACCGGAGTCTGAATCCATTCGAAGTCACAATTCTCCATCAACTCCTGCCACTGCGCCCTGGTAGGTATGCTCCATGCAGCATCGGCAGCAGTAGCCGCATCATCTTCGGGTTCAAGAACCTTCTTGCCATCACTTCTGTTATACTTGCCCAGGTTCTCCCACGGCCTGCTGCCGGAGCCCAATGTGTAATTGAACCAGGTGAAGCTGGTCTTCGCGGTGGTCTCGCCCCAGGCGTAATAGCTGCCGTAGTCATAATCATTGGAGGCCCCCAGGTTCGTCAGCGCCCAAAGGGTTCCGCTTGGCAGGCCAAGATCTATGAATCCTACAGGCAATTCGTCACCGGCGGGTTGAGTGATTTTCAAAGTAGCGGAGAAATCACCGTACTTGAATGTCACCGTTGTAACTCTCTCTACAGGCCAGTAGTTCTTTCGTATCGTAAAGCGAAGTGTATACATCGGATCTCCGCCCGTCATCGAGATGAGTTCTACCCAAGGATCCGCCGGGATTACCTCAAGGGACGTGTATTGCAGAGGATCGATGATACGGACATTCATCTGGAGATCTATTCCTTCGGCAGGTGCGTTATATTCATTGGTGGAAGGTCTTACCTGAGTCTCGGATGCGTCCTGGGTTACAGTGAGTGTCTTCTTGAAATAATTGCCATAGGATATCTCCACCTGAGCCGAGCGGGCTCTCCCGGTTGTATTCTCAGTCACGGTGAATGCTCCGCCAGGGTTGGCATAAATCCAGCCGGGACTGTTCAATACGCGGACATCAAAACCAACTTCTTCTCTGGGGTTGGTTATAGGGCCCCAAATAGCCGTCTTCTGACCCAAATAAGAAAGCTTATAAGAATCACGCAGTATAACCTCCGGAGCATCAAATGTCTGAGTGATTCTGAACCACTCACTCTGGCCGCCAAGGCTCACTTTGACGCGACCGGTCCTGTCATTACCACTGTTATTCTCCCTTATCCTGAAGGCCACTGTGCTGCCAGCTACTGTAAATTCGCTCATCCAGTTGCCATCGGGTTCGAATGTCAGGCCGTCATGGCTGAAGCCCTCGGGCAGGGCGACATTAAACTCACCCACCTGGGCCTTATAGTTTACTGTCACGTCGTTCGGCGTGATAATTATGGTGGCGAGAACTGGCTCCTGAATGAATTTTATCCGCTTGGTTACAGAGCCGTAGGTCAATATAAAGTGCCCCGTGCGTGTCTGACCGCTCGTATTCTTGCCTGTGGTGAAATAATATGTATCGTTTGCACCGGAGCGGAGATTTGTCATCCAGTCCACGTCTGCAGACAGTTGCATCTGGACGCCCTCGACCGGATTGGTAACCCTTGCCCAGACACCTTGATCTCCTCCGGTGGAACTCAAACCGTTGTTTGCATCCGGATTAACGATAAGTTCTATGTCCGGCGGTCCTGAAGGGGTCTTGCCTCTCTGAGTAACGGTGACGGTGGCTGTCGCCGAACTATAGGTAAGTGTAATTGTCGCCGTACGGCTCAAGATGCTCTTGTTCTCGGCAACAAAGAAAGCAACGCTCGAACCGACTACGCTGGTTCCAATCCAGTCTGCGTCGTCAGTTGCCTGCAACGTCGAGCCATCGGTATTTACAAGTTGCAGAGGAACACGTATATCCTGGCTTGCAGCATCACCGACAGTGATACTGTTTTGCTCCAGAATAATGCCGGCAGGGCCGGCAGCTACCACTGTGACAGAGCAGGTAGCAGTGATACCGCTGGATATATTCTTTGCCGTGATAACGGCGGTACCCAGTTTATTCGCATATACTTCTCCCGTCCTTTCTCCGACAATTACAACACTGGAGCCGTCTGCATAGTAATACACATTCCTATCATTGGCGTTGGCCGGGAATACCGTACCGATAAGGGTGGCACTCTCTCCCTTGGTCAATGTCATCTGCGTCGCATTGAGATCGATACGCTGGGGAACGGCTATCACTGTTACACGGCAGTCCGTTTCCTTTCCCCCCGCCATTGCCTTTATTTCGGTGATTCCGGCATCCACAGCCGTAACGTGTCCCGAAGCATCTACCGTTGCAACTCCCGGGTCAGAGGAAGACCAGGTCACGGTCTGATTCGTGGCATTGGAAGGGAGCACGGTCGCTGTCAGGTCAAGGGAATTGCCTGTTCCCAGCAATTCATCAAACTTATCAAGCCTGATGCTCTCCACTGGTACAATGTTGCTCTTGACCGTCACATCAAATGAATTGGACTTGCCGTCGGCCGTAGCAATAATGCTTGCGCTGCCGGCACCGACAGCGGTCAGCAGGCCGCTGGCACTTACCTTCGCGATACGGTTGTCGGAAGACGACCAGGTGACCGTCTTGTCGGTTGCATTATCCGGGAAAACCGTCACACTCAGAGATCTGATATCCCCAATAGTCAATTCAATATGTGATTGATCGAATTCCAGATAATCCACAGGAATATATGATGTATCTTCAGTCACAGTCACGGGGCAGGTGGCGGACAGTTCTTCGCCGCCAGCGCCCTTGACTTTGACGGTGACTGCTGCGGAGCCCGGTGAACGCGCCACAATAGTTTTCTGGGTACTGACATCATCCGTCCCAAATACGAGAACCCCACTGTCGCCGGTAATGATAGCAGCGGTACTGTAAACATCGGCCTCCGGCGGTGCTACAATAAATTTTAACATTACGGTCTCACCGACCTTCATTGATACGCTTGAGGGAGCTATGGCTATGCTCTGGATGGCGACTTTAGCGGGCTTGACGGTCACTTCGCAGCCGGCGACCTTACCGCCGTCTGTGGTGGTTGCAGTGATGGTCACTGTGCCGACGCTCTTGGCAGTGACATTGCCCGCCTGGTCCACATCGGCTATCCCCGGGTTGGAGGATGCCCATCTGACACTCTTGTCGGCAGCATTCTCTGGAAGAACAGTTGCGACAAGGGTTATCCGGTCATTCGGATGCATGGAGAATATCTGTATCTTGTTCAGCCTTATGCTTTCAACCGGCACTGCAGCCCTGCCGGTGACGGCACGTATGGGACAGCCACGGAATCTCTCCCTGCCATCCACGACAAGCTCATTGTTGTAGGTATTCAGATTCCATGCTTGCGAAACCAGGTCAGCTTTGACAGATGACGTCCAGTAAAAGAGCACCCCGCCGACATATTCTTCGTTTTCGAAGATTTTACTGCCGGCAGCCGGCAAAAATATGGTTTTTCCGTTCTGCTTGCTCGTCACCTTGTAGCCGGCGCCATTTCCCATATCAACCCTTTCGAAGGTGCAGTTATCAAGCAGTTCCTGCATCTCTTCCCAGGTGGGCGTAAACCAATTACCGCCCATAACGACGTGCGCGGCATCATCTTCGGGCAGCAACTGTGTCAAGTTATCGTCGCCGGCTGAATACTTGGTTTGAACACTGTAGTTTTCTTGCCTATAAGCGCTTTTGGTAAGGGTCTCTCCCCAGGCATAATATCCGCCATAGTCTTCGGCAGAAGCGGCGCCTACGTTGCAAGTCGCCCACTTGATGCCGCTCGGCAGGCCCAAATCGACCCAATAGTGGCCGTTCTCCTCGCCGTCGTGGTCTTCTATTACAGGGTCGTCAATTGCTACAACGTCACAAGTGGCCTCTATGTCACCGGCCTTTGCGGTTATCACCACCCGGCCGTCTCCCAATCCGGTAATTATGCCCTCCTGCGAGATGGATGCAATGCTGGGGTCGGACGACGTCCAGGTAATGGTCTTGTTGGTGGCGTTCTCGGGAAGCACGATGACGTTTATCTGGTAAGAATCTCCTTTATGAACAATCAGCTCGGGATGTTCGAACGTCACCGACTCTACCGGGACAAAAACCTCGGAAACCGTTATTTCGCAGGCGGCGACCTTGTCGCCGTCCATGGCGGTCACGGTAATGGTCACAGTGCCGCTAGCCATGGCCGTCACCTTGCCGTTTTGGTCAACTTCGGCAATTTCCGGGTTGGTGGATTTCCATACCACCGACTTGTCGTAGGCATTGTCCGGCAGCACGGTCGCGGTGAGGGTAAGCGACTGGCCAATCTCCAGCGTCGCATCGGTCTTGTCCAAAGTCACGCTCTCTACGTGCACCACAGGCACTTCCGGTTTTGTGACAGTAATGGCGCAGCTGGCGCTCTTGCCATCGACGCTGGCGGTAATGTTAGCTGAACCCTCGCCAACGGCCGTCACTTTGCCGGCATCGGATACAGTCGCCACGGACTGCTTTGAAGATGCCCACACAACATTCTGCTCTGTGGCATTGGAGGGAGAGATCTGCGCCTTGAGCTGCAGGATTTCCCCCACCTGCATCTCTGCCTCCGGCTGACTCATCGTCACGGATGCCACCGGAACTATCTGGTCATCGGGCTCTTTCTCGCAGGCACACAGCGCTATCAGCATCAGCGCAATGGCAAAGACTTTCTTTATCATAAGGTTATCTGTTAAGGAATATTTCGTTTAAAAAGCTATGAAGCAGCGGAGCTGAAACGCATTCTCTTTGCTTGCCGAATAAAAGTACTCACGCCCTTGATAAGCATTATAGGTGAAACCCATTTGAATGGCAGACAAATTGTCCACTTCTGAACTCGTCCAGTAATAAGCATTGTATCCGCTGTGATAGGTAAACAGAGATGCACCTCCGGCAGCTATGATGTCATTATCTATGGCAGCACAGAAGTTGACTCCATACTGGTACTGATCGGGATCTCCAAAATTGGACCAGGTATGGCCGTACATCGCATTCAGATATTTGGCCCACTGCCCCGCCGTGGGCACGAACCAGCCGCTGCATCCCAAGTCTGAGGGATTGAAACCGGATACCACATAATTGTTTGCTGCGTCGGCGGTACTGTAGTACCTTTCTGACATAATGTTGGTATGGCCAATGCCAGCCATATCAGCAAGGGCTGCGGAAATATTATTGCAGTTGGTAAACTCAGGGGTATCCAGATAAGCGTTATCTTTCCTGCCCCAGTTCATTGAAGCCGCATTTTTCAGGGCGATGGCCAGGCCGTTGTAATTTGCGCTGCCGAGGCTGCTGTCTGCCGACCCCTTGGCGCCGATATAGGCAATCATAGCAACCGGGGAACCGCCGTCGGAGGGAATGGAGGCGGCATCTTTGAAGATTTTGCCCGAAGTTGTGAATACATACCCCAGGTAGGAACTGCAGTCCTGGCCGGCATCGGCCATTTGTTTAAGTTCGGCCAGCGTGCTGGCTTTGGCGGCGGTCACCGTGACGGTGCCGGTGGCTTCTGCTCCGTAAGCATCGAACGTGAAGGAACCCGTACCTTCCTCGAGGGCCGTCACACGATAAGTGATAGGATTATCTCCGACGCTTTGTATATCAAAGACGCCACCCCAGATGCTCATCCCATACGAGCCAAGGGGCACATCGGGATCTATCCTGACGGTAACGATCGCTGTTTGACCGACAGTCAGGTTCAGTTCGGAGGGCTCCAGCGTTATGCTATTGATATGAGGGTCGACTCTGAGAATGAAGTTATCACTTTTGCCATCTGCCTCTGCGTAAATTCTGGTACTTCCGGCCCCCACGCAAGTCAGTTTGCCGTTGCTGTCTACTACCGCAACACTCTCGTCGCCAGAAGACCAAGTCACTTTTTTATTGGTCGCGTTAGACGGACTTATGTCTACCGACAGGTTTCTGACATCCCCGACTGAGAGAAAATCGTGCGAATATCCAAAATCCACCGACTCCACGGGCACATAAGGAGGGTTGCCGATAACGGGGCGAATTGGGTGCTTTTGATCTTGCTCGACATAATTAATACCTAGTCCACCATCATTCAAAAAGTTGATGCACGTAACATACCCTTTATAATATGAAGACGTAAGATAAATGCCGTAATACCTTTCATCTGCCGCAAGGAAAATGCTCTTACCATTAATCTTGCTGGTGAATTTCGCGCCCGGTACGCCATGATATGATATCCACTCGTAGGTGGTATTGTCTCTCAATTCCTGGGCGTCGGCTTCAGTGGGCATACGCCAGTCTCCTCCCCAATTGACTTTAACCGGGTCATTTTCTCCCTCTCCCCATTCAAGCAGGGGACCGACTTGGGTGGAATAATCTGTGCCAATATTGCAGGTGGCCCATTCGATGCCGCTCGGCAGCCCAAGGTCTACCCATTTGTGGCCGTCGGTCTCTCCGTCGTAATCGTCCTCGACATAAGGTACGGTCACGTGGCAGGTTACTACAGTAACTTCTCCATTAACAGTGGCGAAATAATCAAATGTCGCCTCACCTCCCGCTTTCGCAGTAATGCGGAATGTGGGCGGGTCAGAAGAGTCATAATCATAATTAATTCCTCCTGTACATTCTACATCAATAACATCGACACTACGGTTAGCATATCCGGGGGAATAATACTTAAGGTACTGTAGCGGAGTGCAGGCGACGGTTACGGTGGCGCTTTCGCCAATCTCCAATGTCAATTCTTCGGGTTCTATTTTGATACTTTCAAGAAGGGGGACTACCTCGAAACAGAAGGTGTCGGAGTGTCCGCCCGCAGATACTTTTATATAAGCATTGCCAGCCCCAACTGCTGTCACATTGCCTTTGTCATCTACGGTAGCCACACTTTCGTCTAAAGAGGTCCAGATGACGGTATTGTTGGTAGCATTGTCGGGGACAACCCATGCGTGCAGGGTCCTGGTCGAGCCCAGAATCATCGCCGCTGAGGTATATTCAATGTCCAGCTTTTGTACAGGGATATAGGTGGTTGTGCCAATGACGGCGCGAACCGGTAATATTCCACCTCGAATCGTACCAGTATCATAAGGGTATATAGATTCATCATATAAGATATAAACCCACGAATACTGAGTATCGAATATCGATGACGTCATATAAGCGCCATCGAGGGAATCATCATTGTTTCCAGGCAGGAATATGCTGTGTCCATTATTCTTGCTGGTGAGTTTTATTCCCAACACTCCATTTTGCTGTACGGACTCATAGGTACTGTTCTCTACCAATTCCATTACGTCTGCCGCGGTGGGTATACGCCAGTCTCCGCCCCACTGCACATGAGCAGCATCGTCTCCCGATTCGAGCGTTGTCAAATTGTCGACGTTGCCATAACGGGAGTCGATCACATATTTGGTAAACTTACCTGTTGCGGAGTTAAACCAGGTATATGGTGGAGTCTCCACGTTTTCCCTTGCAAAGGTCTCTCCCCAGGCAAACCGGGAGCCGCGCTGTGAAGAATAGTTTGCTCCTACGTTGCAGGTCGCCCACTTTATGCCGCTCGGCAGCCCCATATCAACCCAATAATGACCGTTTTCTTCACCATCGTATTCATCTTCCGGAACTGGCGGCACTGCGGCGTTAACCGTGATCTCGCAGGCGGCGGCCTTCTCCCCGTCTGTGGTGGTTACGGTGATGGTCACGGCCCCGCTGCTTATGGCGGTCACTGTTCCGTTCTGATCCACTTCGGCAATTGCGGGGTTGGTGGATTTCCATTCAACGCTCTTGTCTGCGGCATTCTCAGGCAGCACGGTGGCGGTGAGAGTCAGCGACTGGCCTATCTCCAGCGTCGCATCGGTCTTGTCCAAAGACACACTCTCTACGTGCACCACAGGCACTTCCGGCTTGGTGACAGTAACCACGCAGGTAGCTGTCTTGCCGCTTACGGTCGCAGTAATCTTGGCAGAGCCTTCACCTACTGCCGTCACAAGGCCGGCGTCGGACACAGTCGCCACACTCTGCTTGGATGAGCCCCACATCACATTCTGCTCAGTGGCATTTGAAGGGGAAATCTGGGCCTGAAGCTGCACCGTCTCCCCCACTTCCATTTCGGCTTCCGGCTGGCTCAGCGTCACTGAGGCTACCGGGACAATTGTTTCTTCAGGCGTCTTTTTGCAAGCACACAGCGCAAAGGCCAGCAGCGCTATGGTGAGAAGTTTTTTAATCATAACAGAACTTTGCTATTTATCCAATCAAAGATACATTCGGGCGGCGGCAAAACACGGCGCGGCGGTGTAGACTTTTGCAAAAGTCTACACCCTGGAGGGCGAAATGACGCAGAAAATGCCCTAAGCGAGCGAATTGTCGCTATTTGGCCAATACCTTAATAAATGAACAGCTACGTGACCCGATAAAAAGCCACCCTCGGCAGATGAATAACGGATAAGTTCTACAGCATACTCCAGGGGATGAGTTCACCCTCAGAAGTACTCCTATGCTGACTTCCGCCATAGACAACTTGACAATGGTCTTTGTCCTCGCCGGAAAGTTTGCTCCAGTACTTTAAGTTTTTGAAGAAATCGGCGTTGTAAGTCTGCCCCGACTTGATTTCAACAGCATCAACGTGATCTCCTTTGTTCATCAGCAGGTCAACCTCGTTGCCATTCGAATCACGCCAAAATGTGAATGACGGACGGTCTCCTTCATTGAGGCCCCGCTTCAGGAACTCACCTATGACCATATTCTCGAAAAGCCCTCCACGGAGGTAGTGATTGGACACTTGCGACGCCTGCTTGATCTCAAGGAGCGAACAAGCCAGCCCCGTATCGTAGAAATACAACTTGGGAGTCTTGACGAGTCGCTTGGAGAAATTGCGGTAATCCGGTTGCAGCAGGTAGATGATATAGCTGGACTGCAGAACGGAAAGCCAAGAGTTTATGGTGGGAATCGTCACCCCGCACTCTGTTGCAAGCGAGGACATATTGAGGATTTGCCCTATCCTTCCTGCACACAACTTGAGGAGCCTTACAAAAGCAGAAAGGTTTCCAATATCCTTCACCAACCGGACATCACGCTCTACATAGGTATCGATATAACTTGGATAGAAGTCTGCTGCCGACAGACCGTTATCGTACAGTCTTGGGTAACTTCCATTAAAGATTTCCTCATCTATGCTCTGAGGGAGAATGCCGCCGTCACGCATCTCGATATGTGAAAAAGGCAGAAGTGTCATGACAGCCACCCTCCCTGCAAGCGACTGGTCAACGGAGGAAAGAAGCTGAAAGTTCTGTGAGCCCGTCAAGATGTACATCCCGTTCTTGCCAGCCAAATCCGAGTGAGTCTGGAGATAAGATAGCAGCTTCGGAACTCTCTGTACTTCATCAATAATAGTTTTATCCGGGTACTCTGAAATAAAACCACGCGGGTCTTCCTCTGCATAGCTGCGGTTGTCAGACTCTTCCAGCGAAATGTAAGAATAATCCCTAAAGGTATGACGCACGAGAGTGGACTTGCCGGACTGCCTCGGCCCGGTAAGAAGCACGAACGGAAATTTGGTGGAAAGATATAGCAATTTTTCTCGAAGGGTGCGCTCTATCATGGCTCTATATTTTTATGCAAATATAAACTTTAATTTTATAATAACATAAAAAACAAGTGAAAAAATATGTCGTGCACCGTTGCGACAGAAAATGCCCTAAGCGAGCGACTCCCGGAACTCTTTCACCGAGCGGCCGGTGATTTTCTGGAAGCTGCGGTAGAAGAAAGCGCGGTCGTTGAAACCGGCCATCGCCACCACCTGCGAGATAGGAATATTCGGATCCGAGCTGATGATCCGCTCCGCCTCCTGGATCCTGAGACGGATTCTCCAGCTGCGGAAATCTTCGCCCGTGGTCTGACGGATATAATCCTGCAGCGTGGGATCCCAGAAACCCAGTTCGTGGGAGATGTCGTCCACAGCCTTGGTGTTGTCGAGATAGCCTTTCTGCCGTATCCACTCCCCCAGCCGATCCTGCTGTTCGCCGGCGATCGCCAGAGCGCCGGCAGAGGCTTCGGGCGCCGGCGGCGCTCCCGGCACTGCCGACACGGCGCGGTCTACCATAGGCGCAAAACGCCGGTAATTGATAAAAGAGATGCCGATAATAAGGAAGCAGACTGCGAACACCATTGTAAGCACGCTGCTTATCACAAGGCTGTCAAGCATCATAAACAGAGCCAGTATGCCCACTATGAGCGCCAGCCAGAAGGTCCAGTTGATCCAGTGCAGCTGGTCCACCAGATCCTCTTCCTGGTAGAAGGCCAGCATCCGCTCGTTGAACAGGCGGTAACTCTTCAGGAAAAGGCGGGTATAAAGAAACAGTTGCAGCAGATAGGCCGCAAGCCCCGCAGCGAAACATACGCGGAAAACACGCTGCGACGCAGCCAGATTCAGCACCACAAGGGCAGTGGCAAGCGGCACCAAAACTGCAAGTTGCAGGAAAATAACCTTACGGTTGACCATCTCCGGCCGGATAAAGGAGAGCACCGTCATTGTAACAAACATCGCCATAAACGAGCCTATAACGATTATAAGGCTGCCTGCAAGGCCGCCGGTGGGCACTTTCGGCGAGCGGCTGAGCATAATCTCCAGCAGGGAGAACGCGGCGTAGGCGGCAAATGCCCCAGCCAGGCACCATCTGGCCTTGCCGTACCTTAGCAATTCTCCGCTCGGGCGAATCTTAAGGCCGGCGAGTATCACCGCCAGCACAAGGGCCACAAGTGCGCTGGTGAAAGAGGTGAGCAGATAGAGACTCTCGTGCGTCATACCGAAGGAGCGTTTCAGCACAAAGATATCACTTTTAGCGAGAATACCGCAGCTTTTTGCCCGCCCAGTTAGCTGGAGCGCAAACGCCTGATACACCAGCCTTCAAAAAATAATTACTATCTTCGCTTATATGAAACACTCTTCAAGATATCTCCCTAGCCTTATGGCGGCAATGCTGCTGGCGACGCTGCTGACAGCCCCTTCCTGCAGCGGCAGCAAGATTGAACCCGACAACCGGCCCAAAGACCGTTCAGATTTCACCAACCCGCCGCTGGAAACCAATCCGCTGGTGGATTTTACCAAGTGGGAAATCCGCGACGGCCGCTTTTACTTGGACGGCAAGTGGACGTTCCTGAAGATAGCCAAGCCGCTGGTAAACTATGCCAGCGAGAGCAGCTGCCGGCAGATAATGGACAATCTGGACATCTACCGCAGCAAGTACTACAACGCCATAGAGATGAACTGCTACTGGCATTTTTTTGACGACGACGGCGACGGCACGATAGACCACTCGCTGGAGCCGCTGCGCGCCCTGGTGGATGCCATCTATGCCAAAGGCATGTTCCCCTGCATTGGCGTAGAGACCTATTCTGTGGGCGGCGGCCGCATCCCCGATCCTTTCTGGGAGACCAATCCCGACGCCTACGCAATAGATAGTAACGGCCATGCCACGAGTGACACCGAATACGGCTTCGGCACAAAGGTGGTGTCTATCTTTCACGAGGGTTACCGGGAGGCTTCGCGCCGCTTCATAGCCAATCTGGCGCGGGGCGTGGATACCAAAAAGGTCCTGTGGTTCGAAACTACGGTGGAGCCACAGTATATGGGAGAGTACAATCTCTGCTACAGCGATGCAGCAAAGCGGGCCTATGCCGAATGGCGCACTGCCAACGGCATAAGCGACGCAGCCTCTAAGATGCCGGAAGGCTTCCCCATCCCCCAGGAATTCATCGAGAATGAAACCTGGAACAAGTTCCGCGCGCAATCGCTGGCCGACTGGGTCAACGGCGATGCTGCTGCCTGGCGCAGCGTGGCCGGTGAGAAGGCCTATGTGGCCGTGGACTTTCTGGATGCAAACCTGTTGCGCAACCGCTGCGGCGATCCCGTGGAATTCCTGCGCCACCTGGACTGCGCCGACGTGCTGCAGGTCAACTGGCACTGGCGTAGCGAGCAGGCCGCGCCCCACAATCCTCCTTACGAACATATTGCCCAAGTAAAAGCCGAGACGGGCAAGAGTTGGGCGGTTTCAGAGCATATGACCATTGGCGGTACCAGCATCACCGCCTACGGGCACATCCCGCAACTGCTTGAACACACCCTCAAGGTGGGCACAAGGCTGGGCTGGGAGTTTACCAACGTGCGCAACACTTCCAACGACAAATTTGCCCTGTACAAAGACGACTGGAATCCCAAATACCCTATGAAAGACATAGACGAGAACTGGGGCTACTGGCTCTGGCGCATCGGCCAGGATGCCGATTAGGCGCAGTTTTGCAAACATTTGCTATCTACCGACTTCACAGACGAACATTTCCTGCTGCACCTGACCGACTATTTTATGGCTTTCGCCCAGAAGGGGACCCTGCTCACATTCGACATAGACGATTTGGACGGCACCCCTATACCTACAATTCCGGGCTGAAGCAAATCTCTTTCGAGAAGTCCCTCTCCCTGTCTGCAGGCTTTCTACCAATGAAGATAATGACCCTGCACGGTCACCCACATCTCGAGGCCATTCTTGTGGCAGGCGTCCGCCGCCACCCGCAGATTGTCATAGTCCTTCTCCACCCCGGCCACCTTGTAGTAGAAATCATAAGAGAGATAGTACACCGGGACACACTCGCAATATCGGTCGATATATTCCTGATAGGTCGCCGTTCCCAACTGGTTTACAGTCTGCTCATCCGTATTCTGCGCCACTGAAGCGTAGTTCGGATAGAGGTTCAGGAAAGGAAACTGGGCGGGGAACAGTTCATCGACCTTCTTGTAAACCTCGCCGTAGTAGGGAAAATCCATCGCCGACGGCTCGTCGCCGATGTCGATGCCCCAGATTGCCGGATGGTCTTCAAACGCGGCTGCCGCGGCCTCGTATTCGGCAAGGGGATGTTTCTCCCGGAGCGTGCCGGCATTATTGCCGTCTCCACCCCACCAACCCGGCATCACGCCGGTTACGATGGCCCCGATTCCGTACTTTGAAAACAGGTCCAGGGCAGCGCGGTCATTCTCCATGCAGATCACGAAATCGATGCCGCAATTGGCCAGATCGCTGATGTGGGCCTCGCTGCGGGCATAAGGTTGGAGTATATATGTGCCGATATTGAGCCTGGATGCATCCATTCGGGAGGCCCGTGCGGAAGTGTCCCGCTCTCCGCGGCATGACACGGCCGCAAGAAGTAAAAGGACGGAGATTACGAGGAGGGACTTTTTCCTATATGTGTTAGGTTATTCCCTTTTCGGGTATCGGTCCAAAAAAGTGCAGGGTACCCCAAAAATCGGCCGTTTTTTCGAGTATCGGTCCGGCTGCTGGACCGATACCCAAATGCGAACTACCGGCTGGGCAGAGCCTGGCCGGAAGTCTTTAGGGCTTCGGTATTCAAAGCGCCACCGGAGAGCACCTGCTTGCCATTAATAAAGACGCGGCGGATGCCGAAGGACTTGGTCTGATTGGGCGTGGCGGCGGCCATTTCGGCCTCGTCAAATACAGTGAGGTCGGCATAATATCCGGGCTTTACATAGCCGCGGTTGGGGATGCTGAAGCGGTCGGCCACGCCGCCCGTCATCTTGCGGATAGTGTGGGGCATCGTGTCACCGTGGCCCAGCAGCGAGCAGCGGATAAACTTGGGGAAGTTATCGTAGATGGCGGGGTTCTGCACGCCAAAGTCTTCAACCCAGGCGTCGGTCATATAGAGCACGTTGTCGCGCTTGCTCTGCCACTCTATGATTTCGTCGGTGGAGTAAGGACCCATATTCACGCGGGCCTTGAAATTGGACATCTCGCAGAGCTTCAGATAGGTGTTGTAGCAGGACATTTTCCACTCTTTGGCTATCTGATCTACCGTCTTGCCTTCGTACTCCTCCAAACCGGGGCCGAGATAGGCAATCCGGATATCTTTAAAGCCAAAGCCCAGCATCTTCAGAATAAATTTATTAAAGACCAGGTGCAGACGCATCTTGTTCTTGGGTTTGAGCCTCTCCTTGGGTGGCAGCTCCATAAACCAACTGGGCAGGAACACCGTCATCACGGACACTCCCACAAGCTCGTTGTAGATGTCGAACCAGGCATCTACGCCCTGCTCGCGCAACGCGTCCAGAATACGATGCGTCTCGTCCTTGGTCTTGAAGGTGCTTGTGCCCACAAAGATGGCGTGCGAGTACTGAAGCTTGAGGTGGGTGCCCTTGGACATCTCAACCAGTTCGTCCAGCGCACGTAAATTGTGGGCCCTGCCGAACATTGGATAGTCCATAGTGATTGCAGATTCCGCCCTCGGGTGCACCGTAAGCGGGCGGTCGTATTTCTCTGCCAGAAGAGCCACGTCGCGGGTCTCCGCCACTTTGGCGAAGCGTCCCGGGAGATACATCATACCCAGCGAGAGGCCGCAGGCGCCATCCTTGAGCCCCTGCTCCATAATGTCCAGCATCCGCTTCTTCTCTTCGGGCTTCAGCTCGCGGCTCTCATAGCCGGCCACGCTGGCGCGGGCGCTGCAATGGCCCACCAGAGTCGCGATGTTGCAAGGCATCTTACGGTCGATGGCCTCGAAGAACGATTTGACCGTGGGATACACGCCCGTCTTATCGTCGCCGTAGCCGAAAAGACCGCCACCGATCTTGTCCACGTTGGGCGAATCTGCCTCGAAACCCACGGCAGAAAGGCCGCAGTTGCCGGTTATGAACGATGTGGCACCCTGCCGGATAAACGGCTCGAAATAATTGAGCGGCTCTTTCTTTATGGCAAACCAATCGTTGTGCGAATGGGCATCAAAGAATCCGGAGGAGAGGCTCAGCCCGCCGAGATCAATGGTCTCGTCGGCAGCTTCTTCCAAGTTCATACCAACGGCGGCTATCTTATCGTCTTCCACTATGACATCGCCCACAAACGGCTCATTCCCGGTGCCGTCATAGATCTTTCCTCCTTTGAGTAAAGTGCGCATATCTTTTTGATTTAATGCTATAAAGATAGGCTTTTTTGCTATATTTGTATATATTCCCAAATAATAAGCCTATGAATATTATTCTCACACTTCTTTTTGGCGCCATCGCAGGCTGGCTGGCAGGTTTCTTTGTTGTTAAGGACAAAGGCGGCCTCATCTGGAACATCATTATCGGTCTTCTGGGTGGTCTTGTGGGCGGATGGCTGCTTGGCAAGCTTGGCGCAAACGGCGCTTTCTGGAGTCAGTGGTACGGCCAGATCGTAAGCGCCCTCATCGGTGCCGTAGTGCTCCTGCTCATCTGGAACTGGATCAAGAAGCTCTTCAAATAGCAGAGTTTATAACACAAGAAAAGGGGGGCGACTAATAAGTGTTTATTGGTCGCTTTCTTTTTGTTTCAAATGCCGTATGACAAACACTTCACTTCAAGAATTGACAATCACTAAGCGTTGTACCCTCTTTTGGATTGGTTTCTGGCTGCAGTCTATACGCGTGATGCCGCCTGGTGGGCGGCACCAGCCGTTCCATTAGCCGCCAGAGCATCTTTTCGACAAGTCTCACACGCTAGGTGTTTGTCGTTTTTGCATACGGCAAAAGCGGAAGAGGGATGCGGGGGATATTGTGCTTTTTAGCTGTGCGTCAGCTTCACAAGCTCCGGTTAGGGGCGGCCGCGCAGCGGACGTCACTAATTGAGCCCGTCAACGACGTTACAGGTGCCGGCCAGGCGCCAATCGGCAGCAGCCGATAGCGGAAGCCGGGCAGGGTTGGCCTGTGTGCGAGAAAGGCTGGAGCGGCGGGTCTGGGCAGCGCCCAGCAACATAGAGGCGTCGCAGCGAAAAGGAGCTTTGAAGCGGTTAAACGCGCAGCGTTAAGAAAAGCATCTTCCCCTGCTTCCCTCATCCCCTCCAAGCCGTCATCAAAAACAAAAACGCCAACCTCAATGATGTGACCCCCAAAAGTTGGACGGTTTAACATTATTTACGAGGCCTTCGATTGGAACAGAGCTCGGTATTGCACCGGGCTCTTTCCATTTAGCCTCAGTTTGATTCTATCGTTGTTGTAATACCGGAT
>JAFRRR010000043.1 GCA_017428035.1 Bacteroidales bacterium | reverse complement strand
GATTATTGCCTGTGCCATAACCGGTAGCCTGCGTCAACTTATCAATAGCAGTAGGGTCCTTCTCCGCTCTCCACATAATACTTTGTCTGGCCGCAACGATATACTCACCCGCACTTATCAGTTCCAGCTCCTTCGCCTCATTGGCAATTGATAAATCATATGAGAAAGTTACCTTCGCAGGACCTTCGCCTCCGGTTTTTGTAGTAATCAAGATTACACCGTTTGAAGCCCTTGCACCGTAGATGGCCGTTGATGCCGCGTCTTTCAAGACCTGAATAGAACTGATGTCCGAGGCAGGAATATCATCCATATCGGGCCTGATGACGCCATCCACAATATAAAGAGGAGACGATCCCTCGGGGTTTTCAATGGAAGTACCACCCCTTAATACGATACGTGGAGCCAAACCAGGCTGTCCATTGTAACTTTGAACCGTCAAACCAGGAACTCCTCCCTGAAGTGCCGAAGCAGCATTGGTATAGGGAATGTTCTCCAATGCTTTATTATCCAATTTGCTAACGGCAGTGGTAAGAGTCGCTCGGGACTGAGAACCATAACCTAAGACGACGACCTCGTCCAGAACCCTCTCATCTTCAACCATGATAATTTCCAAGGAGGTTTTTCCAAAAGTGGCGACTTCCTGAGAGGCATAGCCAAGACAAGATATCTCCACACTGGAATCATTCTCAACCTCGAGCGTAAATCTGCCATCCAAGTCGGAAACCGTACCATTGGATGGCCGCTTGGACTCAATGACGCCGGCACCTATAACAGGTGCCCCATTGACATCCCTGATAATACCTGAAATACGTTTCTTCTGGTGCCGCACATCTTGAACAAGGTCATTGTCGTTGATAACAGCGTTCAAGTTTGATGTAGACAACATTAGAAGTACTGACAAAAAGAGCAGCACACGTACTGCGGATAATCTTTTGCGATGTAAGTTGCTTTTCATCATTTTGAAGTTGTTTAGATATATTAAAAGGTAGTTTGTTTTTATCTTGACTCTTGGCAAATAATTCTTACGAGTGATGGCTTGTGTTTGTTTTATTCAAAATTACAAAGAAAGACTATGTGTTTTTTTGACAAATACAGAAAAACTACTGACATTTTGCGTATATTTGAAGCAAATTATTGAAAAATAGTTCTTATTCAAGAAGATATGATTAAGATTCTCGTACTTATAGACTCCTCTTCCGAGTTCAACCGCCGGTTCTTAACGGGCCTGTTGGACTACGCAAATGAAAACGGGCCCTGGCAATTCTACCGACTGCCCCATTATTTCCTTACGTCAAATGGAGAGAAAAGTCTGATAAACAGAGTCAAAGAATGGGAAATCGACGCTATCATCTCGCAATGGGGAAGCGAAAATCTGGATTTTCTGGAAAAACTGGGCATCCCGGTGTTTATACAGAGTTACAAGAGTATCAACCCCAATTTTTCAAAAATCGCAGGAGACTACCGGAAGGTTGGTAGAATGGCAGCCGAATTCTTCATAAAAAAACTCTACCGTAACTTTGCCTACTATGGCAACAAGAACTATTACTGGTCGAAGGCCAGAAGCGAGGGATTCCGCGAGGTGGTGGAAAAGGTCGATGGCAATTACTTTGAATTTGAATCAGAAGCCTTGAACGCATATTACTGGGGGCGGACACACAGCGCACTCCAGAAGTGGCTTCTTTCGCTGCCCAAGCCCATTGCCCTGATGGCATGCGACGATTATTTCGCCCTTCAGGTATCTGAAATTTGCAAGATAAACGGCATCGACATTCCAAACGAGATTCTCCTGCTGGGCGTGGACAACGACGAGTTAATCTGCAATCTGTCACACCCATCCATTTCTTCCATAGTGACTGACGACAGGCAAGGCGGCTATGAAACCGGAAAAATGCTTCACGAAAGGATAATCACAAAGCAGAGGGCGCCATTTGATATAATAATCGACGCTCTCCGCATAGAACAAAGGATGTCAACCGAATCCTACAACATCAATGACCAATCAATAAAAAAGATAGTAGAATACATTGAAAACCATGTCACATCCCCCCTTGCAGTCGATGATTTAGCCTTTATCGCGCACATGTCAAGACGCAAACTGGAGCTTAAATTCAAGGCTGCGACGGGCAATACTATACACAGATTCATTACCGACAAGAAGGTAAACTGGATAGCCAGCCAACTGATATCTACAGATAAAAGCCTGCTTGATCTCGCGCTTGAAGCCGGATATAACGACGTCCGGAGCGTTTACCGCATCTTTAAAGAGACTATGGATATAACGCCCCAGAACTATCGCAAAAAATACTCGAAGTCCTAAAACCTGTAGCTAAGCTTGAGCAGGCCGTTGATGGGTGCGGCCGGGAAGTACCCGCAGTCGTCGCCGTAGGCCCAGGCATCGGCGATGTACTTGCTATTGAGCAGGTTGTTCACGTAGCCCGACACTTTGAAGGGTCCGAAGCTGCACACGGCGCCGAAATTGAGAACATTGTAGGCATCGAGCATGTGCTCCGGATTGGAAGTGTTGTCGAAATACTGCCTGCCCACTACCTTGTCGGCAAGGGTCAGAGTCAGCCATTTGGCAGCATCCCACTGGAGGGAATATGCTCCGATATAGCCAGGCGAAAGCATCAGGTCCAGAAGCCCTTCGTCTGCGACAATCTTGTTGCGGCTGAGGGTCGTATTGGCATCCAGGCGCAGGCTCTCTATTATCTTCCAGCCCAAGGACAGCTCGATACCGCGGCGATAGCTGTCCGGGATATTCTTCTTGATCATATAGCCGCTGCTGGAAATCTTGCCGCTCTCTACCAGTTGGTCCTGATATTCCATAAGGTAGGCATTTACGGCAAAGGAGAGACGGCTGGAGTTGAAGCGGTAGCCAAACTCGAAATCCCAGAGACGTTCGGGCTTGATCTCGTCGCCGGTTGTTATGGCATCTTTGATATCGCTGCGGGTTGGCTCCTTATTGGCCAGGGCAGCGGAGGCGTAAAGATTGCTGAAACGCCCCAGACTCAGGGTGGCGCCTGCCTTGGCATTGGGAAAATCATAATGGAAATCGTGGTCGAGGTCTCCTGTATCGGGATCATATCCAACCATTTTGTAATCTATATGGCGCCATTGGGTATCACCATAAATATTCAGGGAACCATCGAAAAGATAAAGGGCGCCTTTAATGAAGGCGGCGGCATCCTTCTTGAGGCCATTGTTGTCGTAGTAATGGCGTTTGGTATCCACATCGGGCATCGCATCCACCCACTTGAGAGTACCAAAATGGTCGCCGTCGTAGAGTGAATAGTTGAAACCTGCCTGCGCCAGGCCTCTGAAAGTCTCGTATTTGATATTCAGGCTGCCGGCATAGAGGTTATTGAAGAGATGGGTACGGCGCACCACATCGCTGATTATATCGGCGTCCAGGCCAAAGCTGCTCATCTTCTTGTCGTCTTTGTACTGCTCGTAGAAGCCGTTTCCGTTGGTGTAGTGAAGCGTTGCGCTGGCATAGAGGTTGTGCGCAAGGTTTATCGAGTAAATACCCTGCAGATTGTGCTGTATGTAATTGTCGGTCTCGTTGTCGTAGTAGTGCATATTGCCGTCGGCATCATAATATTCACCCGCCGAATTGTAACGGCGGTCGGCTGCCATCTCCTCTGCACTGATGCCGTTCCAGGTTATGCCAGTCCGCTGACGGCCGGCGATATACACAATCTTGGCGCTGCTGCGGTCTCCATACCAGCTGCCCACAGCCATCAGGGAATGCAGGCGCGCATAAGCATTGCGGATATAGCCCTCGGTCCGGTTGTAGTTGTAGCCGAGGTCAAAACTGAAGCCGTGCTTCGTGCGGCCAGTGCCCGCCTTTACACTGCCCAGACCGGTAAAGAACGACCCTCCGGCGAGTTCTATTTCGCAATAGGGCTTGATAGCCGGCAGCGCCGACACCAGGTTAAGGCTACTTCCAAAAGCTCCTACCCCATTGGTGGAACTGCCCACACCGCGCTGCAACTGGGCAGAAGAGAGCATTCCGCTAAGCGAAGGCAGATTCACCCAAAATACCTCCTGAGACTCGGCATCGTTATATGCAATACCGTTCAGGGTAACGTTTGTGCGGCTGGGGTCGGCGCCGCGCACTCGGATTTTGGAATAGCCCAGACCGGTGCCGCCCTCGTTCATACTGACCACGGATGGCTGAAGGTTAAGCATCATTGGCAGCGAAGAGGTAGGATTCTGAAGGGCGATCTGACGCTTGTCCAGCTCGCTATAGGCCACCGGACTCTTGGCATCGACCCTGCTGGCCGACACCACAATGCTGTCCAGCGCGGACATCAACTGGTCGTCTTCTACAGAAAAAATTGCGGAATTGTCAACATTCTGCGCCATCAGGCCGGCGCACAGCGGCAGAAAAGCCGCAACAGCCATCAATAGTTTTTTCATAATGTTTCCTTTACGCGGGTCCTAACCCGATCAAGTTCAGTGGGTATG
>JAFRRR010000042.1 GCA_017428035.1 Bacteroidales bacterium | reverse complement strand
GGATGTTTTCTTTCTCGGCCAGTTCGGCCTCGGAGTTCAGGATCTGCAAGTCCAGATTGTCGTTATTGAGCACCAGGATGGCATCGCCTGCTTTGACCGTAGAGCCTTCTTCTATAAGAATACGCTCTACGATGCCTCCTTCCTGAGGGCTCAGCTGGATGGTTGTCATAGGCTGCACACGGCCGCTGATGCGGATATAATCGTTAAACTATCCTTTGACCGCATTGTAGATGGTCACGGTATCCTTGTCCACCCGCAGGGTCTTGTTGTTGGGCCTTGCAATCAGGTAAATCACAAACGCCAGCAGCAGCGCTCCCAGCCACCAGGGCAGAGCCTTTTTTGTGAATGCTGCGCGCCAACCGGTTTTCTTTTCGATGATCTTATCCATAGTATCTTACTGATTTATATATTCAACACCATTGTAATAACGGACCACTGCCTGTTTTATGAGATATTTGAAAAGAGAGTTCATCTCGTCGGCCTTGGCCTTCAGATAATTAATGTTTGCGGTCTGGAACTCCAGCGGGGAGATGAGTCCCTGTTCCAGTTTCTTGAGATTCAGCGAGTAGGCCTCGGCCTGCACCTCGGCTTTGTGCTGCGCCTGCTCATATGCGGTGGCGGCACCGTTCCGGTCCTGGACGGCCCTGCGCACCTCGCTCTCTACATCACGGCGCTTCTGGTCCAGCTCTGCCGTTGCCTTATCCAGGGCATGCCGCCTTTTTGCGATGGCAGAATTCTTTCCCAGACGATTCCAGATGGGTATTGATACCGACAGCTCTACATATTCTCCGCCATTGTTTCTGAACTGATCGGCGAAGGGACTGGTGGTAGCTCCCTGATAGGTGTAATAGCTGGTATTCCAGCCTGCATACAGACCCACAGAAGGCAATACCTGCCACTTGGCGGTATTCAGCTCGCGCCTGGCGTTCTGTTGCTGCCAGCCGGCAATCCTGATGCTCGGATTATGCTCCAGGGCAAAGTCCACCACCTCGTCGGCGGTGAGATTCCCGGTAAGGCCGCTATCTACGGTGTCTGGGTTATGTCCTACCAAATCGGGCATCTCGGTATTGATTTCCAGTTCCTCGTCCACCGGCCAGAACATAAGGTCGGCGAGGGTCATTTTCTGGTCACAGTACATATTGTATGTGTTCGTAAGGTCGTACTGGCGGTCGGCCAGGTCGGCCTCCATCTGAATCACGTCTGCGTGTCCCTTCTGGCCAAGTTCTTCCTGCCGCTTGGCTTTGGCGAGGGTCTGTTCTGCAACCGCGGCCTGCTCCCGGTAAACATCCACCAAATGCTTGTAATAGACAACATTATAGTAAGCCTCCATCACTGCCAGGCAGATGTCGGCTTCTACCTGCTTCTCCTGCGAATCGGCAATCAGCATTCCGGTTTTGGATATTTTGTAATTGTTCACCGCTTTGAAACCATCAAACAAGTCGTAGCCGGCGCTCACTCCATAGTTGTTATGGAACGAGGTTGTGTTGAAATATGTATTTGTCTGCGGGTCGATGCTGCGGCCAAAGTTGTAGTAGGCGTATGTCTGTGCATTTATCTGCGGTGTGAACAGCGCCAGCGCAGCATCTCTTCGGGCAATCTGCGCATCGCCCGTAGCAGCCTGTTGGATGCGGATCTTTGTAGAATTGGAGATGGCGAAGTCCATACAGTCGTGCAGGGTCATAACTGCAGCGCTACTCCCCTGCTCCGGGGTCTCCGCCCCAATAGCGGAGACCACTGCCATCATACCAAGTAAGCTTATGAAAAATCGTTTCATAGAATAATAAGTTTAACCGCACGAAGAAAAAACATTCATCGTGCCAAAGGACTTAATTAGCTGATTGTCAATAAGAAAAGTTTTTTTGGGAAAATAAAAAAGTGTAAAGGTCTTTACACTCCTTTACACTTTTTGCTTTACAGTTTACAGATTGCCTACCTGAATCTAATTTCGAAAACAGTCTGTTTGTCGTCGCTGCCCACCAGCTCTATTGTGCCGTTGTGGTTGCGCATAATCTGGCGTGAGAGCGATAGACCAATACCCGAACCGTCTTTCTTGGTGGTGAAGAAAGGAATAAAAATCTGCTCCTGTGCGGACACCGGTATTGGCTCGCCGTCGTTGGCAACCCTGACAATGGTGTCGTCTTCCTTCCCCATTTTGGCGGTAATTACAATGTTTTTGGCGCCGGCTTGCAGGGCGTTTTTTATCAGGTTGATGAGAATCTGTGAGATTTGTCCTTCATCGGCATAAATCATCAGATCATCTGACTCTGGATAGTATTTGCAGGTGGCACCACAACTGGCCGCATACTCGCTGTTCAAGGCTATGACATTGTCTATCAGCTCTTTCAGGTCAAGAGCCTTGCGTATTGGCTTGGCCACCCCGGAGAGCTGCCGGTAGGTCTGCACAAAATCTATCAGTTTCTTGGAAGAGTCAGAGATGGTTTCCAAACCGGCCTTGATGTCCATTTCACTCTCCCCTTTCTCGTTCACCGACTTGGCCATTGCATCGGAAAGAGATGAGATTGGCGACACAGTGTTCATAATCTCGTGCGTGAGGACCCTGATCAGTTTGGTCCAGGAATCCTGCTCGTGCGCCTGCCGCTGTTTCTCAAATATGGTCCGGATGCGGTTGAGAGTGCGGTTGAACTTGTTTTTGTCCTGGAAGCGGAAGTTAAGCTCGCCGTCTTCCAGGGCGTCCATCATATATGCAACCTTTTTGATGTCTTTACGTCTGGTCCTGGCAGAGGCAATCACCGCCGCAGCAACCGCGACGATGGCGCACGCCCCTACTATATGCCAGACAGTAAAGGTCATAGTCCGTATTTTTTCAATTTGGCATACAGGGTCGGCCGGCTCACGCCCAGCATCTTTGCTGCTGCGGAGATGTTCCCGCCCGTGCGGTCCATAGCGTCCCGGACAAGCAGTTCTTCTTCAGCCTCACTGACGGCCTTGATGGTTGTTACGGATGGAGCCGAAGCCCTATCCAGCTGGATATCCTTTGCCGAGAGTTCGTCGCCTTCGGAGAGGATCACCGCTTTCTCAATACAATTCTGCAGTTCACGGATATTGCCGCTCCAGCGCTGTGCCTTGAGCAGTTCTGCCGCCTCCGGCGTGATTCCGGTCAAAGGCCGGTGATACTTTTTTGCCATCCGGTCCAGGAAAAGCTGTGCCAGCGGGACAATGTCTTCTTTACGTTCCCTAAGCGGCGGCAGGGCAATGTGGACGGTATTGATTCGATAATACAAATCTTCACGGAAGCGCCCTTCTGCAACCAGTTGCTCCAGATTCATATTGGTTGCGCAAATCAGGCGGATATTGACGGGCCGGGATTCGCTGCCGCCAACCCTTACAATGCTCCGGTTCTGTATGGCGCGGAGCAGCTTTGCCTGAAGGTGGGGCGGGATATTCCCTATTTCGTCCAGGAAAAGCGTGCCGCCGTCGGCCTGTTCAAATTTGCCGGCGTGGTCTGTGTGCGCATCTGTGAAAGCGCCTTTCACGTGGCCGAACAGTTCGCTTTCGAAAAGAGTTTCGGTGATGGCGCCTGCATCAACAGCCACCATAGGCTTCCCGCTCCGGAGGCTGTGCGAGTGAATCTCCCGCGCCAGGACATCCTTTCCGGTGCCGTTCTCGCCTGTAATGAGCACGGTCGCGTCTGTGGGGGCTATCTTGTCCAAGGTTTTGCGGATTGCCGCCATAGACTTGGATGTGCCCCAGAACATTGGATTGTCATTTGCCGGAACCGTAGCCTGGATGTCTCGCTTCGTTGCCTTCAGGGCTTTGTCACGGGCCGCTTTAAGCACTTCTATCAGTTTGTCATTTTCCCAAGGCTTAACTATGAAATCAAAGGCGCCCCTTTTCATCCCTTCTACAGCCAGCGCAATGTCGGCGTAGGCTGTAAACAGCACCACCTCCACTTCGGGCATAATCTGCTTGATTTCCCCGGCCCAGTAAAGGCCTTCGCCTCCGGTGTTTATGCTGGTGTCGAAATTCATATCCAGCAACACCACGTCCGGCCTGAACTGCTCTAAAGTAGACACAATAGTGGCTGGCGACGGTATGGTCTTAACCTGGGCAAAATGCACCGGCAGCAAAATCTCCAGCGCACGGCGGATGCCCAGATTGTCGTCTACGACCAGTATTTTTCCTGTTTTATATGCCATTTCGTAAATTTCTTTACAAAGGTACAATATAAAACTGAATCTATCTGATGAAATGCATCGGGGCCCAGGGCTCGTCGCTGCCGGGCAGCGGCTTGCCGCCAGTGGCCTTAAGCAGGGATGCCATATTGTTGGCCAGTGTTCGCATTGTCTGAAGACCCTCTGTGTCCAGCGACGCCTGGCCCGCTTCACGGCCATAAACTATATTCCAGTATTGTGATGTCACCACAGGCATATTCATCATCTGGAAGGGCATATTCAAGGACTGGAAGACGGCCGTCGCCCCGCCCCTGCGGCATACTGCCACTGCCGCAGCTGGTTTGCCGCGGAAGGCGGCGCCGTTGGAATAGAACATCCGCTGGACCACAGACAGCACAGCTCCGTTAGGCTGTCCCCAATATACAGGAGATCCTACTATCAGTGCGTCGGACGCGTTCATCCTGGCCGATATTTCGTTGCATATATCGTCGTTGAAAATGCAGGCTCCAGGGTTGTTCTTGCACTTGTTGCAGGCTATGCAGCCGCGCACCGGCTTATTGCCGATCCACACTATTTCACTTTCTATCCCAAGCTTTTCCAGTTGTCCAGCAATCTCGGACAGCGCTATGGAGGTATTCCCGCTCTTGCGCGGGCTTCCGTTAATCATCAATACGTTCATATCTATTCAATTTGGTTTCTATCTTGTTCAGGGTGTTGAAAAAAAGGGCGGTGGCTACGGCCGGGCCCAGCAGCAAAATGCCGAAGGTGTTCCATCCGAACATATGCCACCAGGAGGTATATGGCCCTTCGATGCCAAGTTCTATGGCCTTGGCCTTTAATTCTTCTGCAATATCGGCTATCCAGACCAGCGGATAAATAAAAAGAGTGGGTGCGTATGCTTGAATTTCATAGCACTAATTTAGGAATAATATCATAACTTTGCTTCAAAATAAACCCTTTAGAATCCGAAATACACTATGGCTACTGGAAACGTCCGTCCCGCCGATATGGAGCGCATCACTACTCCCGCTCTGGCAAAGAAATTCATTGATGAACAGATTAAAGAGCTCCGCGCTCAAATTGGCGACAAGAAGGTGTTGCTGGCCCTCTCGGGCGGCGTAGACTCTTCTGTAGTTGCTGCGCTGCTCATAAAGGCAGTGGGCAAGCAGCTGGTTTCTGTCCACGTCAATCACGGCCTCCTTCGCAAGGGCGAGCCCGAGCAGGTGGTGCGCGTGTTCCGCGACGAACTGGACGCCAACCTGGTATATGTCGATGCCACCGACCGTTTCCTTAACAAACTTGCCGGCGTTGCCGATCCCGAGCAGAAACGCAAGATCATAGGCGCCGAGTTTATCCGCGTGTTCGAAGAGGAGGCCCGCAAGCTGGAGGGCATCAGTTTCCTGGCACAAGGCACCATCTATCCCGACATTGTGGAGTCCGGTCCGGTAAAATCCCACCACAATGTGGGCGGTCTTCCCGACGACCTTCAGTTCGAGCTTGTAGAGCCCATCAAACTTCTCTTTAAAGACGAAGTCCGCGTGGTAGGCAAAGAACTTGGCCTGCCGGATAATATGGTGTTCCGCCAGCCGTTCCCCGGCCCCGGCCTGGGCGTAAGATGCACCGGCGCCATAACCCGTGACCGCCTGGAGGCTCTGCGCGAGAGCGATGCCATATTGCGAGAAGAATTTGCCAAGAATGGCCTTGAGGGCAAAGTATGGCAATATTTCACAGTGGTTCCCGACTACAAGTCCACCGGTGTCAAAGCGGGTAAGCGCAGCTGGGACTGGCCGGTGATTATCCGTGCCGTGAACACCCGCGACGCAATGACCGCCACAATAGAAGAGATCCCCTACCCGCTGCTGCACCACATTACCCAGCGCATCGTGACCGAGGTGCCCGGTGTGAACCGCGTGCTATACGACCTCACTCCGAAGCCGACAGGCACCATAGAGTGGGAATAGAGAACCGACTATAATCTACTCTCAATTGACCTGTCGCCAGGTGAACTCGCCTGCTAACGTCGTCATTTGTATAGTATGAAACAGGTACTTGATTTTTTGCGCAATTTGTTGCTGAACAACGAGAAGCCGTGGTTTGACGCCCATAAGGCGGATTATTTGCAGGCAAAGGACACAATAAGCGCTTTTGCAGAAGAGTTGATAGATGGAATCCGAAGTTTTGACGATACGGTGGGGCCGCTGTCGGTTGCCGACTGCACCTACCGGATATACCGCGACGTGCGCTTTTCAAAAGACAAGAGTCCCTACAAGACCCATATGGGCATATATGTGTGCCGCGGCGGCAAAAAGTCGGGCTACAGCGGTTATTATTTCCACATAGACGGCAGCGGCGACCACCTGCTGGC
The DNA here is from genome assembly GCA_017428035.1 of Bacteroidales bacterium. GTDB lineage: Bacteria > Bacteroidota > Bacteroidia > Bacteroidales > UBA932 > Equibacterium. The sequence goes on along the minus strand of JAFRRR010000042.1, from coordinate 454 downwards.
CGTTGGCAACTACTACACCGAGCCCAAAGTGCTTAAGATTCTGCGCGAAGATATTTCTATGGGCGGCGGCGATTTCAGAAGGATACTCTCCGATGTCGCCCCCGGCCTGGAACTGGAGAGGGAAAGCGCATTGAAAAAGGTCCCTGCCGGATTTGCGGCAGACAGCCCTGATGCCGAATACCTGAAACTCAGAAACTTCTGTCTGGTGAAGATGCTGGACGATGATTTCATACTCTCCCCCAACCTGAAGAAAAACGTCCTGAAAATCTTCAAGTCAGCCACTCCGTTCCTGCACTACATCAATCGCGCGATTGACTATTGCCGGGAAGAGAATCTGCTAAGTTAAAGAGGCTCTCCGGCCAGATACACCTGACGGATATATGGCGTCTGGTGCAGGTATACCATTTTGGTAAGGTCCCAGCCCGGCCTTGTAAGTATCAGGTCGGCCCTTTTG
>JAFRRR010000041.1 GCA_017428035.1 Bacteroidales bacterium | reverse complement strand
CCCGACCAGTGGCATTATATAAACAAAGGCGGCAGCGGCAACATCCGCCAGGGCTGCGACGTGAATGTGCTGCCCGTCTGGCAACAGGGCATCTGCGGCCGCGGCGACGTTGTGGTGGCCGTGGTGGACGGCGGCATCGACTTCAGGCACGAAGACCTTGCGGACAATATGTGGCGCAATCCGGAGCAGACCGGCGACCGGGTATACGGCTATAACTTCTTGAACGACAACTACAGAGTCACTCCCGAAGAGCACGGCACCCACGTGGCGGGCACCATCGCCGCAGTGAACAACAACGGCATTGGAGTGTGCGGCATTGCGGGCGGTGACGCTGCGGCCGGGGTCCCTGGCGTGAAGCTGATGAGCTGCCAGATATTCAATCAGGACTCTGACGACAGCGGCGACGACATTCAGGCCATCAAGTGGGCGGCCGACCACGGCGCCGTGATCTGCCAGAACAGCTGGGACTACGACGACACCGACTATCTGCCCTCCAGCACAAAATCGGTGATAGACTATTTCAACAAATACGCCGGCTGCGACCGGCAGGGCAACCAGACTGGCCCCATGAAAGGAGGGCTGGTGATTTTTGCCGCCGGCAACGAGCACAGCGGCAGCAAGGTATACCCCGCCTGCTACGAAGAAGTGTTGGCCGTAAGCGCCCTGGGGGCCGACTTCAGGCTGGCGGCCTATTCCAACTACGGCAACTGGGTCAACATAGCCGCACCGGGCGGGGACGACGACTTTGAGATTCTGAGCACGATGATAGACAACGACTACATCTGGTTCAGCGGCACCTCAATGGCGGCACCCCACGTGGCCGGAGTGGCGGCGCTTATTGTTTCCAACCTCGGCGGCGAAGGCTTCACCCGCGATAATCTTCTGGATATAATCCTCTGCCACACCACCGACATATCGGAATACAACACCCATAAATATCCAGGGATAGGCCTGATAAATGCCGGAGATGCCATCTCAGGCAATTCGGGCAGCGCTCAGTTTGAAATATCCGCCGTTACAACCACCGTGCGCGGAGCAAACATAGACGCCGTGATATCCGCCTCCGCAACCGGAAGCGGAAACAGTTGGGTGTCCGGTGCCAGAATCTATTACAGCACAGAGCCTTTTACTTCTACAGACGGGGTTGACTTTATTGATTGCCCCATCCGCAGCGAATGCGGCCAGAGTCCCTTTGGCGTGACCATCGGCAGCCTGGAATATGACACCCGATACTACATAGCTTTCTGCCTTTACGACGAATACGGCAACCGCACCGCCACCACCGAGACTTCTTCCGTTACAACAAACAGCAACCTTGCGCCCACGATTGAGCCGTCTGAAGAAATCGATAATTTGATTATCCATTCACACGAGACCCTCTCGCTTGATTTCACGGTAAAAGACCCCTTCGGCGACCAGGTCACGACAACCCTTGTCTCCTCTAACCGGAATGTGGTATCTATGAGCCAGAAAGATGAGACGGTGACCGTCACCATAAAGGGCACAGCCTCCGATCCGGGCAATTATTCCTTTACCCTGGCCGCCCGTGACCCCGACGGCAATGAGGCCTCGCTCACAGTTCCTTACACCGTGCTTGCAAATCACGCCCCGCAGCAGGATCAGCACATAGAGGATATGATTATCGCCGGCGGCCAGGCCGGGACATTGCCGCTTGACAGGTATTTCTCCGACTCTGATTCAGAGACGCTTTTCTATTCTGTTCAGACCGACAATCCCAGTGTGCTCAAGACTTTGGTGAATGACGGAGAGTTGCGTCTTGTTCCCCAGCAGTATGGCTATGCCACCGTATCGGTAACAGCCGCCGACTATCGGGGAGAATCCGTCTCCTGCACATTCAAGGTGCTGGTGCGGGACCAGTCCCTGGCCGTGGAGCTCTTCCCCAACCCCGTCACCGACGGCAAGCTGTACCTGAGGGTCGGCGCCGTGGAGACTGTGCAGGTAACCATCCTGAACCCAGCCGGCAGCGAGATTTACAACCAAACGCTCACGATATCGCCGTTTGAAGCGGCTGTGATAGACCTTTCGGGTCATACTGCGGGGGCATATCTTGTCACCACCGTCACCTCCGGTGAATCTTTGACCAGAAAAATAGTCAAACTATGATGCGCCGCCTTGTCACAATAGTCATTGCACTGATGTCTACGCTGCAGGTTATGGCGCAGGCGGTGCCTTTCGTGACCATCCGTATGGATGCCGGCCAGCAGGCTCTGGGCGGGGCGCACGTCGCTGACGCATCGCTGCTGCCAATCAAAGAGACGCTGTTCGAGGCCGGGATAGGCAAGACTTTGTGGCAGACAGACGGAATAGGCTATAACCTGACCAACATCGAAGCCCGGGTCAGGATTGTGGAGAGCCTTGCTATAGGGCTGGAGTACACCTCCAACAATATGGGAGAGATGAATCTCTACAGCGACAACGGCCAGCCCAAGGGGACGTTCCAGCCCGGCGAGATGTGCGCCGGCCTGCTTCTCAGCTACAACCCTCTGAAGCGGTTGAATATTCACGCGGAGGGCAAAATGATACGGTCGTCACTCACCGAGGCCAATCCTGCCAAAGGTTTTGCTGCCGACGTGGGGGTAATTTATATGATCAGCGACTCCTTCCGGGCAGGTATAGCCGCAGAGAATATAGGCGCCGCGCTGGACTACGGCTATGGAGCCTATCCCCTGCCCACAACCTTCAAGGCGGGCCTGTCCGGGGCCATCTCCATAAGCGGCAAACACGGCGTGCTGATGGCCGCCGATGCCGGAGCAATGCCGTCCACAGGCGCATTCCTGGCAAGCGTGGGGGCCGGTTACGAATATAACAAGATGATTTCTGCACGCTTCGGTGCCCACATCTGCACCAAAGAGACGGCACTTCCTACATACTTTTCCGCTGGAATATTCTTCCAAAGCACTATCTTTGACATCGGTGCCGCCTGGCTGTCGGCGGCAAACACATATTCTATATCAGCCAGATTGAAACTATGACAGGCGTATATGACTCGGGATTGGGCGGACTCACTGTCCTTAAAGAACTGATTGCACAGCGCGGCAAGCGGGACTATCTCTATTTTGCCGACAGCAAATACTGCCCGTACGGCCTCAAGAGCAAGGATTTCCTGCGCGAACGCGCCGCCGAAGTCTCCCGTTTCCTTATAGATCAGGGAGCCGATATGATTGTGGTGGCCTGCAACACCGCCACTGCCGCCGCCATCAGCCATCTGCGCGAGACATTTGACATCCCATTCGTGGGGATGGAACCCGCCATAAAACCCGCCATCCTGAACACCCGCTCCGGCGTGGTGGGGGTGCTGGCCACGGCGGTGACATTCACCGGAGAGCTCTACCACAAGACTCTGGAGCACTACACTGCGGGGCAGGGCAATATCAAGGTGATAGAGCAGGTCGGCTACGGCCTGGTAGAGGCGGTGGAAAGCGGTAGAATCCACGACAGTGAAACCATAAAACTGCTTCACGACTATATTGACCCGATGCTGGAAGCGGGTGCCGACCATATAGTGCTGGGATGCACCCACTACCCTTTTCTGGCAGAGGAAATAGAGAAAATCTGCGACGGACGCGCCAAGGTGGTGAACCCCGCCCCGGCAGTGGCCCGCCAGGCCGTAAAGGTGTACAGGGATACTCCCAGAAGGCCCGGAGAGTGGCAGTTCTTCTCTTCTGCCAGCTTCACGTCAGAGGCCGCCGCCATTATTGACAGTATGTGCGGCGGGCACAAATATTGCTTGAAAGACAATATTTTGTAATTTTGCACACAATGAAAAGAGCGCTGAATATACTTCTGGCCACGGTACTTATTCTGCTTACCTGCTGCTGCAACCCGCACGAAACAGAGAAGCAGAAGCATCTGTTCCTGGTGTATATAGCCGCCACAGATCAGGTCATTCACAATTTTGCCCAAGGCAACGTCACGGATATGCTGGACGGATATATCCCGGCAAAGCAATCTTCTGACGACGTGCTGCTGGTGTTCTACCAGGGCATTGACTACAACACTGCCACAAAGCGTGCAGATGCGACCCTTACAAGGTATTACAAGAACAATTCCGGCAATATGGTCAGCGAGATTGTGGCCTCTTTCGACTCCGATTTCAACGCTTGCGACCCTGCCTCTTTTGCTGAGGTTCTGGAGATCGCAGAAGACTACTGCTCTCCCACATACAGGAGCCTTCTGTTTTCGTCTCACGGCACCGCGTGGCTGCCGATAGGCTATTTTTCATCGCCTACAGACAAGTCCTTCTCGCTCTCCCAGATGCGCAAGGGTCCGGAGGATTCCGGCATCAGTTCTCTTTCGAAACTGAATAGCATAGAGTCCATCGGGCGCGACAAACCCACAGGAGACGAGCTTGATATAATAGATTTTGCCCGCGTCACAGGCAAGTATCACTGGAATGTTATGCTGCTGGACTGCTGCCTGATGTCGGCAGTGGAGGTTGCCTACGAGCTGCGCGACTGCTGCGACTGGATTATGGCGTCGCCCACCGAGATTCTGGCGTACGGATTCGTATACAACAACATCACCGAAAAGGTGTTCAAGAGCCCCAACGAGGCGGGCTACAGATTTCTCTGCCAGCAGTATTACGACTTCTACCAATCCGGCACAGGATCCCTGCAGTCGGGCACCATAGCCCTTATCAAGTGCAGCGAGCTGGATGCCCTGTCGGATATATGCGCAGAAATAGCCGCCACCCGCCGCAGCCAGATGGAAAGTGTGGAAAGGATGAAAGTCCAGCACTATTTCTACAACAATAAATACGATTACAACTTTGATCTGGCGGACTATTTCAGGCAGTTTGCAACAGAAGACCAATATACAAGGTTCAGCTCTCAGCTGGGGAGAGCCGTGCCCTTCAAGGCTACCACAAAGGAATTCATCGGGCTAAAGATAGAGCGTTACAGCGGCCTCAGCTGCTACATCCCGGATTCAAGGTATGTCAACCTCAACGACTATTACAAGCAACTTGCTTGGAATCAGAAAGTAGTAGTCGTAGAATAAAATATTTTTTATATCTTTGCCGTCCCGTTAAAAAATGCCCGGGGCATTTTGGTGCAATGGGGTTTGCGTCCCTAGGTCGCAAACTGAGTAACACATTTTAAATCAAACACTAATGAAACATCTTACACTCTCCGGTTCCAAAAGAACTTTTGGCCGCAAAGCTGACGTTCGCGAAGTGCGCGCTGCAGGCAAAGTCCCTTGCGTAGTTTATGGCAATGGCGTAGAGAACACCGCTTTCTCAGTTGAAGAGAAGGCTCTCAAAACTCTCACTGACACTCCTTACTGCCACATCGTGGATCTGGACATTGACGGTACCAAGCACACCGCCCTCCTTCACGCTGTTCAGTATCATCCCGTAAACGACAGGGCTCTGCACGCAGACTTCCTGGCCGTTAGCGATAAGAAACCCGTTGTAGTAGAGGTTCCCGTGATCATCACCGGTAATTCAGCAGGCGTTCGCGCCGGCGGTAAGCTCCAGGTGAGCCGTCGCAAACTGAAAATCTGCGGTCTTATCAATGACCTGCCCGATGAACTCACTGTAGACGTAACTCCTCTCGCAATTGGCAAGCGCATCACTGCCGGTGACCTCAAGTTTGACAAGATTTCCATTGTCAACCCCAAGGCTACCATCATCGTATCTTGCCTGTCTACCCGCAACGCAGCTGCTGCAGCTGCAGAGGGCGAGTCTTCAGAGGCTGCTCAGGAGTAGTGCACAAATAAACCGTTGCAATGGCTCAGACATACCTCATCGCAGGTCTTGGAAACATCGGCCCCGAGTATGCTCTGACCAGGCACAATATGGGATTTATGACATTGGATGCCCTTGCTGCGGCATCCAATGTTGTTTTTTCTACCCAACGCTATGGAGATTTGGCGGAGATGAAGCTCAAGGGCAACACCCTGCACCTGCTGAAGCCCTCCACCTATATGAACCTAAGCGGCAAGGCGGTAGCCTATTGGGTCCACAAATACAACATCGCCCCCGAGAATCTGCTGGTTGTGGTAGATGACCTGGCCCTGCCGTTCGGCACTATGCGCCTGCGCAAAAGCGGCAGTGACGGCGGTCACAACGGCCTCAAGAGCATTGACTATCACCTGATATCAAACCAGTACGCCCGTCTGAGACTGGGCATCGGAAACGGATTTGCCCCCGGCGGCCAGATAGATTTTGTGCTAAGCGAGCTGATGCTGGAAGAGAAACGCATCCTCCCACAGGTGCTCACTGCGGCAACCGAGGCCATCAAATGCTTTGTACTGGAAGGGCCCGACAGGGCTATGACCAAATTCAACCGCAAAGCCCCGCCCCAGCCGGAACAGAATCAGTCAAAATCTTCAGAAGAGAATTCATCTTCCAAAGCAGAATAAAGAGTGTCCATCTGACGGCGCTCTTTTTTTGTGGGCCTTCCGGCACCGCGGTCGCGCGTCACAAAGAACGACTCGTGGGGAGCGTGGAGTTTTGCCAGCTCGCTCTCGGGCGTAAGATTCTCTGCATACTGGCTCACCAGGGCGGCACCCTGACGGCGGTCTATGGGCTGCAGCACCCGGTATTTATACTGCACCGGGCCTTTGCGGGCCAGGATGATGTCGCCCGCCTTGACCTCGCGCGAAGGCTTGGCATCCTGGCCGTTTACCAGAATCTTGCCGCCACGGCAGGCATCGGTGGCGTCGCTGCGTGTCTTGAATACCCTGATGGACCACAGGTATTTATCAAGTCTGGTGGAATCTGCCATAACGGTTATTTTTCCAGATATTCGTCTTTGTCTTCTTCTATCTTGCGGATGAAGGTCTCCATAAGGGAGGTGCCTTCTGTCTTTGGAGTGAAGTTGTAGGCGCCCATAGCCGCGGGAATCAAAATGGTATCGCCGGCAGCAATCTCTTCTTTGCCGCCCTCCCACTGAAGCGTTGCGGCGCCCGAGATGCACATATACAGCACGAAACTGTTGAAGTTCTCCGGGTCGGCCTCATAACGCTCTTTAAGAGGAAGGATATTGATTGTAAACCACTTGCAGTCACACACAGTGCCGCGGGCCATAGAAGCCGGGCGGAACAGCTCGGTGGCCTTGTATTTTTCGTAGTCTATGCAGTCGATGGCTTCGTCCAGGTGGATGGCGCGGCGGGTGGCGGGGTTGTTTTCAAACCCCCAGTCATACAGGCGCAGCGTGGCGTCGCTGTTCTCCTGAATTTCAGCAATCACAATGCCGCCTTCTGCAGCGTGCACTGTGCCGGCCTTGATATAGAAGCAGTCGCCCGGCTTCGGATGATAGATGTTCATCAGCTCGGGGACGGTTTCGTCCTTGCATTTTGCATAAAACTCCTCTGCCGAACTGTCGCGGTTCAGGCCCATATATATCTTGGCGTCGGGCTTGGCGTCCACCACATACCAGAATTCGTTCTTGCCCAGACAGTCATAGCGCTCTGCTGCCACCTCGTCGGTGGGATGAACCTGTACCGACAGGCGCCCCTCCACGTTCAGATATTTTACCAGCAGCGGGAACTGATTTCCGAAAAACTCGTAGATATTGTCTCCCACCAGGTCGCCAAGGTATGTTTCCAGTATAGAATACAGGTCGTTGCCGGCCAGAAAGCCGTTGGTGATCATAGAACTGTAGTCTTCGCCGAACTCATAGAGCTCGAAGGACTCGCCTATGCTCTCCAGATTGACTCCGGACTCTTCCTGACTGGGAGCGGCTTTCTTGCCCAGTTTATTCTTCAGCGCGTTCCCGCCCCAACGCTTCTCCACTTGCAGCGGGGCGAACCTTAAAGGATATAATGCTTTGGTCATCTTTGTAATATCTGTATAGGATATAGATTATTGCAGCCAGCAGCACGGCGCTTGCAACAAGCAAGGCGATATACTGGCCGTGAGGCATCAAGTTGGCATAAGTTGCAGTGACGGGCAGGTCCGGGAACAGGAAGGACATCAGCACCGACAACGCGTTGTTGGTGAAGTGGATGGCGATGGTGCACCACAGGCAGTGGGTCTTAAAGTATACCCAGCCCATAAAGATACCCAGGCCGAAAGCGGCGATTCCCTGCTGAAGGTTGCCGTGGAGCAGCGCGAAAATAAAGGCAGAGAAGATGATGGCAAACCAGGGCTTGCCACGTGCCAGCAGCCCGCGGCAAATGATTCCGCGGCACAGCAGCTCTTCGCAAAGCGGCGCAAGGATCACCGTAGAAATCACCAGATCCACCGGGCGGCTGGTATCCAGCATCTTTTCAAAAAGAGACTGAAGCCATTCAGACATAGGGATAAGACTGGTAATGGGTTCCAGCAGCGCACCCAGCATAGGTGTGGCTATTATCACCAGCAGGAACACCGGCACCATACTGGAAAAGGCGCCCTTGCGGGGTTCATTAACCGGAACATACACAAAACCGCGCTTCTTGTTGCGAAGATGTATGGCATAGGCCCATAAAAGTGTCAGGCCCATTGACAGAGCATATGTCACGGATGTCAGTTCAACTCCCAGTACAGAGGGTATGGCACCCAGCACACTGGCCAGAAAAAAAACCAAAACCAAAATCAGGCTCTGAGGCCAATCGGGCAAATAATGCTTCATAACTTGCTATTTTCGATTCAAATTTAATAATTTTGTGCATATGTCGATATTCACCACGTTAAAAGAGAAAATCGCCGCACTTAAGGCCCGCAGCCGCTGGGCACGGTTGTTGATTAACAAGTATGCCGTGGCCACGCTGGTCTTTGTGTTGCTGATACTCTTCAACAGCCGTACCAGCCTGCACCAGTTGCTGCAGAGTATGTCCACGCTGCGAAAGCAAAGGAAGCAGGAACTGTATTACAGACAGGCCATTAAGAACACCGACGAAAGAATTAAACAACTCACTTCAAACAAAGACACCCTGGAGATGTTCGCCCGAGAGAACTACTATTTTATGGAGGACGGAGAGGATGTCTATATAATAGCAAAAGAGAAAGAATAGATTATGAAATGTTTTTTGAAGACACTTGCCGTATTGACATTTGCAGCAATCGCTGCAACTTCTTGCGGTGAAAAAATTAACCCCGAAGAAGAAGATAGGATATCTGAAGTCGAGCTGCAGCGGCGCAAAGCTGTGGAGGCTTCCCTTAAATACCTAAAGGACGATATTTTTGGCGAATACTACTATTGGTATCGGGAGATGCGCGATGTACCATATACCTACCAAACCGACATCTACGACTTTTTTGATGATCTTCTGGTAAAGCAAGACCGATGGAGCTGGATGATGGATGGTCAGGATTATGTTGCCGACGAAGCCGGCATCGTATATGGCACCTATGGTGTAAGTCTTGACCAACCGTACGTCGAAAATGATGATTATAACGTATATGTCCGCTACGTATACCCCGGAGGCCCGTTTGACAATGCCGGTGTCAAACGTGGCTGGATGATAAAAAAGGCGGGCGGTATCTTTCTGCCACTAATTTCAGAATCGTCTGCCGCCGCCTTCAACCGGCTCTTCAACGAGCCCCCCACCAATGAACCGCGGGATTTCACCTTCATTGATACCGATGGCAACACTGTAGAGAGGTCCATCACCGCAAGTGTGAGCCTGACAACTCGTCCTTGCTTGAAGAAGACCATTTTCACAGTAGAGGACTATCCTGGATTAACTGAGCCTGTCGGATACTATAATTATTTGAGTTTTAAGGCGGACGATGATTCCAACGGCAAGTCTATGCTCGATGATATATCCGAACCTATGGCATATTTCAAAGAGCATAATGTCAAAACTCTCATAGTCGACCTTCGCTACAACGGAGGCGGAGATTCCCGCGCTAGTGATTTGCTGGTCAGCTACCTCGCCCCATTGAGTGCGGATGGCGAGGTGTATGTTCGTCGTACCCACAACGACAAACTCAGCAAAGAAGACTCCGAACAGACCGTAGAATGCGCAGAGGATTCTCCACTATTCGAAAGCCTGTATTTTATTACCGGACGTGGCAGTGCCTCTGCATCCGAGATGACGCTTAACGGCCTCAAGCCATTGGCCAATGTCCATCATGTCGGACAAGTAACTTACGGCAAGCCCAATGGTATGTACGTGTTCTATTACCCTAATGACTCCAGAAGCAGGAACGAATATAGCAAAGGCAACTTCAAAAACCTGAAGTATGTATTCCTGCCGATTTGCTTCTATAATGCCAATGGGGAAGGGACCCTCATACCTGACACAGGCATAGTTCCCGACAACGAACGTCCCGATGATTTAAAACACGATTTCGGAGCAGAAGAAGACAATATAGCAGCCTGCCTTTACCATATCGTTAACGGCACATATCCCGATCTTCCTCCCACAAAATCGAGATCGGCAGTCAAAGATGACCAATCTGGCATCAAACTTTTATTGAAACCCGAGGAAAAAGACCCTTATTACGGCTCATATATTGTAAAACCCGATTTTTTGTAAAAAATTTTGTTTTTTGTAAAAAATTGACATAACTTCACAAAAAATATCAACAAACATCTAATTACTAACCAAATAACTAACCATTATCATGAAAAAACTCGTTGAACAGATCAATGCTGAAATCGAACTCTTCCAGAAGAACGCTGCCGCTCAGGTAGAGAAAGGCAACAAAGCTGCAGGTACCCGCGCTCGCAAAGCCGCTCTCAACATCAGCAAGCTTATGAAGGACTTCCGTAAAGCATCTGTAGAGGCTGCCAAATAATTTTGGACATTAACCTATACAAGAAATAAGAATCGGTCAACGCGTTTGACCGATTCTTTTTTTTGCAGTATATTCGCCTATTGTTATGAACAGCAACTGGCTGATATACACTCTCGGTATTCTGGCCCAGGGCCTCTTCTCGGCCCGGATGATTGTCCAGTGGATTATCTCGGAGAAAGCCAGGCGGGCCACCTCCCCCACCATCTACTGGATGCTGAGTCTGATAGCCTCCACGCTGTTCTTTATTTACGGCTGGCTGCGGCAAGATTTTGCCATAATGCTGGGGCAGGTCATCAGTTATTACATCTATATCTGGAACCTGCACGCAAAGGGGGTATGGGACGCTATGAACAAGACACTCCGATCTCCCCTGCTGGCCGTTCTGGCGGCGCTCCCCATTGCCGGGATATGCTTTATGGTGTTCAAGGAGGGCGCCGTGGACCGGCTGCTCCTTAACGAAGGCATCCCTGCCTGGCTGATTATCTTTGGCTGCGTCGGCCAGATAATATTCACCTTCAGATTCATCTATCAGTATTTTTATTCCCGCAAGAGGGGCGAAAGCCTGCTGCCGGCAGGGTTCTGGATTATCAGTCTGGTAGGTTCCGCAGTGATCGTTGCCTACGCCATCATCCGCCACGACTGGGTCCTGGGCATCGGGCAGAGCGTGGGCTTTTTCACCTACTCGCGTAACCTTTATTTAGCTTTAAAACACAATGAGACTTCCACAAGCCGAGCTTGAGATAAGCCGCAGCGCCACATTACATAATTTTCAATACTTCAAGAGTCTTCTCAAACCCGACACTAAAGTGCTGGTGCTGGTAAAATCCAATTCGTACGGCCACGGCGGCGTGGAATTCGCCCGCCTGATGCTGGAAGCCGGCGCCGACTATCTGGGCATCGCCACCCTGCAGGAGGGTGTGAAGCTGCGCAGGGCGGGCATCAACGCCCCCATCCTGGCCCTTAGCACCGGCTGCGACTGCTATTCCGACATCATCCAATACGACCTGGAACCCGGCATTCCCTCTACCGAATACCTCAACAAACTCAAGGTGATACTCAAGGCGATGGGCATAAAGAAATACCCCATCCACATAAAACTGGACACCGGTATGCACCGGCTGGGCTTTGAAAAAGAAGATATAGCAGAGCTCAAGAAAGCCCTTTACGGCTGCGAGGAGGTGGAGGTCAAGTCCATTTATTCCCACCTGGCGGCCGCAGACGAGCCGCAGTGGGACGATTTCACCCTGGGTCAGATAAAGCTATTCACAGAACTGGCAGACGACATCGCCTCGGGGCTGGGATACCGCCCTATGCGGCATATCCTTAACTCTGCCGGCACCGAGCGCTTCACGCAGTACCAGATGGATATGGTGCGCATCGGCATCGGAATGTACGGCATCAGCGCAGTGGGCAGCGACCGGGTTAAACCGGTAGCATCGCTCAAATGCCCCATCCTCCAGATCAAGGAAATCAGCGAAGGCACCATAGGCTATGGCCGCCACGGCATTCTCAGGCAGGTTCCCAGCAAGATAGCCACCATACGCATAGGCTACGGCGACGGCGTGGACCGCCGCCTGGGATATGGCAACGCCTCGTTTATGGTCAACGGCCACGCCGCCCCCACCATTGGAAGCATCTGTATGGATATGTGTATGCTGGACATCACCGGGATCGAGGCCAAGGTGGGCGATATCGTAACAGTATTTGGCGATAATCCCACCGTGCTGCAACTGGCCGATAAGCTGGGCACCATCCCCTACGAGCTCCTCACCCGCATTGACCGCCGTCTCAAGAGAGTCATCGTAAAATAATATGAACCGCACCGCCGAATATCAGCTTACCATCGCCATCCCGGTTTACAACGAGGAGGGCAACCTGCTGGCACTGGAAGAAGCCCTTGCCGCCTATCTGCCCAAATGCCTGATGAAGGCGTGCGTGCTGCTGGTAAACGACTGCTCTACCGACGGCAGCCTGGAGATGATTAAGGCGATATGCGGCCGGCACAGCGATTTCTTCTATATCTGCCACACCCGGCGCCTGGGCTGCAGCGGGGCAATGAAAACCGCCATAGACGCCATTGAATCGGAATATATGGCCTATACCGACGCCGACCTGCAGACCGTGCCCGAAGAGTTCAATCTGATGCTCCCCTACGCATCAGAATATCCGCTGGTGGCCGGCGTACGTTCCAGCCGCGAAGACGGGTGGCGCAAGAAACTGCAGAGCCGCATAGGCAATGGTTTCCGCCGGATAATGACCGGCGACGGCGCCCGCGACAGCGTATGCCCTATGAAAGTCATCAGAATGGACTATGCCCGCCGCCTGCCTATGTTCAATGGTATGCACCGTTTCCTTCCCGCGCTGGTGATGCTGCAGGAGGGCGGATGCTACAAAGAGGTGATGGTGACCCACCGCAGCCGCACCGCCGGCAAATCCAAATTCAATATGTGGAACCGCCTGCGCGGCTTCACCGACTGTTTCATTTACCGCTGGATGCGCCGCAACTGGGTTGATTACAAACGCGGCGAGAACAATCTGTAAGCGATGAAAGACCTCATCAGACGGCACCCTCTGGCGGCAGTGTTCGCATTCGTGACCGTGTGCGTGCTGCCTATGATGATACTGCGCGACCCCTCGCCCAGCAACGAGCTGCGCTACTTGAGCATAGTGGAAGAGGCGCTGGAAGGCGGACACTTTTTCTGCTTCTACAACCAGGGCATCCCCTACACCGACAAGCCGCCCTTGTTTTTCTGGCTGCTGATGTTCTTCAGGCTGTTCTGCAGTTCCACCTGTATGTGGCTTCCCATACTCTTCACCGCCCTGATTCCGTCTTTCGTGACGGTGGCGGTTATGGACCGCTGGCTGCGCCTGGCCTCCAGCGAACAATCGGCCCTCTGGAGAGTCGCCTCGGCCACCTTTTTCCTGGCCGGAATGCTGGTGATGATCCAGACCTTCTTCCTGAGGATGGATATGCTGATGACGATGTTCATAGTATTGGCGTTGTTTACCTTCTGGAAGATGTATACCGGCCGCGGCTCCCACAAGGCCGACCGGTGGCTGCTGCCCCTCTATATTTTCCTGGCCCTCTTCACCAAGGGTCCGGTGGGCTTCTTTGCCCCAGTGCTGATAATTGTCGCATTCCTTGCACTGGAGAAGAGCCTCAAGCGACTGCCGGAGTTTCTTGGCTGGCGGCAGTGGCTGGTGATGCTGCTGCTTTTCGGCGGTTGGATACTGGGGGCCTGGCTGGAGGGCGGCGGCGAATATATCCGCAGCCTGCTGTTCCACCAGACTCTGGACCGCGCGGTGAACGCCTTTACCCACAAGCAGCCTTTCTGGTGGTACATCCCCACCCTGCTCTACACCGTGCTGCCCTACACCCTGCTGATGATTCCGGCGGTGGTTTTCCTCTATACCAAAAGGGACCGCAGCGACTCTTTCGGCCGGCTGCTGCTGACCTCCATCGCCGTGATATTCATAATGCTCTCTGCCTTCAGCGGCAAACTGGCCATCTACCTGACGCCGATATTGCCGTTTATGGCCTATTTGATGCCCAAATTCGGCAAAATGACTGACGGACGGGCAGAGACTATCAAGAAGGCGGCGCTGCTTGTAGTGGCCGCCATTCTGGCCGTGGGAGGCATCGGCATACTTGCGATGTCGCGCGCCACCGGCCGCGACCTTCTGGCACCGTTGGCCCTCAGACTGGCGATTGTCACACCTTATATCTTCTGCAAAACCATACTGGCCATTGCCGCCACGCTGGCCGCGGGCAGCATCGCCGCAATAGTTGTAATATGCCGCAAAGGCTGGGTCAAAGGTGCCATTTCACTGGGCGCTGCCATCTATCTGGCAGTTTTCGCCGCAGGTGTCACAATAGAGCCCCTGAACGAATGGACCGCATATGAAAAAGTCTGCCGTGAGGCCCTCAAGGCATCCGACAGCGACACCTACAACACCCTCTATGTCCGCCGGCCCGAGAATATGGATGTATATCTGGGCTGCGACGTATGCGACTGGAAAGAGGATATAGACGGTTTCGTGGCCGGCGACCACCGCGGCGAAGTGCTCATCGTACCCACCGAACTCGCCATTTCCGACACCCGCCTTAAAGAATTCCTGGAAAGCCGCGAAGGCACCCGCGTCGGAGAGTTTTCTGTATACGGTTTATAGCGACGGGTTTCTAGCAAGCAAGTAATCTGGAGACAAGTTCGGAGAGCATATCGGCGTCGGTGGCCTCGCCGCGGGCATTACTCTTGCCGCGGTAGTCGAACTCCTTGATGGTAGCGACCGCCTTCATACAAGATTTCAGCGGGAACTTGCGTGCGTAGCGGGTGTAGTCGCGCTTCATAATGAAGGGGTTGAGGCCCGTGGCGGCAGCCGTCTGGCCCTCGTCCATCCGGTCGGCGATGCAAGCGTGATAGCGCAGTAACTTAAGGAACTGGCTGGCCAGGGAGGCCACCACCAGCTGTATGGGATATCGCTTGGAATTCTCCCCGAAATACATCGCTATCTTATATGCCTTTGCGGCATCCTTGTCGCAAAGGGCGGCGGAGAGCTCGAATGCAGAGAACTCGCGGCTCATACCCACATTCTCTTCTATCAGGGCGCAGGTGAGATAGTCGTTGCAGCCCGGCACCTTGCGCAACTTGTCTATTGAAAGGGCTATCTTGGTCAGGTCCACGCCGCAGGCTTCCGCCAGCATAGAGGCGGCCCCGTCTTCCAGCTTCAGATTCAGGCTGCGGGCATAATCTTCTATCCACCCGTTAATCTTCCATTCCTTGACCTGCTCGCACTCCAGCACCGCGCCTACTTCTCCGGCACGCTTGTAGAACTTGGTGCGCTTGTCTATGTTTTTGCCGCTGGTGGGGTCGGTGGGGGTCTTGTAGCAAATCACAAGCACCGTGGTGGGCATCAGATGATCGAAATAACTCTCTATTTTTTCCACTCCGCGCATACCCTGCGCCTCCTTGACCACTATCAGCTGACGGCTGGCCATCATAGGATACTGGCGGGCGTGGCTCACAATCTCTTCGGGGGTGGTGTCGGCGCCGTAGTATACCATCTGACCAAAGTCCCGCTCGCCTTCCGGCAGAACATTCTGCATCAGAAGATTGCAAATGCGGTCAATATAGAAATGCTCCTTGCCGAACAGCAGGTAAAACGGCTTGATGTCCCCGGCAAGGATTTCCCTCTCCAGCTGCGCCGCCAGCGCCGATGTTTCTTGTGTCTGTTTAGCCATACCGACTTCGAAGATACGCATTTTTTCTATCTTTGCAATTATGGAACAGGTGTTCGATCCGATACGCAAGAAGTTTGTAAAGCTCACCCCCGAAGAGCAGGTGCGCCAGCACGTAATCAAGGTGCTGACCCGCTGCCAAGGCTACCCGGAGACGCATCTTGCTGTGGAATACGGCTTCAAATACAACAACTTGCAGTATCGTGCAGATGTGGTGGTTTTCAACCGCGCCCTGCAGCCCCGGCTGCTGGTGGAGTGCAAAGCCCCCTCGGTCAAACTCACAATGGATGTGATAGACCAGGTGGTCCGCTACAATTATGTGCTGGACGTGCCGTATATCCTGATTACTAACGGAGAACTTTTTTACCTTTGCAAGCGCGACGCTCAGGGCGACTATCTGCAGCAAAGCCGGATGCCCTCGTTCGATGAATTGTGCCAGGAATGATAGACCTTAACAACAGCATCATTTTCAAAACCGTTTCGGCCGAGGCAGAAGCGCTTGGCCTGCGCGCCTTTGTGATAGGTGGTTACGTGCGCGACTGGTTTATGCACCGCGACAACAACGATGTGGATATAGTGGTAGAGGGGAGCGGCATTGCCCTGGCAGAGAAAGTGGCTGCAAAACTGCACTCCAAGGTCACCGTATTCCGCAATTTCGGCACCGCGATGTTCCGCTACAAAGGCGTTGAAGTGGAGTTCGTGGGTGCGCGCCGCGAGTCGTACGACCGCACTTCGCGCAAGCCGCACGTAGAGGACGGCACTCTGGAAGAGGATCAGCAGCGCCGCGACTTCACCATAAATGCGATGGCTTTCAGCCTGCAGAAAGAGGACTACGGCACCCTGATTGACCCCTTCGGCGGCATTGCCGACATCGCTGCAAAGATAATCCGCACTCCGCTGGACCCCGACACCACCTACAGCGACGACCCTCTGCGTATGCTGCGGGCAGTGCGTTTCGCCACCCGGCTGGGCTTTGACATAGTGCCCGAATCTATAGCGTCTATGCGGCGGAATAAAGACCGGCTGCAGATTCTCTCCAAAGAGCGCATTGCCGACGAGCTGAACAAGATACTCTTGACGGCTACCCCTTCTCGCGGCTTCTACCTGCTGGACGAATGCGGGCTGCTGGACGCCATACTGCCGGAACTCTCTGCGCTGAAGGGTGTGGAAACGGTAAACGGCCGTGGCCATAAAGACAATTTTGCCCATTCGCTGCAGGTGCTGGACAATGTGGCGGCTGCCAGCGACGACCTGTGGCTCCGCTGGGCGGCGTTGCTGCACGATATAGGCAAGGCTCCCACAAAAAAATGGGACGAGAAGATAGGCTGGACTTTCCACAATCACGACTATGTCGGCGCCAAGATGGTCAAGGGCATCTTCTCCAGGCTCAAACTGCCGGTGAGCGAAAAGTTGCCGTACGTGCAGAAGATGGTGTCGCTGCACCTGCGCCCCATTGCGCTGGTAACCGACATCGTGACCGATTCTGCAGTGCGCCGCCTGCTGTTTGATGCGGGCGACGACATAGACGACCTTATGATTCTGTGCAAGGCGGACATCACTTCCAAGAACGAGATGAAGGTAGAGACGTTCAAGGCCAATTACGAGCTGGTGCGGCAGAAGATGGCGGAGGTAGAAGAGAAAGACCGCATCCGCAATTTCAAGAATCCCATCACGGGCGAGATTGTGATGAAGCGCTATAACATCGAGCCCAGCAATATCATCGGCCAGATCAAGGAGGTCATCAAGAACGCCATTCTGGACGGCGAAATCCCCAACGATTTTGATGCGGCTTACGCCCTGATGGAAAAAACCGCCGCAGAACTGGGGCTTAAATAGCCCGTCGCTAATTGCTCCGAAATAGCTTCGCTCCGGGCCAGTCGGCTCGTCGCGCCTGTTCCCTACGCGAACTATTTCTGCGCTGAACGCGACGGGCAGATTAATGCCGGATGCCTGAAAGGATTTGCGACCGGCGCTAGCGAGGGAGGGGACCGACCGAGCGTCAGGGAGCAAAGCTTTCAGGCGGAGGCTTCTGCCCGTCGCTACTCTTCGCTCTCGAGCCGTAGGCCGGGGGTGTGCCAGACTTTCATAGAATCCTGGGGGCCGTATACCAGATATACGCCGCGGCCGCGGGCAGTCCAGTCGGAGGCCATCTTCATCCCTTTTTCGGGCCCAAGCACCATCAGCGCCGTGGCCAGGGCATCGGCAGTAGCGCCGTCCTCTGCCAGCACGGTGGCACTTAGCAGGTCGTGTGTCACGGGGCGGCCGGTGGCGGGATCTATCGTATGGGAATATTTCTGCCCGTCCACCACATAGAATTTGCGGTAATTACCGCTGGTCACAAGACTGCAGTTTGTGATGGAAATCACATCCTGTTTCTTGACGCCCGACTCCATATTGCCGTCTTCGGGGCTGTCAATCCACACCCGCCACTGATCGCCACGGGCGCTGTTTCCCTTGCACACAAGCTCTCCGCCAATAGAAATCATATAGTTTTCGCTGCCGAAAGCGTCCAGCACCCGCGCCACTGCGTCGCAGGAATAACCCTGGGCGATGGCGTTGAAGTTGAGTTTGCCGCCGGAGGGCATATCCAGATAGGTATTGCCGTCGTCGCCTTTTACCAGACGGTATTTGTCCATACCTACCACCACCATAGCGCTGTCTATCGCTGCCTGCGAGGGCATCCGCCCCTCCTTGAAGCCGAAGCCCCATATATCGAAAAGCGGGGCGCAGGAGACATCAAAGGCGCCTCCGGTCTCGGCGCATAGCCTGCGGGAGAGCGTCAGCAAATCTATGAAGATGCTGTCCAGGGGCGGATTCTCGCCGGCATTCACTTTGGTAAGCAGGGAACCTTTGTTGTAGCCCGACACCGACCAGTCAATCGCAGAGAGGGTGTCGTCAATGGCCTTTTTCAAATCTTCGGCACGGGATGTGCTGCTTGTAGAGCAGGTCACATAATAAGGCCCGCCTTGCGCATATCCGGTGATTTTTATATACACCTGACGGGAACTGCAGCCGGTTGAAAGCAGCAGTACAGAAAGGACTAATGCGCGCAAAAACTTCATACAATGCAAAAGTATAACAAAATCTTATTAAATTTGCAGATTGTAACTATGATGATAAAAAAGGCCATACTGGGATTGCTATTTATTGCAGCCGCTCTGTTTTCAACCACAGGCTGCATAAAAGATGTAACCACCTACCAATATATGAAGGGCAAGATTTCCTTTGACATTCCGGAATATATCTATACCGGAGATGTCGTGTATCTTGAGGCCGACGGTATCACCGCGCCGGAGAATCCAAAATGGGGATGGGTCATCACCAAAATCCAGACCGACACCCTTTACAGCCCTTCCATTGTGGTCAAGTTCCCCGACACACCTGCTGAATATGTGGTAAAGGCCCTTGCCTATCACCCCGACTATATCGTGGAGAGTGCAAGAAAAAACGTAACCACAGTGGACACCACCCATATGACCGGCTCGCTCAAAGGTCTGCCCTATGACAGTCAGTCCACCATCACCGACAGCCGCGACCGCCGTGCATATCGCTGGGCCCACATCGGCAATCTGGACTGGTTCACAGAAAACCTCGCCTGGGAAGGGGCCGGCTATGTATATGCAAGTTCCGAGGTCCTGAATCACGTATTCGGACGCCACTACACCTGGGAAGAGGCCACCGAAAGCGACCTCTGCCCCGAAGGCTGGCGATTGCCCGACAATGCCGACTGGGAGGATCTTGGCAAAGCCATTTGCGGTTCTGACGTGCAGTTCGACAAGATCTGGGAAGATGCGGCCAGCAAAGTTACCCCCGACGCATATTTCAACGGAGAGCGCCTGTGGCCTTTCTCTGTAAACAATACCCACGAAACCGCAATAGACTGGAATCCCCTCCCCTGCGGATATATGCAGACAGGCGACGGACAGTTCTACGGCCTCAAAACCTATGGTATGTGGTGGAGCGCCACCGAATACAGCAGCAGCGAAGCCTACTACAGATACATCTATTGGGATAGCGCCGACTTCAGGCCGGGTTTCACCAGCAAGAGCGACATTGCGCTCAGCGTCCGCTGCGTCCGCGGCAATCTCTAATCCTGCTTTTCAGAAGCTTCTTTACGGTCAAACGCCTCTATGATCTTGGTCACCAGAGGGTGGCGCACTATATCCTCTTTAGTGAAATTCACCACCGATATTCCGCGAATGCTGCGCACCATCTCCACCCCTTTGAGCAGGCCTGAATCGTCTTTGTGGGGAAGGTCAATCTGGGTAGCGTCGCCCGTGACAATAAACTTTGCATCGTTGCCCATTCGGGTCAGGAACATCTTGAGCTGGGAGAGCGAGGTGTTCTGCGCCTCGTCCAGTATCACGAAGGCCTTGTCCAAAGTGCGGCCGCGCATATAGGCCAGCGGGGCAATCTGTATGGTGCCGTCTTCCATAAGCGATTGCAGTTTCTTGGCGGGAATCATATCCTGCAGGGCATCGTAGAGCGGCTGCAGATACGGGTCCAGCTTATCCTTGAGGTCGCCAGGCAGAAAGCCAAGTCTCTCGCCGGCCTCCACCGCCGGGCGCGTGAGTATCAGGCGCTTGACCTCACGGTTCTTGAGGGCGCGCACGGCCAGGGCTATCGCGGTGTATGTCTTGCCGGTACCGGCCGGGCCGAGGGCAAATATCAGGTCGTTGTCGTAATATTCCTTTACCAGCCGCTTCTGGTTCACCGT
>JAFRRR010000007.1 GCA_017428035.1 Bacteroidales bacterium | reverse complement strand
TGCCCCAGGCCTTGAAACGTCCCAGCCAGAGGCCAATGGCTATTACCAGCGCCAAAACCAGTATGGCGCCAGCAGTACCGCCTTGTGTAAGCAGATTCATCATTTCGGCGGCAAATGTATAAAAAATATTTATTTGACCTTAGCCCAGATTGCCTGCTCTAAAGAACCTGGCAGCATTGCCACCATGGGCGGCAGATAGAAATTCATAAGCGAGGGGCTAATCACCCTGCGGCCGCGGAACATTGCCTTAATGGCTCGCTTTACCAGCCATTGCGGAGTGTGGATAATGCCCAGCCTGACCCCCAGCCGCATAGTCTTTGGGTTGAACTTGTACAGCGGTGTGGCAACTGCGGCAGGGCACACGGTGGTCACGGTGACGCCGTAGGGCTTGGTTTCGAAAGAGAGGGACCTGCCGAAACTTTTGAGATAGGCTTTGGTGGCAGAGTATATCGTGATGCCCGGGGCGGGAATGCGGGCTGTCATAGAGGACATTATCAGCATACGGCCGCTGCCGCGCCGCTTCATTGCGTTGCCAAAAAGTATGCAGCAGCGGGTAATGGTGTTGATATGCAGATTCAGCATAGCCTCTACCCTGGGCAGATCGTCGTCCAGAAGCTCCTTGAAGAAGAACATTCCGGCGTTGTTTATGAGCACGTCAGGCAGAATGCCCGCCTGATTGGTGCACCAATCGAACAGTTTGTCGGCTGCAGAAGTCTCTGCTAGGTCCTGCCAGCGGGTCATCACTTTCACTGGATAATCCTTTTCAAGCGATGCCGCAGCCTGGTCAAGTTCGTCCTGGCGGTTGCTCACCAGAATAAGGTCGTATCCCTTCTCTGCCAGCTGCCTGGCATATTCCAGCCCCATTCCGGAGCTGCCACCTGTGATAAGTGCGTTCAATTATTGTGCTTTTGTCAATTACAAAAATACGAAAGATTCTTTATCTTTACGGAACAAAGGAATCGTACTATTATTTAAAACAATATTACTATGAGCGAAGAAACTGCAAAAGATCCCAGGGATCTGAACGGTGACGGCAAAGTCACTCTTGGAGAAAAAGTCCAGTATGCTGCCGACAAGGCCACTGAAAAACTGGAGCAAGCCATTGAAGATTATAAGGAATGTGCAAAAGAGAGCCTGAAAGATGCAAAGGAATATGCAGACAAGGCTGCCGGCAAGGCAAAGGAAGAGTTTGCCAAAGTATCCGAAAAAGCAAAGGAAGAATTTGCTGAGGCTAAGGGCAAAGCCAAAGAGGCTTTTGATGGCGCCAAAGAAAAAGTTAAAGACTTTACAAGCAAAAAGGCTTAACCTATTGCAACTTCACAAAATAATCGATAGTTTTGTATCCCGGTTAGTTCTAATCGGGATTTTTTTATGTCTTCACCTTTACACGGCACCACTCTGCGCAAAGAGTTCTTGCGCGGCGACACCGTTATTTATCGTCTTGAACAGCAGTCGTTTATTAATCGTTATTTTTTGATTGACCATCCGGACATCCGGCCCTTGCTGGCTTTTCCGGAGGTTATCGGGTTTGACTGCTACACTGCTCTTCTGCAGGCGACTGCCGGCACGCTGCCGGCCCTGCTGCCCGATGCGCACCAAAGCGGAATAGACATATTCTCGATTCTCCGCGGCGGCCTCAATTATCCTCTGGAAGAGGCGGCCCACCGCAGCGGCATTCCGGTGCGTTATATGCATTTTGTCTCTTGCGAACGCATAATCCAGAATAAAGAGATTCTTGGTCTGGATGTCCGTTATCAAAAAATCACCCCTTCCCCCGACCGGATCATTGCCATAGGCGACATCCTGGCCACCGGCGATACCCTGCGCCGCTGCCTGGAGCACCTGGTGATGGAGTTCGAGACTTTTGGAGGCAGCATCCGCAAGATAATCCTATTTACTATAGGAGGCACCAGGGCCATAGAGCTTATGGAAGAGCTGACCCCGCAAATCAGGCAGCGCTTCCCCGCTTTCGAGGGGTTTGACTGCTGTTTCTACGAAGGCGTGTTCACGGTTTACACCGGCAAGGGTGTGAGCGGGATTAATACTCCCAATATAGATTTCGGCTGGAAAGGAGGCATTGTAGCGCCTGAATTCAGGACTTTCATATGCGAACACCGCGATGCACTGCTTGAAAAATGCATCATCTACGACGGCGGTGCCCGCCGATATGAGATTCCGCTCCATCTGGAAGAGGTCATGGAATATTGGAACGGCATATTGAACCGCGCCGACATTATTGATGCCAAGGCTCTGGTTCAGGAAAAACTGGGCTACGACGGCCCCCTGAACTACGAAGAGTGGCTCAATGTCACCGCCCTGGGCGGCCTTGGCGACCTTCACGCCCTCTGGTATCTTGAAAATAATATGCTGGAGAATCTGCCTGATCTTAAAGATCTGGCCGTTCGCCGCATAAACAGCATCAATCAACTTAAATACAGATATGAAGACAAATGACGTTGACTACACCGGACGGGTGGTTCCCGCAGCCGGTCGTAAATCCAACCTGAGTATGTTTATGATTATGCTCGGGTTTACATTCTTCTCTGCAAGTATGTGGGTCGGCCAGCAGCTGGCTGCCGGTCTCAACTGGTGGGGATTCATATGGGCTCTGCTCGTGGGCGGCTTGATTCTGGCAGCGTACACAGGTGCCCTGGGCTTTATCGGCGCCGAAAGTGGAATGTCCCTGGATATGCTGGCTCAGCGCAGCTTTGGCAGCAAGGGCAGCTGGCTTCCCAGCGCTATGATCAGTTTCACCCAGATCGGCTGGTTCGGTGTGGGTCTGGCTATGTTTGCAATTCCCGTTGCAAAGCAGCTCCTTGGTCTTGAAGTCACTCCCGACCATATGCCCTGGCAGGGTTATCTGCTGGTGGCAATTGCCGGTATCCTGATGACCGCCAGTGCATATTTCGGCATCAAGAGCCTCACAATCATCAGCTACATAGCCGTTCCGCTGGTGGCAATCCTGGGCACGGTAGCTATGGTTATGGCTGTTCGCCAAGGCGACAAAGGCCTTATAGAGCAGTTTGCAGAGGGCACCAAGAATCTGGGTGTGATTGCCGGCGCCGGTCTGGTTGTGGGCAGTTTTGTGTCGGGCGGTACGGCCACGCCAAACTTTACCCGTTTTGCCAAGAGCGCCAAGGTGGGCCTTTGGACCACAGTTATAGCTTTCTTCTTGGGCAACAGCCTTATGTTCCTGTTCGGTGCCGTGTCCAGCATCTATGTGGGCGGCAATGATATCTTTGACGTGATGTTGAACCTGAACCTCTTCTATATAGCAGTTCTGGTTCTGGGCCTCAATATCTGGACCACCAACGACAACGCCCTTTACACCGGCGGCCTTGGCCTTAGCAATATCTTTGGCAAGAGCAAAAAGGCTATGGTGCTCATCTCCGGCATTATCGGCACTGTGGCAGCCGTATGGCTCTACTGGAATTTCTGCGGATGGCTCAACGTGCTCAACTGCACTTTGCCTCCCGTGGGCATAATCCTCATCCTGAGTTATTTCTTGCATCGCAAACACTATCTGGACGGTACCCAGCCCATTAAGACAGTCAACTGGTGGGCAGTGCTTGGAGTAGTGGCCGGCGCCGTTGTGGCAAACCTTGTCAAATGGGGCTTCCCGGCAATCAACGGTATGGTTGTAGCCGCCATCTTCTACCTGCTTTCTGAACTTCTTGCGAAGAAGAAGTAGCCGGTTGCTATAGATATACTTTTGTTATTCCCCTGAATTATATCTAATTTAGGGGAATAATTGTTTTTACGCTTAAACCATAATAATATGAGCGAATATCCCGCAAGACCCACAATTCTTGATTTTGTAGAGAAGAATACCCGCAAGTTTGCCGGCAACGTATACCTTAAAGAGAAAGTCGGCGGCAAATGGAAAGAGATAACCCAGGAACAGACACGCAAAGAGGCCTATCGCATTGGCGCCGGCCTTATGACATTAGGCCTTGAAAAAGGCGACAAGATTGCCCTTCTTTCAGAAAGCCGCGCAATGTGGATTCTGGCAGAGCTTGGCGCTATGTATGCCGGCGCCACCGACGTCCCCCTGTCGGTGAACCTCGGTGAGGTGTCCGACCTTATTTTCCGCATAAACCACTCCGAATCCAAATGGGTGCTGGTTTCTGCCAACCATCTGCCCAAAATCCGACAGGCACTCCCCTCCTGCCCTCAGGTAGAGAAGGTCATTGTGTTTGACGATACCGCCTTTGACCTTGAAAGGCTAGAAGAAAACGAAATCAGAATGTCAGAAGTTCAGCGCCTTGGCGACCATTTTCTGGCATCAACTCCAGAGAAATTCGAAGAGCGCTGGCACAGCGTCGGCCCCGACGATTATGCCAATATCAGTTATACTTCCGGCACCACTGCCGACCCCAAGGGTATCCTGCTGACCCACCGCAACTACACCGCCAATGTGGCGCAGGGTAATAGTGTGATATCCATCCACGAAGGTGCCACAATGCTCATAATCCTCCCTCTGGACCACTGCTTTGCGCACGTTGCCGGTATGTACACTATGATGCATTACGGCGGCAGCATAGCCTTTGTGCCCATCGGCAAGAACGCTCTGGCCACACTCAAGAATGTCCCCACCGCCATCAAGGAGACCCGCCCTCACGTGATGCTCTCTGTGCCTGCCCTGGC
>JAFRRR010000040.1 GCA_017428035.1 Bacteroidales bacterium | reverse complement strand
TCAAAGGCATCCACCACCAGATAGGACTGCTCCTTCTCGGGATAAGTGATTCTGACGCGGGCGGCACGCATAGTGGGTGTCAGCTCGAAAGTAGCGTCGTGCTCTGCCAGATAGACGCTGTAATAATACGGCTTCGCCACCTCGGCCTTGTGGGTGAACCAGCTGGCGCGCTCCTCGTCGGTAACCACCGGACCGGTGGTCACAGGCATCAGGCTGAACTGACCGTAGTCGCCCACCCAGGGACTGGGCTGATGGGTCATCTTGATGCCGCGGATCTTGTAGGCATTGTATACATAGGTCCACGTATCCTTGTTGGCTCCGGTCTGGGGCGTCCACAGATGGGTTCCCCAGGGGCGGCCTATTGCGGGATAGGTATTCCCTTGAGAGAACGAGAAGTGAGACTGTGTGCCCACCAGGGTGCTTACCTGATCTACGGGAGAAAAAACGTCCTTTGCCGCCGCCGGTAACACAAGCAGCGCCGCAAGGGCAATGATTACGATGGTCCTTTTCATATAGCGTCTATTCGAATATTATCTTGTTTGCATTGCAAAGCCTTTGATGGCTTATGGTAAAATAGTTCAGCGGCTCGCCGTCCACCGTCACCCTGCCGGCCCTGGCGGGGTCGCAGCGGCGCAGGATAGTGACGTCGTGCCCTTTCAAATGCAGCACCACCTTGCTGAACAGGGGGGTGAACAATGCATAATCCGGAGAGCCCGGGCACGTGGGATAGAAGCCCATCTGCGCAAACATATACCAGGCGCTCATTGTGCCGTCGTCTTCGTCCATCTCGGGGGCATAACCGTCGGGGCGGTCGCGGAAAGCCCTGCCCACAAACGGCTTGGGGAATTCGGCATTGCCGCCGTAGAGATGCATCATCCCCTCGTCGGTGAGCAGCGCCAGCACTATCTCGGCGGTCTTTTGGGGCCGGCCGAACAGGTGGAACATAAACGGAGTGTGGATGTCGGGCTCGTTGCCCTGATTGAACAGACTGCGGCGGAAGAACTCCTCCAGCTGCCCGGCCAGAGCCTCCTCCCCTGCCCACTCCGTCATTTTGTCGGCATAGACGGGCACCGCCCAGCGATACTGCCAGCGGGTCCCCTGGTAGAGGCCGTTGCCTTTCATCAAGGTATAGGTGTCGTCTATGTTCATAAATTCACTCTTCCAGGTCTTCTCAAAGAGAGCCTGAGCCTCCTGTGCATATTTGGACGCCGCCTCGGCGTTGCCGGTATCGGAGGCTATGCGGCTCATTGTCCACAGGTCGTAGACCGTCTCCATTCTCTGGTCGGGAGAGTTGCGCAGCAGGCCGTTACGGGCACCGGCAGTGCGGCCGGCATCTGCCTCTGCCTCCATATATTTAAATGCGGAGGCCATATCGAAATCACCTATGCCCTTTACGCTGGCATCCAGCAGGGTGACCTGGCTGTGCTCTGTGCGCACGGTGGGAACCGGCTCGGTCATAGTGGCCCAGTTGAGCTTGCCCGCCTTGTAAAGCTCCACGAGTGAGAAACAGATATCGCTCATCCGCTCGGGGAAGAGCAGCGTCAGCATAGGGAATTTTGTGCGGAAGGTGTCCCACATACTCCAGCCGCTGTAGAAGGTGCGGCTGCCGGCGGTGTGCAGTTTGCCGTCAGAGCCTTTCCAGAGGCCTCCGAAAGTGGCGTCAAACGGACTCAGGCACACCCGGTAGAGGCTGGTGTAGAACAGCGTCCGCTGCTCTTGGGTGCTGCCCTCCACATCTACTTTGCCCAGAACCTTGTCCCAGGCCTGTTCGGCATCGCGGCGGACGGCATTGAAACTGCGGCCGCTCACTGCCGACATCTCTTCTGTGGCACTCTCCGGCCCAATGGAAGAGAGGCTTATGCGGACCTCTACCTTCTTGGTTATGTCCCCAAAGCGCAGCAGCGCGGTGGTTTCTCCCAGCTCCTCTACGGTGAAAGCCTGGTCGGTCTCTATGCGGAACCAGAGTTTATACTGGCCAAAATTGCATACGGTGGATGTTTCTACCCAGCCCTGGATGCAGCCGGAACCATTGAAAGAGAAGCTGCAGGCGCTTCTGCGGGGGTCTATGGCAGAATTGAAGTCGATAAAGAGGACCTTCTCGGCACCCTTGGGGAAGGTGTAACGCTCCACTGCACAGTGCTTTGTGGCGGTCGCCTCTACCTTGATGCCGCCGGTGAGGCTGGTTGCGTAATAGCCGGGAGATGCTGTCTCGGTCTCTTTTATTATATGCATAGGGGTGCCGGGCAGCGCCGGGAAAATGCGCAAGTTGCCGCCCGTGCCGTCGCCGCCTGTGCCGCTCATCCTGGTCACCGAGATGCCCTTGATCTGGGTCACCTCAAAGTCATAACCGGCGTGACGGTCCTTGGCATAGCAGTCGGGGCACACGCTGGCCAGCCCGAACGGCACCTGGGCCGCAGGGCTCACCTGACCGTGGTCTCCGGCGGTGCCCATAAACATATTCACGTATTTGCCGTTGCCGGCAGCGGCGGCCAGGCTTACCAGCGTCGCGAAAAACAATGTCAGAAAGCGTTTCATTGGCGCATAGTAAATTCAAGCGTGCCACCCTTCAGGATATCCTCGTGGGAAATGACCGGCTTTTGAAGCGGCGCTCCGTTGAGGGTAGCCGAGGCTGTGCGGCGGTTGGTCTGGGATATATCGCGTGCCTTCACGGTGAATGTCTTTCCGCCGGGAAGGTGTATTGTCATTTTGCTCAGCTGCGGGGCGCCTATAACATATTCGCCGCTTGCCGGGTTCACGGGATAGAACCCAAGTGCAGAGAATATGTACCAGGCACTCATCTGGCCGCAGTCGTCGTTGCCGGAGAGGCCGTCGGGACCGTCCTTGTACTGGCTGGTCCAGACCTCGCGGATCAGGTCGGCCGCCTTGTCGCTCTCGCCCGCCAGAGAGTAGAGATAGATGATGTGGTGGCTGGGCTCGTTGCCGTGGGCGTACTGGCCAATCAGGCCGCTTACGTCCACCTTTTCGCCGTCGCCCAAGTCGCCGTCAAGAGCAAAGAGGGTGTCCAGCTTGGCCACAAAGGCCTCCCTTCCGCCCATAGCCTCCATAAGGCCTTCGGGATCCTGAAGCACGTGCCAGGTATACTGCCAGGCGTTGCCTTCGGTATAGGCGCCGCCGGTCTTCCAGTGCGCCACCCGCAGAGGGTCAAAGGGGGTCTCCCACTCGCCTTTGGAGTTGCGGGCGCGCATCAGGTGCGTCTCAGGGTCAAAAACATTGCGCCAGTAGCCGGCGCGTTTTTCAAAGAAGGCGGCGTCATCTTCGTGGCCGAGACCGCGCGCCATACGGGCCGCACACCAGTCGTCGAAGCCGCACTCCAGGGTGCGGGAGACGCTTTCTACCAGGGCGACGTCGTTGGGCAGATAGCCGCAGGAGTCGTATGCCGCCCAGTCATATTTGATATGGTTTTCTGTGAGGGAACGCCTGATGGCGGCGTACAGCGCCTCCGCGTCCACATCAAAGCCTTTCTGCCAGGCATCCACAATCACCGGCACGCTGTGGTTGCCTATCATACCATAGTTGTCGGTGCCGCACAGGGTCCAGATGGGGAGGAAGCCCTGCGCATCGTAATATCTCAAGAACGAATTCACCACATCGCTCACGATTTCGGGGGCGACGATGGTGAACAGCGGATGTGCGGCGCGGAAGGTATCCCACAGAGATAATGTGGAGTAGAACGGCTTCTGGCCGACATCTGCTATGTTGCACGGATGCATCAT
>JAFRRR010000039.1 GCA_017428035.1 Bacteroidales bacterium | reverse complement strand
TGCCGGGCCGGGGCGGATTCTGATTGCGGCTGCCCGGAAGGCTGTCCTTGGACCGTATTCGGCTTTGACGGCGCCGGAGCCATAACTGCAGTGGCAGTGGGATTAGCGGCGGGGATAGCGGCTTTGGCGGGGATAGCGGCAGAGTTTGCGCCGGTCGCTGGCTTCACCGTCCCGGTTTGCAGCAACTCTTCACCGTCGGCTGCGGCAGGGGTTTCATCTGCGGCAGGCTCTGCCACTGCAATCTCTTCTGGGGCCGGCACAGGCACGGGGTCTCTTTGGTGTTTCGGCACCAAAAACAGGGCGAGAGCAGCGGCAGCAGACAATCCGGCAACCCAGAAGATGGGACGCAGACGTCTTTTTCCGACCGGTTTTGCCACTGAGCGCCGGGCCCGGAACCGCTCCAGGCTGCCTGCGGGCACAGGACTCTCGTAGCCCTCCAGCGTGTCTTTAATTATGTTTTCCCAATTCGTCATTTATAGCTTTCTTTAATTGAATTCTTGCCTTGGCCAATTCGCTAGCAGAAGCTTTTGGGCTTATGCCCAGCATCTTGCCAATCTCATTATGTGAATAGCCATCCAGGCAGTAAAGGTTAAATACGGATCTGCGGCCCTCGGGCAGGCTGGCTATCATATCCAGCAACCTCTCTTGCGGAATGCCCGCCACCTCTTCTGCCGTTGGTTCCGGAATATTGTCCGGAACCGGTTCTGACGCCAGAATCTGATTTCTGGCCTTGCGGACATTGTTCAGCGCCATATTTATGGCTATCCGGCTCAACCAGGCATATAGCGAACCATCGCCCCGGTAGCTGAAAGACGGCATCTTGTCCAGTGCTTTCAATACCGCCTCCTGCATCAAATCTTCAGCATCTTCCAAAGAACTTGAGTATCGCCGGCACAGCGTCAGCAGCCTGGCCGCATACCTCCTATACAGCTCATCTGCAGCCAGACTGTCGCCCACGCGGCATTTGCTGGCCAACTCCGATTCATTCAGCTCTTTATACACGCATTCTTTCCTTTACCCCTCAAAGTTAATTACTTTCCTCTAATGCAAACCCTTATGGATGGTGAAAGTGCAGGTGAGGGTCTCGTCACGGTAAGGGAACGGCGCATCCGGGTCAGAAATCTTGTCGTTGAGCCAAGTCAGATACAATCCGACCTTGACGGGGATGGAGAGGGTGAAGGTGACGTCTTCTTCTACTTCTTCAAAATCTCGGGTTGGAATGAATATTCCAAAGCCAATGCCATTGAAACAGGCGTAGTCACTAAATTCATCGCCAAATGGTTTTTCGAGATTCCAGTAGTCATCGAAGATATATTTTACGGGGCAGAATGACAGTAATCCAGGCACATCCTCTGGCCTTCCGGCAATTTCCCAGTCTTGTTCAAACATATACCCGTAAGCAATATTGTCCCCCGCTTTGACTCCGGCGAAATCCGTATCAGCCACCAGACTTATGCCGGTGTTGTATAAGATGCTGGAGTAGAAGCCGACATTATAAGTTTTTCGATATGTAGCTGTATATAAAGAATGGACCGTGCCGGAATTATCTCCAAAAGTATTGAAGATTTCATCATCGGGTTCGAAATGAGCATAGTTGCCATATGTCAGTTCATCAGTTATCGGAACATAGACCCCCGTACCGCGTAAATTTTTTAAAGGGAAAGAGAATCCCAATGTCATAAATCTTATGGCATCGTTACACATACCTTGTTTGTCGAAGTCCAAGTCGGTGTTCTGTAGACATTCTCCAGGAAGAAAGTAATGACTATCCGGAGGGTTATAGAAGTCCTTATTGACACATGCTGAAGCAACCATTACGGAGATAATAAGTATTGTTGAAAAGAATCGTTTCATATTTAATATTATTAATGGTTAAAGCCGTAGATCATTTTAACATTATGATTGAAGTTGTACGTCTCATTTTCCTCTATCGTCCAATTCTCATTCTCATCATTACTAACATACCAGTCTGCCGTCAGTCCATACCAACCGTCATTTAAAGGATAAATAGAGTATGGAATTTTAATCCATTGAGTCGGCCAGCCCCAGTTGATTTTAATGGCGGTGATGTCATATTTTGAGTCTGAATAGGTGTAATAAGACGGATAATCTCCCGGATCCAGATCCAGTAATCCAGCTACCCAATGGTGACAATACGTCGTTCTTGTGTAGGTGCGCTTGTAACCATCTATCACAAAGCAATGCTTTCTGTTGTTAGTATTAATAAGCAAGTCGGTTGCCGAAATGATAACAGGAAGCTGCTGAAGAAGAAAGTGCTTGACGGTATCCGAATCATAGTTGCGTTTTCTGCAGGATATCCCTAAGGGGGCAAAATAGTCCGTTTTAAGGTCATCGGAGTCGGCTCCCGAGCCATCATTGTCATACCTCATATCAACACAGTAGCCTGTATATGCAATAAGAATAGCTTCTGCATCGGCGGGGGTATTTGACGAATGATATGCCGTGTCCATTGCTGCCCAGGCGGATGTGCTGTTGTCATTAAATGATCTACAATAATTGTTAACAACATATCCTTCACAGACACAACTGCTATACATGGTTGAAGGAATTCCCCAAAGACTATGCAAATAATACAAGGTTTCCGCGCCTGCTACTGCAACACAACCAGCAGATGCCCGAGTCGTATCTATTGTCTTTTTGGGACAGTAAGCATTATATGGTTGCTCTTGGTGCCATTTGGGCAACATATGCTCCAAAGAGTCGGTTACAACAGTTCGTGAATATACGTCTACGGCCCAGTAACCGTGAAGCGGCGGACCTACAATAGGGTCGTCAAGAGCGCTTGTTCCATCGCCACCGCCCGAGTGTTTCGACCAAAACGCTTTGTGCGCGGCGATTTCATCTTCGCTGAAATTCAGCTTTTCATCCGGCAGGTTGCGGATGTTTGCAATGTCGGTGGC
>JAFRRR010000038.1 GCA_017428035.1 Bacteroidales bacterium | reverse complement strand
TCGGGCTCGAACCATACCATAAACTCCGATCCGAAAGAGTGAATCAGATTCGACAGGTTTATGAAGCCATCCGGGAAGCGCTCGCTGTCACACTGCCAGTCCCCGACTTCTCCCCAGGTGAAATTGCCGTCGAAATGGCTGTCCCCATAAGCAGAGTACCAGCCGGCGTCCAGCCAGAACACGTCTGGCAAAATGTCAAACTGCCTGTAGCGGCGCACGATGGCGCGTGCAAGATCCTCTGTAAGGCAAGTGTATTCGTTGCATGGTGCGGGATCTCCCCAGTCAAAACCACCCAGCAGCGGAGTCCAGGGCTTGCTGTCCACCTTGCGGCTGTGGTGGGCCAGCACAAAGCGGCGGAACAGATTGTGGCCGGCCATCTTGTCCGTGCCTTTCCAGAACAGCACACAGGCCATTGGCGTGCGCACGCTCTCGCCCGCCTTGAGATGGAAATCGGCGTTCTCAAGGCCGCTTTTCAGGGTCATCACACCGCCCTGGGATGAAAAGTCTGCGCACCAAGTGCCGGTCCAGCCTATGGAATAAACGATTCCGCAGCCGGCGCCCTCTGCCGTAAGATTAAAGAACGGGAGTGAAACTTCGTCGGAGGACTTGCCCCGAACAGGGGCCAGATGCACAGGATTGTTGGAGAGTTGCTGCTCCATTATTTCAAAATCGTGGACCGCGCCGTCACTGCCCATGAGGCGGCGCAGTCCATAGGCAGTCGCACCCTTATCCTTGAGGCTGAAGTCGGCGCTGCGGATATTGGCAATCTGCCCGCTGCTGCCCTTGCCGGTGTTGGCAAAGCGCAGCACCCACTCCACCGCCTCGAAATCGGTGTAGCCGGTCACCGTGGCGGTCACCGACAAACCCGATTTCTTATCCTTATAGATTATGGAATAGCCCACGGCGTGGGCCCCCTGGACTGTAATCTTGGATTTCTTGTAATCCCAGGATTTGATAAATTTCTCACTTGGCACACCATCCAGGGTAAAAGAAAACGGCGGCAGTTTGCCTTTGGCAAAGGCCGACTGAATCCACTTGTCGGGATTTTCGATTCCCCTGCGCCCGATAATAGCCTGAGCCTGGGCCTGCAGGGCAAGCGTCAGGGCCATAATGGTAATAATATATCTAATTCTTTTCATTCGTTGAAGGTCTTTATTATCACGGCATCGTGGGCCGGGATGCTTATCGTATCAAAGAAGCGGTTGTCCATTGGTATCTCAAGGTAGCCGAAAACATCCTGGGGTATGTTGAGCCTGACATCGACCGCAATATCAGCGAAATTGGCCACCACCAGGGCGCCGCGGCCGCCCCACGAGCGCATAAAGGCAAACTGGCGGGATGCATCAAAGTGCTCGCCGGACGGATTCAGGTACATCAGGTCATAGGACTTGCCCTCGCTGAACACCGGGTCCGCGGCCAGTGCGGTCAGCTGTTTGTACCGCTCGTAAAGCTCCAAATCCCTTTGGGCCGGGTCGGCAGTCTCCAGGCAGCACCAGTCGTAGATGGACGTGCGCCCGTCGCGGCCGCTGTAGCCTTCTTCCAGCATTCCGCGCTCGCCATATTCCTGCCCGAAATATATCATAAATGGCGCGGTGTTGAACAGCATCGACACCGCCAGCGGAGCCAGGCCCTTGCGACCGTTGCCCAGAAAGAAATCGCTGGCAAGGCGCACCTCGTCGTGGTTTTCCAGAAAGTTGAGCATCCGCGGCTGCAGGTCGCCCAGAAACTGCCATTCTCCCGTAAGCCAGTATGCAGGCCTATGGCCGGCGCAAACCTCACGCAGCGCATCATAGAATCCGCTCTTGTCGTAGAGATAGTCGAAGCCGGCATCGTGATAGCGGTGGTAATTACCTTTGTCATAAGCCTCTGCGATAAATAACGTCCCGGGGAACTTGTGCCTTACCTGGGCTATTGCCCAGCGGAAAAAGTCGGCCGGCACCAGCTCCACCATATCGCAGCGGAAGCCGTCCACGCCCTTGCCGGCCCAGAACTGCAGCACGTCCAGCATTATGTTCCAGGTATACTTGTAATCATAGTTGAGCTTGACAGTGTCGTACCAGTCATATTTGGAGGGCTCCGCATTGCCGGGGCAGTTGCCGGTGCCAAGCGCAGGACTCTCGCTGTAGGTGGTTTCAAAAGGCAGCTTGAGGCTCTGGCCATACAGGGTATAGAAATTATTCTTGGTGAACGGAGGCCTGAACTGGCGGAACACGTGGTTGGGCACAAAGTCTATGATAACCTTCATCCCGGCCTTGTGGGTGCGGGAAACCAGCGCCTCAAAATCGTGCATAGCCTCCGCAGGACTGTCGGCCAGATATGGCGCCACCTCAAAGTAGTCCGTTATGGCATAGGGACTCCCTGCCTGCCCTTTCACAAGGTCCGGATGACACGGTTCGACGCCCTCGAAACGGGCCTTGGTGGCATGGGCTATCACACCTGTGTACCACACGGCATCCACGTGCAGATTTTGCTTTAAATCAAGAAGATAGTCTGTGGTTATATCTTTAAGTTTGCCGCAGCCGTTTTTCTCCAGTGTGCCACCCGGCACCCAGTTGCGGCTCCCAAGCAAACGCGGCAGCATTTGATAAAAAATAAACTTGCGGTCCATCGAACCGCTAAGTTAATCAAAAATTGGGGCCCTACAAGCTATAATTCATTGCCGACAGCGTGCCGTTCAAGAACTTTAGTGCCTTCTGTGAGTTCGAAACAATCGGTACCGTCAGGCATCCGGCCGCGGCGGACGCGCAGTTTGGGGTTTTCCCGGACGGCCTTTTTGACAGCCGCAAGAGCCTGCTCGCCATCTTCATAGCGGAACAGCAGCGCATCGTCTTTTTTGTGCCGCTCGTAGGCCAGCATACGCGCATCCTCTCTCTTAGAGGCTTCTTCATCGTATCTGCGGTCCCACTCCCGGTAGTAGGCCATATTCGGATCTTCGAAAAGACTCATCTGCTCTACGTGTTCGCGGGTCAGCTTGGCCGGGCCATCTGGCACCTGATCTCGTCTTTCAGATGCGTGGCGGTGTCCACCGCCTTCTCCGGGCGGCAATGACTCGG
>JAFRRR010000037.1 GCA_017428035.1 Bacteroidales bacterium | reverse complement strand
TGCGCCGTGGACCACTTTGTCCGCTGGGCCAACGACGTGCCCGACATCCGTATGAAGCAGTATTTCTATCCCGATCTGGACAAGAGCGTGCTCTTTCCCCAGGGCTATATTATGGAAAAGAGCGGCCACACCCGCGGCTCTACAGTGGACATCACCCTGTTCGATATGACTCTTGAAAAAGAGGTTGATATGGGCGGCACCTTTGACTGGTTTGGCGTGGAGAGCCATCCCGATTTCTGCGGCAACCCCGAAACCGGCGAATACACCGGCGACAACAGCGCCAGCCCCACGGGCCGCAGCATCACCAAAGAGCAGTTTGAAAACAGGATGATTCTGCGTCGCGCTATGACAGCCCACGGCTTCAAGGCTCTGGACGAGGAGTGGTGGCACTTCACCCTCAGGGACGAGCCCTTCACCGACACTTACTTCAATTATCCCGTAAAACAAATCAAACATTGATATGGGCAGCGCCAAACAGATAAGCGACCCTCACAGCCAGCAGCTGCTGGAGCAGTACCGCTCCCTGCTGCCGGTATACGAAAAAATGGCTGAGGTCATCCCGGAGAAGCTGAAAGGATTCTTTTCCGAAGCGGGCTTCATTGCCGCTGCCGTAGAGCACCGCGTAAAGACCGAAGCCTCCCTCAGAGGAAAGCTGGAGCTTAAGGGGAGCAAATACAACGATATCTATGACGTGACCGACATCATCGGTATCCGCGTAATCACCTTCTACATAGACGATGTGGACAAGGTGGCTTCTGTGCTGGAGCGACTCTTCGAGATAGACTGGGTCAACTCTGTGGACAAGCGCAAGGCCCACGAGACCGACAGCTTCGGCTACCTGTCGCTGCACTATATCTGCCGGGTTCCCGAATCATCCTACAGCGACCCGGAGCACCCAGAGGTCAACAAAATCCGTTTTGAAGTGCAGATGCGCACCGTGCTGCAGCACGCCTGGGCCAATATGAACCACGACACCGGATATAAGAGCGGTGTGGAGATACCCAAGGTTTATCTGCGCAACCTGAGCCGCCTGGCCGGCATTCTGGAGCTGGTGGACGACGAGTTCAGCCGCATCCGCCGCGAGCTTGCCGACTACCGCCGCCGCGTTCAGTCCCTGGTGGCCTCCGGTAACCTTGACGACGTCACTCTGGACGGTGAGTCCTTCCGCAGCTATCTGGCCATAGGTCCGTTTGACCGCCTCACCCGCAAGATCGCCTCGCTGAACCAGGCCGAGATACAGCAGGTGGACCTCTCTAACTTTGTCCCGCTGCTGCTGGGTATGGGCTTCAAGACTCTGGGCGAAGTGGATAAACTGGTCAAGGAGTATTCCGAAGCCGCATATCAGATAGCATGCTTTCAGATTGGCCTCACGGATATTGACATACTCTCCTCTTCGGTAGCGCCGCAGAACCTCTGTACGGCTTACATCCTTAAAAACGGAGGCGGCAGGGCTGGCCTGCGGTATATGCTGAACCTGCTGAACGGAGAGTCCGAAAGCAACGACGCCATGGCCGAGTTCCTGGTGAACCAGACCAAGGACCTGCCCTTTATGAATCAATAAGATATGGCAAACGCTCCCCTCAACACCGATATCCTGGACCGTGCGATAGTGTTTGCCGTGCGTGCCCACGCCGGCAGCGAACGCCGCGGCAAGGGTTTTCCCTACATAGTGCATCCTATGGAGGCCGTGGCCATTGTGGCCACTATGACCGCCGACCAGGAGCTTCTGGCGGCGGCCGCCCTTCACGACACGGTAGAGGACACCGATGTCACAGTGGATCAGCTGCGGCAGGAGTTTGGCAGCAGGGTTGCCGACCTGGTGGCCCAGGAGAGCGACAGCCTGACCCCCGGCCTCAGCGAGGCTGAGAGCTGGAAAGCGCGCAAGCAGGCCGCCATAGACCGCCTGTCGGGCGCCAGCCACGAAGCCAAAATGGTGGCGCTGGGCGACAAACTCTCAAATATGAGGGCCATCGCCCGAGACTATGCCTTGCAGGGCGACGCCCTGTGGAGCATATTTCACGTGAGCGACCGCAGCCTGCACGAGTGGCACTACCGCGGCCTGGCAGATGCCCTGCGTGAACTTGACGGCACTTTTGCATTTCAGGAATTCGAGCAACTGATTAACCAAGTATTCGATGGAACCGATAAAGATTAATCTTAGCGACTACGTCCTTTCGGGCGGCGGCGCCAACGGCGAGAGCTACAACCACAAAACCGACCCCTCGGTGATGCTTAAGCTATACTTCCCGGGGAAGATACAGCAGCCGCTGGACGAGATGCTGCTGGCCCGCAAGGTATATGATATGGGCATCCCCTCCCCCGAACCGGGCGAATATGTTGTCACCGAAGACGGCCGCTATGGCATCCGCTTCCGCCGCATATTGGACAAGAAATCCTATTCCCGAGCCACGGCCGACAATCCCGAAAAGGTGGCCCAATATGCCGCCGAATTTGCCGGAATGTGCCGTCAGCTCCACTCGACTAAGGTTGACACCCGTGAATTTGAAAATGTCAAGCACCGCTATGCCCGCCTGCTGGAGCAGAATCCATTCTTTACTCCGGGAGAGAAAGACAAACTGATTAAGTTCATAGAC
>JAFRRR010000036.1 GCA_017428035.1 Bacteroidales bacterium | reverse complement strand
CCGCAGCTGCCGTCACCGCAGTTGCCGCCCTGGCATCCGCTGCAGCCATTGCGCTCGCCGTGCAGGCCGTCTTTAAGCTCGGCTTCGGTGGCATCGCGCACCACCAGGATCTCGCCGGTAAAATGGAGGTCCTTGCCGGCCATCTGGTGGTTGAAGTCCATCTTAACCGCATCATCCTTGATCTCCAGCACCTTGCCGGGCATCACGCCGCCTTCCTGGCTCATCATAGGGATCACGTTGCCCACGAACACTATGTCGCTTGCAAACTCGCCGTCACGCATAAAGATGCTCTTGGGCAGATCTATCACGGCACGCTCGTCGCGCTCGCCATAGCCTTCGGCGGCGGTCAGGCGGAAGTCAAACTTGTCGCCCGGCTTCTTGCCAAGGATGTTATCTTCGAACTTGGGGAGCAGATAGCCTGCGCCGAAAATGAATTCCAGGGGACGGGTTTCGTCGCAGCTGTCGGCAATCTGACCGTCCACTTCAAGTTGATATACGAGATGTACTACTTTATTGTCCTTTATTTCCATATCTGTGTTATAATCTTGATTTGTGCAAAGATACGGAAAATGACGCAGATGGACATATTGTCAGCAAAAAAGTGACAAAAAGTCCATTTCAGCCATCTGGCACTGCGTTTGAAATACTCTATAGCGACTCCGCAAGGGGTCCCGGGAATAGGGCCCGCGAGGGTTTCGAAACCGGAACGATTAAAGTTTTTGAACTATGTTACCTATGAGAAGAACGCAAGATAGCTGGTTGCCGGACATTTTCAATGACTTTTTCGACAACAGCTGGATGAACAGGGCAAACTACACCGCCCCCGCCATCAATGTAATTGAAAATGAGAAAGAATACGATGTGGAGCTCGCCGCACCGGGATTAGATAAGGAAGACTTCAATGTCCGCGTAGACAATGAGGGTTACCTCCATATTAATATGGAAAAGAAATCCGAGCACAAAGAAGACAAGAAGAAAGGACGCTATCTGCGCCGTGAATTCTCCTACGAGAAATTCCAGCAGACTCTGTTGCTGCCCGACGATGTTGATTGCGACAAGATCGAGGCCAAGGTCGAAAAGGGTGTCCTGAATGTACATCTGCCTAAGAAAGAGGTTGTTGCTCAGCCTGCAGCCACAAAGCAGATTGACATTAAATAGGCTTTGCCTATATCTTCGTAAAAAGCGCAGCCCAAAAGGGTTGCGCTTTTTGTTTTTCTTGGTTATCTTTGTTAGATATGAAAAGATTTCCCCTTATTCTTGGCATTATCTGCCTGATTCTTTTCTCCTGCGACAAATCCCCGCAGGAAGAGTTTGTACCGCTGGAATCGGTCGCGATCGCACCTGCTGAGGCGGCCCTGACAGTGGGCGGATCACTCCAGCTGGAGGCTCAGATCACTCCGTCCAATGCCACTTATCAAAAAACATCCTGGACCACATCCAAACATACTGTGGCAAAGGTCAGCGAAACCGGACTGGTGACGGCAGTCAGTGCCGGACGTGCCACTATAACCGTGTCGGCCGGAGGCAAGAAGGCAAGTTGCGCAATCTCTGTTTCGGAGCAGATAGTGATTGTAGAGGTGACCTCGGTCACAATCGACAGGGAAAATCTTGACTTGAACAAGGGCGAATCCGTGCAGCTGACGGCGGTTGTAAAGCCGGACAATGCAAGGGACAAAGAGGTCAGCTGGACAAGTTCCAATGCCGGCGTGGCAGCCGTTGCGCAGGATGGAACCGTCACGGCCGTGGGTGCGGGCAGCGCCACCATTACTGCAGAGGCATCAGGCAAGACAGACGACTGTGTAGTCACAGTCACAGTGCCGGTACAGGGCATCAGCCTGGACCGCGAAAAGGTAACCATATTCGAAGGGGATGAGTTGTTCCTGACGGCAACCGTTTTGCCAGACGATGCCTCCGACCCTTCTGTAAGCTGGAATTCCAGTGACACCGACGTGGCCACAGTAAGCGAAGGCACAGTAAAGGCTGCTGGCATTGGAACTGCGGTGATTACCGCAAAAGCGGGAGACCAGGCAGCCACCTGCGTGGTTACAGTGAGCAAAAAAACCGTTCACGTCACATCAATCGCGCTGGATAAAACCAATCTATCATTAACTGTGGGAGATGCGGCAACGCTGGTTGCCACAGTATTGCCACAAGATGCAGCTGACAGGTCAGTAATCTGGGAATCTACAAATCATTCTATAGCGACTGTTGATGCAGAGGGCAATGTCAGCGCCATTTCTGCCGGTGCGGTGACCATTACCGCCACCACTGCCGACGGAGGGCTGCTGGCAGGTTGCGAAGTTACCGTAACTGCTTCTGATGTTCCAGGCCCGCCCGATCCGCCTGAGCCGCAAGTCATTCACGTGACTTCCATAGCACTGGACAAGACATCCTGCGAACTGGAAGCCGGGTCATCAATGATTCTCAAAGCCGACGTGCTTCCAGAAGATGCCGACGATAAATCCTGCAGTTGGTCATCTTCCAACAGCGGCATCGCCGCAGTGGATGCTGACGGCAAAGTGACAGCGATCGCCTCCGGAACCGCAACTATCACGGCTACCACCACCGACGGCCAGCTTACCGCCTCCTGCTCTGTGACGGTGTTTGTCCCCGAAATCCCCGTTGTCCACGTTTCTTCCATAGCACTTGACAGGACTTCCCTGAATCTGGCAGTGGGAGAATATGCCACACTCAAGGCCACTGTGCTTCCAGAGAATGCCGAAGACAGGTCTTTCAACTGGAAATCATCCAATCAGTCAATTGCGCGGATTGATGCCGACGGCAGAGTGTCCGCACTATCGGCAGGAACTGTGACCATCACAGCCACCACCACCGACGGCGGCCTTACTGCAGCCTGCGAAGTAACGGTTTATACCCCGTATATAGATGTTACTTCTGTAACCTTGAACAAGTATTCGCTGAACTTTATTGAAGGTGAAAGCGAGACGCTCACCGCCACGGTTATGCCTGTGAATGCCACCGACAAGAGCATCGTGTGGTCTTCCAGCAACACTATGGTGGCCACTGTGGATAATGGCCTGGTAACTGCCGTTAAAGAAGGCAGCGCCACAATCACCGCTGCCGCAGGCGGCAAGACGGCCAACTGCACAGTAACGGTTTCGGCGCCCGAAGTTCCGCCGGTCATCCCTCCGGATCCCGAAGATCATCCTTATACCAGCAATGTCACCTGGACTCTGGGCAGCAGGGCCTACGACCATACCACCGGCGGTGAATATGACCCGCAGTCGGCTGTGGTCAACGGTGTCCAGGTAGAGAAAATAGTCAAGCTGGGCACCAGTGGCAGCAACGGCGATTTCACAGTAAATATCCCTGCCGGCACCACCTATATCGGCTTTTTTGCCCTTGGCTGGAAAGGCAGCACGCCACAGCTCACGCTGACCTGCAA
Source organism: Bacteroidales bacterium (assembly GCA_017428035.1). Lineage (GTDB taxonomy): Bacteria > Bacteroidota > Bacteroidia > Bacteroidales > UBA932 > Equibacterium. The sequence continues at coordinate 7,567 of JAFRRR010000036.1, read as the reverse complement.
CGGCACTTCCAGGACATATGATATCAAGGCAAATGCCGGCGTAGCCAGCACCCCGCCGTATACCATTTCCACCACAGAAGAGGATGCTTATTTCACGTTTGACATAACGGGTTCCACTCCCACTACTGTCAAATTCCAATCCGCAGGCCGTGTTGTCGTGTGGGGCATAAATGCATACAATGGAGAAAACCCCAACCCCGGCGGCGGAGAAACTCCCGGTGGAGATACACCCGGCGGTGACACCCCTGGCGGTGACACCCCTGGCGGCGGAGGTGACCCTGTATTCGCAGGATGGATGGAGCTTCCGGCCACAGATGATTCAAATCTGTATTTTGTAGCACACAAGAGCACCGCCAATGCCTCCGGCCGTAACTATTCCTATTATTGGGACGCAGATGCCCTGGTGGCAAGATGGGTGGCCTACCCTCTGAATCCTGATATCATAGGCACTGGAACCCGTACCGACAAGTGGGCCGAGGACAATGCCCTGCCAAATGGCGTTGCCCAGCCCATCCTCAAGAAAGCCTTCAATCCTTCTTCCTACTCCCGCGGACACCAGATTGCCTCTGCCGACAGGCTCAGGTATGCAGACAATGTCCAGACTTTCTACTATACCAATATGACTCCCCAGGAGAGCAAGTTCAACGGAGGCGTCTGGAATTCCTTGGAGCAGAAAGTGCGTTCCTGGTCGGGCAAGTTCGACACCCTTTACGTGGTGACGGGATGCGTAGTGGAAGGAAGCACCAAGTATGCATTTGACAACAGTGGCAAGCGTGTCAAAGTACCCGTGGGTTATTACAAGGCGCTCCTTGGCTACGACAAGAGCCAGAAGAAGGGTATTACGTCGCAGACAGGCGGCTATACAGGCATCGCCTTCTATTTCGACCATTTCGGATCATATACAAGCAGCGCATATATGAACCAGTCAATGACCATTGATGCCCTTGAGCAAAAGGTCGGAGTGGACTTCTTTGTAAACCTTCCCGCTGCCGTTGGAGAAGAAAAAGCGAATAAGGCGGAATCTACCAGGGATACCTGGTGGAACAATAACTGATGACGGCAGCGCTATCGCAGTGCCCGCATTGAATTCAGCACAGCGAGCACGGTGACGCCGACATCTGCAAAAACAGCCATCCACATCGTGGCTATGCCAAGTGCGGCCAGTATCAGCACCAGAAGCTTGATTCCTATTGCGAACCAGGTGTTTTCGCGGGCTATTCTCAGCGTCCGGCGGGCTATTTTTACCGCAGTTGCCACTTTGCCCGGCTTGTCGTCCATAAGCACTACGTCAGAGGCCTCTATGGCGGCATCACTGCCCAGGGCGCCCATAGCAATACCCACGTCGGCACGTGCCAGCACCGGGGCGTCATTGATGCCGTCGCCCACGAACGCCAGCGTACGGCCGCTACCGCGCCCGGCAAGAAGCTCCTCTACCCTGGCCACTTTGTCGGCCGGCAGAAGCCCGGCATACCACTGGTCCAGTCCCAGTTCCTCTGCCACAGCCTTTCCAACTGCATTCTGGTCGCCGGTTAGCATCACAGTGCGGGTTATTCCAGCCGCCTTTAGGGCTTTGACAGCTTCGGCAGAATCGGCCTTTATCCTGTCAGAAATCACAATATGGCCCATATATTCACCATCCATTGCCACGTGTGCAATGGTGCCGGTTTTCTCGCAGGGATGCCATTGTGCCCCCACCATATCCATCAGGGCCGAATTGCCCACGCACACCGTGCGGCCGTTTACCGTGGCACGGACGCCTTTGCCGGATATTTCCTCTACATTCTCTACAGTGCAGTCATCCGCTTCATCGGGATAGGCATTGCGCAGCGAAACGGCAATCGGATGGGTGCTGTAGCGCTCTACGTGGGCGGCCAGGTGTAGCAGTTCTTTCTCTTCTATGATCTCCGGATGGATGGCAGTAACATCAAACACCCCTTCGGTGAGGGTGCCGGTCTTGTCAAACACCACGGTGTCCAGTCTGGATAGGGCCTCCAGATAGTTGGAGCCTTTTACAAGGATGCCCTTGCGCGAGGCGCCGCCAATGCCGCCGAAGAAGGCCAGCGGGACGCTGATTACCAGCGCGCACGGGCACGAAACCACCAGGAACATTAGCGCCCGGTACAGCCAGGTGGCAAAGTTGCCGCCGCAGAGGGTCGGAACAACCGCCAGCAGCACGGCTGCGGCAACAACTATAGGCGTATAGACCTTTGCAAAGCGGGTTATGAAGTTCTCGCTGCGGGACTTGTTCCCGGAGGCGTTTTCCACAAGTTCCAGTATGCGGGAGGCGGTGGACTGGCCAAATTCCTTAACGGCCCTTATGCGCAGCACTCCGCTCAGGTTCACGCATCCGGAATAGATTTCGTCACCGGCGCCGACGCTGCGCGGGACGCTCTCACCCGAAATGGCCACAGTGTCAAGCGAAGATTTGCCCTCTATCACAATACCGTCCACAGGCACCTTTTCGCCAGGCTTGACAACAATTATGTCATCAATCTTTATTTCGGCAGGATTTACCACAACCACCTGGCCGTCTTTTTCCAGATTGGCCGTGTCGGGACGAATATCCATCAGGTGGGCTATGCTGCGCCGGCTGCGCCCTTCGGCGATATGCTCAAACAGCTCCCCTATCTGGAAGAAGAGCATAACGAACACCGCTTCAGGGAACTGCGGCTCGGCACCTGGCAGGAAACCGATGGCCAGCGCGCCAATGGTAGCGATGGTCATAAGAAAGTTTTCGTCCAGCGCTTCGCCGTGTGTAAGGCTCTCCGCAGCCTCTTTCAAGGTGTCGAATCCGGCCACCAGATATGGCACAAGGTAAATCAGCAGCAGCTGCCAGGTGGGCAGATTGCATTTATGCTCGATTATTACAGCTGCAACCAGCAGAACTGATGCGGCCGCAATCCTTATTATCGATTCCCTTATTTCACCATCGTGATGATGTTCTTCGTGGTGATGTTCGTGTGCCATAACTCTTGCTTTTTGATTTCAGATGCAAAAGTATGGCTTGCCGCGTGCAACTCAGTTGCATTCTTTACGGCAGTCGGGACAAAGGCCGGTGACCATATAATTCACCGATTCGGCCTGATAGCCATCCGGAAGGGATACCGCCGGCACCGGAATGTCCTCAAGGCAGAAAGTTTTGCCGCACCGGCTGCACCAGAAATGGATATGAGTGTCGTCGTCCTGATCTTCGGAGTGGCTGTGGCACAGTTCGTAGCGGATGCCATCACCGCCGTCGTGCAGCGTGTGCACAAGATGACGCTCGCGGAAAAGCGCCAGCGAGCGAGAGATAACGCTCTTGTCCACACTTTCCAGGAACAATTCCAATTCGCCCATAGAAACAGGCCGCCCCGCCTTGCGCATAGCTTCGCAAATCAGTATCCGGTTTGCGGTGGGCTTAACGCCGTGGTGCATCATCAGATCTATGACATCGGTCTTGCTCATAAGGCAAAGATAATCATCCCGGGCCATTTGGACAAAAAACAAGCAAGGCCTCCTTTCGGAGGCCTTGCAAGATTGATATGCAATTTAAATATTAGTAACCGAAAACTTCTTCCAGTGAAACTATCTTCACGGGGCCGAGGCTGCGGAGGAAGTCCATATCAAAGTCGCCTTCGTCGCCAAGGATTCCGTATACATACTTGCGGTCTTTGACCCACTTGTTCTGGTATGCCACAACATCGTCCATAGTCATATCCTGAACCTTCTCGAACAGCTGGCGGTCCAGAGGCTCGTCCAGACCCATATCGCGGCAACGGACATACTGGCGGATAACGCCCATACCGGTGGTGCGCTGAGTGCGCAGACGGCTGATGATAGCGTCCTTTGCAATTGTAAATGCCTTTTCGCTCTGAGGCATATTCTCGATGATCTCTTCGAATGCCTCAACTGCGCTGCGCAGTTTGTCGTTCTGGGTAGCGATAAAGGCACCGTAGATATAACGGCCGCCGGCATAATGGGGATTGCTCATATTTGCCTGTGCGGAATATGCAAGGCCGCGGGCTTCGCGCATCTCCTGGAATACCACGGCGTTCATACTGCCGCCAAAGTACTCGTTGTAGAGGGTTCGTGCAGGGTCGCTTGCCTTGTCAAAAGCACGGTCGTCAATAGAAATCTGATAGTAGTACAGCTGGTTGGCATCGTAGTGGGCAATAACCACATTGTCTTCGTCCACAACCTGATAATCGTCAAAACTCTTCTCCAGCGGCTCCGGATTCTTGCTGATGGAGTGGTTTGCTGCAAGGCAAGCCTTAACGTCAGCCTCTTTGTCGGGACCGTAGTAGAAAATCTCGTGCTGCTTGGGGAATACCTCGCGGATTGCGCCCAGAAGCTGGTCTGATGTGAGAGCCATCAGCTGCTCATTGTTAAGGTTCAACTTCTTGATTTTCTCTGCGCCGAGTGCAAGATAGGTAATCAGGGAGCTGAAGCAGGCACTCTGGTTGAGCTTGGCGTTGATACGGGACTGCATATTGTCCATCTTGATGTTCATAAGCACGTTCTCGTCGGGCTGTGCATTGAGCAGCAGGTCCTCTACAAGAGCGATTGCCTCGCCCATATTCTCTTTGAGGCCGGTCACGGAGATCACGAAGTTATTGTCTCCGCACATAAAGTCATAGTCGCAGGCCAGCGAATACATCTTGCGGGCAATGTCCTGGGCACTCATCTTGTCGGTGCCAAGATATTTGAGATATTCACCTGCATAACCCATCACAGGGTTGTCGTTTGCGCCGCAGTTATATACGAACTGAACGGTGAATATATCGTTCTGGGTGTTCTCTTTGTAGATCATATCTACGTTTTCAGCCACATTGCTGATAGAGAGGTCTTTGCTGAAATCCAGGAACACGGGTTCTATGGGCTTGGGAACATTGGCCTGAATCTCGTTCAGGAACTCACTGGACGCATCGCGGTTCATAAAGATGGGGGTAATGGCCGGAGCGGCGATCTTCTGAACGCTATCATCCACGCCTGTGCGCTTGTAGATAACTGCATAGTTGTTCTGGCACAGATACTTGTTTGCGAAGTTTACGACATCGTCTTTGGTCACCTTCTCAAGGGCATCGTAGTTCTTCACAACCTTGTCCCAAGGCATATTGTAGGCAAATGACATTGCAAGATAGATGGCGCGGTTGTAGTTGTTCACCAGTTCGCTCTGCTGGTTCAGGCGGGCATTGTTGATGCAGGCCTGAACATCTTCTTCTGTGAATTCACCGCTGCAGAGTTTGGCAACTTCTGCCAGGATGATGTCGCGGACCTCTTCCAGGGTCTGGCCCTGTTTGGGACGGCCGGCCACCGTGAAGGTGCTGTAGTCAGGCTGTGACTCATAAGTCGCATAAATACCGAGGGCTTTCTGCTGCTGGTTTACATCCAGGTCAATGAGGCCGGCGGTGCCGTTGTAAAGGACAGCCTTGGTGATTTCAGCAACGGGATCGAGTTCCAGATTATCGGCTACGCCGGGGAGTCTCCAGCCCATAGTGATGTTTTCTGCCTCAAGGCCGAAAACTTCTTTCTCTATGGGAGCTGTGATCTCCGGTTCGGGTTCAAAGTGAAGGGCGGGAACATCCTTGGCCTTCATATGGCCAAAGTATTTCTTGACAATCTTTACGAAATTGTCCGGATCAAAGTCACCGGAAACGCAGATAGCCATATTGTTGGGTACATAGTAAGTGTCGTGATACTGCTGAACCATCTTGATGGAGGGGTTCTTGAGGCTCTCCTGGGTTCCTAGCACGGTCTGTGTTCCGTAGGGATGATGGGGGAACAGAGCTGCAGAGAGCGCTTCGCTAACCTTGCGGCGGTCCTGGGTCAAAGACATATTCTTCTCTTCGTAGATAGTCTCCAGCTCGGTGTGGAAACCGCGGATCACGGCATTCTCAAAGCGATCAGCCTGGATGCGCGCCCAGTTGTCAATCTGGTTTGCAGGGATATCCTCGATATAGCAAGTCATATCTTCGCTGGTGAAGGCGTTGGTGCCGTCGGCGCCGATGGCGGCCATAAGCTTGTCATACTCGTTGGGGATGGAAATCTTGGATGCCTCGTAGCTGAAAGAGTCTATCTGATGATAGATAGCAGCGCGCTCGGCTTCGTCGCGGGTTGCGCGGTAAACCTCAAACAGATTGGCGATGGTGTCCAGCAACGGCTTTTCTGCAGCGTAGTCGCTGGTGCCGTACTGCTGGGTGCCCTTGAACATCAGATGCTCGAAATAATGGGCCATACCGGTAGTTTCGGCGGGGTCGTTCTTGCCGCCCACGCGCACACAGATGGCAGTCTGCATACGGGGCTCATCTTTATTTACGGTCATAAATATCTTGAGACCATTGTCAAGAGTGTAGATCTTGGTCTTCATAGGGTCGCCCTCGTAGCTCTGGTACTTGTTGCAAGACACCAGCGCAAAGAGCGCCGTAATTAATACAAAACAGAGTTTTTTCATTTTTAAATATGGTTTGTTCAATTATTTCCGGTGCAAATATATCAATTTTTAGTACCTTAGCCGCGATTTTGCAAAAACTTCTGAACATCACATTTTTATGCCAGTTATATCCACACGCGGCAACCTGATGCCTGCCTCGCCTATCCGCCGGTTGGCACCCCTTGCCGATGCAGCCAAGGCTCGCGGCATCCACGTATACCACCTGAACATCGGACAGCCCGACCTGCCCACTCCGCAGGTTGCCATCGATGCCATCCGCAGCATTGACCGCAAGATTTTGGAATACAGCCCCAGCCAGGGCTACCGCAGTTATCGCGAAAAGCTGGTGGGCTATTACAAGAAATTCAACATCGACGTCACTGCAGACGATATCATAATCACCACCGGCGGTAGCGAAGCGGTGCTTTTCGCCTTCCTCAGCTGCCTCAACCCCGGCGATGAAATTATTGTCCCGGAGCCTGCCTATGCCAACTATATGGCATTTGCCATCTCTGCCGGCGCAGTGATACGCACAGTGACCACCACCATAGACGAAGGTTTCTGCCTGCCCAAGGTGGATAAGTTTGAAGAGCTGATAAACGAACGCACCAAGGCTATTCTGATCTGCAACCCCAACAACCCCACAGGATATCTGTATACCCGCAAGGAGATGGAGCAGATCCGCCAGCTGGTAAAGAAATATGACCTCTATCTTTTCAGTGACGAGGTTTACCGCGAGTTCGTATATGCCGGCACCCCTTATATAAGCGCCTGCCACCTCAAGGGGATAGAGCAGAACGTGGTGCTGATTGATTCCGTATCCAAGAGATATTCCGAGTGCGGTATCCGCATAGGCGCGCTCATCACCAAAAACAAAGAGCTCCGCAAGACTGTAATGAAATTCTGCCAGGCAAGGCTCAGTCCGCCGCTAGTGGGTCAGATTGCAGCCGAAGCTTCACTGGAAGCACCGGAAGATTATACCGCCGATGTATATGAGGAATATCTGGAAAGGCGCAAGTGCCTCATTGACGGCTTGAACAAGATTCCGGGCGTTTACTCCCCCATCCCAATGGGTGCGTTCTATACTGTAGCAAAACTTCCGGTAGATGATAGCGATAAGTTCTGCCAGTGGTGCTTAGAGCATTTTGAATACGAGGG
>JAFRRR010000006.1 GCA_017428035.1 Bacteroidales bacterium | reverse complement strand
GGAGCGGTTCAATGCGCTGGGCGTTTCGCAATATGGCCAGATGACCGCCGGCAGCTATATGTACATAGGTCCGCAAGGCATTGTGCACGGCACCACCATCACTGTGATGAATGCCGCCCGTATGCAGCTCAAGAAACGCGGCCTGGACGGCGATGACCGCCGAGGGGTGCTGTTTGTGACCGCCGGTCTGGGTGGTATGTCCGGCGCACAGCCCAAAGCGGGCAACATTGCCGGCGTAGTGAGCGTCACCGCAGAAATCAACCTCCTGGCAGCCCGCAAGCGCTATGACCAAGGCTGGGTAGATGAGCTCCACGAAGATCTGGACGAGCTTATGCTCCGCATCCGCAAGGCTGTTTCTTCTAAGGAGGTGGTTTCGCTAGCCTATGTGGGCAATGTGGTGGACCTCTGGGAAAGATTGGCCACAGAGGATATCCGTGTGGACCTGGGCAGCGACCAGACCTCGCTCCACAACCCGTGGGCGGGCGGTTATTACCCTGTAGGTTACTCGTTTGAAGAATCAAAGCAGATGATGGCCGCCGAGCCGGAGCGCTTCAAAAAGGCCGTGGAGGCCTCGCTGCGGCGCCAGGTTGACGCCATCAATACCCTGGCCGCCAGGGGGATGTACTTCTTTGACTACGGCAATGCTTTCTTGCTGCAGGCTTCCCGCGCAGGAGCTGATATAATGGATGGCGAAGGGTTCAGATATCCTTCTTATGTCCAGGACATTATGGGCCCGTTCTATTTCGACTACGGGTTTGGCCCGTTCCGCTGGGTATGTATGAGCCAGGATCCCAACGACCTGGCCAAGACCGATGCCCTGGCGGTAAAGGTGCTGCGCGAGTGCGCCGCCACCGCTCCGGAGAGCATCCGCGGCCAGATGCTGGACAATATCCGCTGGATAGAAGAGGCGGGCCGCAACCATCTGGTGGTCGGCTCCCAGGCACGCATTCTTTATGCCAACTGCGAAGGCCGCACCAAGATAGCGCTGGCATTCAACGAGGCCATCCGCAAGGGTGAAATCAAGGCCCCGATAGTGCTGGGCCGCGACCACCACGACGTGTCGGGCACCGACAGTCCTTTCCGCGAGACCAGCAACATCTATGACGGCAGCCGCTTCACCGCCGATATGGCCATCCAGAATGTGATTGGCGACGGTTTCCGCGGCGCCACCTGGGTCAGCATCCACAACGGCGGCGGCGTAGGCTGGGGCGAAGTTATAAACGGCGGCTTCGGTATGGTGATTGACGGCAGCGACGATTCTGCTCGTCATATCCGCCAGATGCTTTTCTGGGATGTGAACAACGGCATTGCCCGCCGCAGCTGGGCGCGCAACAGCGGCTCCATTGAGGCCATCCGCCGCGAGATGGACCGCACCCCAGGCCTCAAGGTCACCATCCCCAACATAGCAGACGATGAATTAATAAAATCAGTGTTAAAATAATGCATTACATATCTCACGTACACCTTTCGCTGGAGAGGCTCCAGCAGATTATTGACAATCACGAGAAGATAGCCCTGAGCGGGGAGGCAATCGCCGCCATAGAGAAATGCCGCCGGTATCTGGACTCCAAGATGAAGGAGATGGACCATCCCCTGTACGGCATCACCACCGGCTTTGGCTCGCTCTATAACGTCAGCATTCCGGAGGAGGATCTTTCGCAGCTCCAGCATAATCTGGTGATGTCGCACGCCTGCGGCACCGGCGAGACGGTCAGGCCAGAAATCGTGAAACTGATGCTGTTGCTCAAGGTCCAGTGCCTCTCATACGGCCATTCCGGCGCGCAGCTGGTCACCGTGCAGCGGCTGGTGGATATGTTCAACAACGATATCCTTCCGATAGTTTATCAGCAGGGATCGCTGGGCGCTTCGGGCGACCTGGCCCCGCTGGCACACATGTGCCTGCCGCTGATAGGAATGGGGGAGGTGCTCTATAAGGGCGAGGTCCGCCAGGCGGCCGATGTATGGGAAGAGTTCGGATGGAAGCCCATCAAGCTACTTTCCAAGGAGGGCTTGGCACTGCTCAACGGCACCCAGTTTATGAGTGCCCACGCCATCTGGTCGCTGATTCGTGCAAAGAGGCTTTCAAAGTGGGCCGATGTGATAGGCGCCCTATCGCTGGATGCCTACGACGGCCGCATAGAGCCCTTCTTGCCGCTTACCCACCGCATCCGTCCCCACGTGGGCCAGATTGACACCGGCGAGCGGTTTATGCGTCTGCTGGAAGGCAGCGAACTGATAAACAGGGCAAAAGAGCACGTTCAGGATCCCTATTCATTCAGATGTATCCCTCAGGTTCACGGCGCCGTAAAAGACAACCTGCGCTACGTGACATCTGTTATAGAAAATGAGATCAACTCCACAACCGACAACCCCAACATCTTCCCCGACGAGGATATGATAATCTCGGCCGGCAACTTCCACGGCGAGCCCATTGCGATTCCTATGGATGCTATGGCGGTGGCCCTTAGCGAGCTGGCCAGCATCTCCGAGAGGCGCGTCTACCTGCTGGTTCACGGCTACCGCGACCTGCCCAAATATCTGGTGGCAAAGCCCGGCCTGAACAGCGGTTTTATGATTCCACAGTACACTGCAGCCAGCATCGTTAGCCAGAACAAAGGCCTCTGCTGGCCCGCTTCGTGCGACTCGGTGCCCTCTTCCAACGGACAGGAAGACCACGTGAGTATGGGTGCCAACTCCGCCACCAAACTGGTGCGCGTGATAGACAACGTAGAGACAGTGCTGGCGATAGAACTTTTCAATGCCGCACAAGCACTTGAATTCCGCCGTCCGCTCAAGTCCTCGCCGATACTGGAGAGCGTCGTAGCCGGTCTGCGCAAAACAGTTCCCTTCATTGAAGAAGACACCTATATGCACCCGCTGATTATGAATGCGGCTGCTTATATCCGCGAAAACCGCGCTCCGATAGAATGAAACGGCTCTTCAAGAACATAGGAATCCTGGCGGGGGTCAATGCCGACGGCCTGCTGCGCAAATGCGGATCCCAGATGGACGACGCCGGGCTGCTCAGGGATGCCTGGCTGCTGGCAGACGGCAGGCAGATTGCCGCCTTCGGCACCGCTGCTGACAGCCTGCCCATAGCAGACGAAGTGATTGACTGCGAGGGCGGTATGCTTATGCCGACCTTCTGCGACAGCCACACCCACATAGTATATGCCGGTGGCCGGGAAGGGGAGTTCATAGACAAGATCAACGGCCTCTCCTACGCCGAAATCGCAGCCCGAGGCGGCGGCATTCTCAACTCCGCCGACCGTCTGCACGAAACCCCCGAAGAAGTCCTATACTCCAATGCCGTGGAACGCCTGATAGAGATGAACTATCAGGGCACCGGCGCCGTAGAAATCAAAAGCGGCTACGGCCTGAATCCCACCGACGAAATCAGGATGTTGCGGGTTATTGACCGCATCAAGGCACATTCTCCTTCGGTGGTGAAAAGCACATTCCTGGGCGCCCACGCCGTGGGCCGCGGCTACAGCCACGATGATTATGTGGACACGGTGTGCCAGATGATGCCAGAAGCGGCCCGTCTGGCCGATTTTGTGGACGTTTTTTGCGAGAAAGGGTTCTTTACCGTAGAAGATACTGCCCGAATACTGGAAACGGGGAAAAAGCACGGTTTAAGGCCCAAAATACACGCCAATCAATTATCTGCAAGCGGCGGAGTGCAGGTCGGAGTAAAATACGGCGCACTGTCGGTGGACCATCTGGAGCAGGCCGGCAACGACGAGATTGCTGCCCTTAAAGATTCCGACACCATTGCGACTATGCTCCCCGGATCGTCTTTCTTCCTTGGATTGCCCTATGGCAAAGCCCGGGCATTTATAGATGCCGGACTGCCGGTGGCCCTGGCCTCCGACTTCAATCCGGGCAGCGCCCCCAGCGGTGATATGCGTTTTGTGATGGCGCTGGGTTGCATCAAGATGAAACTTACACCGGAGCGGGCCTTCAATGCCGTGACCATCAACGGCGCCTACGCGATGGGGGTGAGCGACATTACCGGCAGCATCGCCGCCGGCAAAAGGGCCGACCTGATACTTACAAGGCCGGGCTGGGACCTTACCAAAATGGTATACCTGCACCAGACGCCATATATCCGTCAGGTGTATCTGGCCGGCGAGCCTCTCTAACTTAGCAGATTCTCTTCCCGGCAATAGTCAATCGCGCGATTGATGTAGTGCAGGAACGGAGTGGCTGACTTGAAGATTTTCAGAACGTTTTTCTTCAGGTTGGTGGAGAGTATAAAATCGTCGTCCAGCATCTTCACCAGACAGAAGTTTCTGAGTTTCAGGTATTCGGCATCAGGGCTGTCTGCCGCAAATCCGGCAGGGACCTTTTTCAATGCGCTTTCTGTCTCCAGTTCCAGGCCGGGGGCGACACCGGAGAGTATCCTTCTGAAATCGCCGCCGCCCATAGAAATATCCTCGCGCAGAATCTTCAATACCTTAGGTTCGGTGTAATAGTTACCCACGGCCAGCAGATGGTCGCCGCTGCCGTCTATGTGGAAATAATAGCCGCTGTAACCCGACTTTTTGCCGCCGCGGCACACATATACGCCCATATGGGTCTTATAGGGACTCTTG
>JAFRRR010000035.1 GCA_017428035.1 Bacteroidales bacterium | reverse complement strand
GGGGCCGCTTTCAAACTTGACGCTGCCTTTAAGGGAATGCTTTCTCTCTTTCCCGGCGCTTTGCCACACATAGTTATCCTGAACGGAAATGGTGACCAGAGGGAAAGCATATTCCGCCTTGAGTTTCTCATAAAATGCCGACGATGGACCATCCACCCGGTAGCGGAGATAAGGGTAATGCACCGCCTCTGTGAAGGATGTGATCAAAAGCCCCCGAAGCGGGCGGGCCATAACGGCCAGGACGGCACCCGCCTGGTTTGATACCGAAGAGATGGTGGAATAGGCCCCTGCGTGCGGGGCAATGTAGCCTTTGTCGTAATATCTCAGCATAAGCGAAGCCTCAAAGCTGTAGGAGGCGGTGAGCACGGCTCCTGCAACCGCCGCCGCTGTCTTCCGGCTGCACACCGCCGCCTCTGCACAAAGGCGCCAGTGGCCAGCGCTGTACAGCACATCGGCAGAGAGATTGCCCATCCAGCCGTCATACAGCTGAAGCTGATTGTATGGCATCACCTTGCGGGCGTTGTGCTCGCTGAAGGAATACGCCGCAGCCGTGATGCCCGCCTGAAACTGACTGCCCCTGTAGGTGACGTTGGCACCGGCCAGATACTCCCTCATAGCGTTTTTGCACCCTTTCTCGTAAATGGTGCGGTGATAGCCCGTCTTTATCAACGATTCATAGCCCTTATCTGTGACTCTGGCATCCACACCCGCCGCCGAGGCAAAGGCCGACACTTTGAACCGCCCCAACCCGAGGCCGGCCGCAACGCCTCTGAGAGCGGCGCTTTCGTCGGCCGACTTGTAGGGAACTATCCCCCCGGGACGGCGCATCACCGAAGCCGGAGAAGAGGCCCCCGTAAAGGCAAAGGAGTTCCAGAGCGCCAGCCCCTGGCCAAAGCAAGCGCTGTAGTCCCCCACCAACACTTCAAAAGGCCCGTGCTTATAACCCAGATATCCACCCAACTGGTCGGCAATCGGGATTTCCCCGGCATCGCTCTCGGCAAGGAGACCTGCCGAAAACCGCCCCGACTCCAGCAGGACACGGTTGTACTGATGCAGCCCGGGCGTGCCCTCTTTCCACTTGTACCGAGATCTGGCCTGAAGGTGGGTCCCCGGCCGGTCAGTATCTCCAGCAAGGGTCACCGCCGGAGCGATTCTCGCCACGAATTCGGCAGAAAAACCATCCACCATCTGCAACTCCGCCATAGAAAGCAGCGCCCCATAGTCGGCCCGGTATTCCAGCAGGCTGGCAATCTGGAACGGTGAGAATAGTCCGCTGCCCTCCAGCTGCTGCCTGTCGGCCAGATTCAGATTCAGCCGCCGGGCGCCGGTTTCCATCTGCTGCAGATAGTCTTCTATGGCAGATTCGCTTGCGCCGTCTTCTGCCATTTGCTCTACGACGCTCTCAAGATCCTGCGCCGCAGCCGTACCAAAAAAGAAAAAGATTGCTCCAAGGAGGGCAATCTCAAAAAGAATCTTTTTCACTGTTACCTCCCGCACTTATGTTTGATACAAATATAATATCTTTGCCTGCCGGACGCAACTTTTTTCTGATGGTTTTTATTGTCGATACCTGCACGGATCCCTACCGCAACCTGGCCGCAGAGGAATATCTGCTGCGCAGTTTCAACGAACCGGTGTTCCGGCTATGGCGCAACTCTCCCTGCGTGATCATAGGGAAAAACCAGAATGCCCTGGCGGAGATTGACATAGACTATGTCAAGACTCAAGGGATAAAGGTCGTCCGGCGCCTGAGTGGCGGCGGTGCGGTGTTCCACGACCTTGGCAACGTCAATTTCACCTTTATAGAGACCCGCCGCGAGGGAGAAGACACTTCGGATATGTTCCGCCGCTATACAGCCCCCATACTGGAGGCCCTCCGAAGCCTGGGGGTGGAAGCCGCTCTTTCGGGCCGCAACGACCTCACGATAGACGGCCGCAAATTCTCTGGCAACGCCATCTGCGTAGAGAAAAACCGGGTGCTGATGCACGGCACGCTGCTTTTCAGCGCTTCTATGACCAACCTGGCCGGCGCCCTCAAAAACCGCGGCATAAAATACAGCGACAAGGCTGTCAAATCAAACATCAGCCGCGTGACCAACATCTCCAGCCATCTGGACCGGGAGATGACCTGCGAAGAATTTATGGACTTTCTGGCCGGACATATCGGCAAGGATTACCCGCGGTATAGCTACACCGATGCCGACCTTGCGGCCATTGACACTCTGATGCGGGAGAAATATGCCACCGACGGCTGGAACTTTGCCGCCTCGCCCCGCTACACCTTTTCCAGCAGCGCCAAACTCCCCTGCGGCGTGGTGGAAATCACTTTTGACGTGGCGGGCGGGCTCATACACCGGCTTTCCATCACCGGCGACTTCTTTTTTACCAGACCGATAGAGGAATTCTGCGAAAAGATGAAAGACTGCCCGCACGACAAAGAAAAAATCGCCGGGCGGATTTGTGAGATCGGCCCCGGCGACTATTTCGGAAATGTCAGCTGTCAAGAGCTGGCCGGTATGTTCTTCTAAAGGCTATTTGTAACGTTTCTCCTTTGCAGAAACTAGTTTCTCCTTAAGAATTCCCACGCACTCTGTGATTGCTTCTTCGAAAGTGTCCGCATTGCGCTCTGCTACAACCTCTGTTCCCGGGATAAGAACCCTTACCAGGGCATTCTTGTTGGCGGGATCGGGAAGCAGCGACAGGGCTACCTCGCAGCCGACTGCATCCTCGTAGAATTTCTCCAGCTTGCTCACTTTGCGGTTAACATAGTCGATCAGCTTCTGATCTGCATCGAACTTGATTGATTGAACCTTGATTTCCATTTCACCTTCGTTTTTTTGCTCTTGGATGAGCGGTTAAATATGTTTGTTTGAGTTGCTCGAACGAGTTGTGCGTATAAACCTGAGTAGCGGCCAGAGACGCGTGCCCGAGCACCTCTTTTATGCTGTTAATGTCGGCTCCGTTGTTCAGCAGGTGGGTCGCCAGCGAGTGCCGGAGCACGTGCGGCGACTTCTTGCCTGAAAAACCTTCTTCCCCTGCCAGGGCCCGGCTGACCACATTGTTCACAAACGCTGGGTACAACTGCTTCCCTTTGTCCGTTACAAAAAACCAGCCATCGGCATCAGCCCCGGTCTCTTCTTTGAGCCTTTTCAAATATAGCAACAATTCTTTACAAATCCTATCGGGAACGGGAATTTCTCTGGTTTTATCGCCCTTTCCGGTGACGCGCAGCACTTGCCGTCCGCTGTCAAAATCGCCCACCTTCAGGCCGCAAAGCTCTGCGCGGCGCATTCCCGTGGCATACAGGGTCAGGATTATCATCCTGGTGCGCAGGTCGCCAAACGGCTCTTTGCCGTCTTCGGCTTCTGCCGCCTCAGTGGCCGCCAGGTCCTCTTCTTTCTCTATCAAGGCCGCCATACTGGGCTGGGTGTAGAACTGCGGCAGCGGCCTAGCCTCTTTGGGGCGGAAGACCTTCTTCACCGGGTTGGACTCCAGAAATCCTGTCCTGACCAGCCAGTTGCAGAAGCTTGACAGAGCTGACAGGCGCAGGTTCATAGTACGGGCGCTAAGGCCTTCTTCCAGCCCCTGCGCTATATAGCCGCGGATGAGCGTTGGTTTCAGGATTTCCTTGAACTGCCCATCGGACAAGTCTCCCTCCGCCTCGGGGCAGGCAAAAGAGCAAAAGCCTTCTATGGCACTGCGATACAACTCTACAGTGCGGGCAGAATAGCGCCTCTGGACGCGGATATATTCCAAAAACTTCTCTTTCACAACTTGCAAGGTAACAAAAATTTGGCGATCAGAAAAACTTGCTTATCTTTGCAGTCCCTAAAAAAAGGAGGTGTAGCAAATTATGATTATCGTACAGATTAAAGAAGGTGAAAACATCGAGAAAGCTCTGAAGAAATTCAAACGCAAATTCGAAAAGACCGGTATCGTACGCGAGCTCCGCGGCCGCCGCGAGTTCAGGAAGCCGTCTGTCATCCGTCGCGAGCAGAAGAACAAGGCTATCTACGTTCAGCATTTGCGCCTCGAAGAGGAGTAAAATCCCGCACAAATACTATATATACCTGCGGGTCGGACCACGTGTCCGGCCTGTTTTTTTGTATATATTTGCACCCGCAATGACACTTAGGGAATATATCAAGCTTGAAACTTCCGGATGGAAGTGGTACGAATTATTATATCTGGCCGTATGTACGCTGGCCATCCTTATTCCGTCCATCATCACCGGCGACAGCCTGATGGCAATAATCAGCGCTACCTGCGGCGCGATTTCGGTGGTTCTCACCGGCAAGGGCAAGCTGGGCACCTACATTTTTGGCGGCATCCAGTGTGCCCTGTACGCAATAATATCTTATAAGGCAACATACTACGGTGAAACGGCACTCAACGTGCTGTATCTGCTGCCCCTGGAGGTGGTGGGCTTCCGCAGCTGGATGAAGAATATGAACAGCGAGAATGCCGAGGTCGTAAAGCTTAAAATGACCTGGCGGCAGCGTATCTTCTGGACGCTGATCCTGGCTGCAGGCACCATAATCCTGGGCCTTATTCTCAAGCGTTTCAACGATGCTATGCCCTTTATGGATGCATTTACCACCGTCGGCACAATGATAGCCTTTGTGCTCACCGTGAAGCGCTATAGCGAGAACTGGTGGATATGGATCGCCATAAATGTCGCCACTGTGATAATGTGGGTCGGCAATGTGCTGAAGGGCGGGGAAAACGCCAGCGTAGCCACACTACTTATGTGGAGCGTCTATCTGGTGAATTCGGTGATAATGCTGATCCGCTGGATGCGCGAGGCAAACCGCAACTCCTAGATTTCCCTGTTCAGGGCCTCCCAGATCATATCCTTCAGGTGCATCAGGCCATCGCCGGTAACGGCGCTGATAAAGGTGTGCGGCACATCCGTGGGCAGGGTCTTTTCTATATCGGAGCGGAGTTCGTCGTCCAGCAGGTCGTTTTTGGTGACCACCAGGATGCGGTCCTTGTCCAGCAGCTCGGGGTTGTAGAGCCGGAGTTCATTTAGCAGAATCTCGTAGGTTGCGGCTACGTCGTCGCTGTCGGCAGCAACCATAAACAACAGCATAGAGTTCCGCTCTATATGACGCAGAAACCTCAGGCCCAGCCCCTTGCCCTCGTGTGCGCCCTCTATGATGCCGGGGATGTCGGCAATCACAAACGAGCGGTTGTCGCGATAGCTCACGATACCCAAACTGGGTTCCAGGGTGGTGAATGCATAGTCGGCAATCTTGGGATGGGCGGCGCTCAAAGCAGAAACCAGGGTCGATTTGCCGGCATTGGGAAAGCCCACCAGCCCGACATCGGCCATAATCTTGAGCTCCATAACCACCCAGCCCTCTTCGCCGGGCTCGCCGGGCTGTGCATAGCGGGGCGTCTGGTTGGTGGCGCTCTTGAAATTGTTGTTGCCCAGACCGCCGCGGCCACCGCGCCTCAGGATAACCTGCTGCCCATCTTCGGTGACTTCGCACAGCAACTCTCCCGTTTCTGCATCGCGGGCCACGGTGCCCAGCGGCACCTCCAGGACTATGTCCTTGCCGTCGGCGCCGGTGCGGAGGCCTCCGCTGCCGGCAGCGCCGTTTTCGGCTTTGATATGCTTCTTGTACTTGAGGTGGATCAGGGTCCACATCTGGGTGTTGCCGCGCAGGATGATATGGCCGCCACGGCCGCCGTCACCGCCGTCCGGGCCACCCTTGGGCACATATTTTTCCCTGCGGAGGTGCATACTCCCCGCCCCTCCCGCGCCCGAAGCACAGAAGATTTTCACATAGTCTATGAAATTCGATTCGGCCATAATAGCTTCTTTTTCAATTTGTTAAGTGGTCTAAAATGACCGTTTTCGGCAGCTAAGTAACAAACCAGTAACACGAATTTTCGAAAAGTCGGCAAAAAGTGCAATCAAAAATCTGTTAGCAAGTTTGGGATATTAGCGGGTTTTTGGCCTTGTTTCGGGCCGGAAAAACCGCGTAACTTCACTTTCGCTGTCAATGAACTTTCAGTTTGGAAGCTCAATTTTCTCCACTTTTTTGCCCCTAAGGGTCTGATTCTGCACACTTCCAGAGTGCAAAGTTAGCGATTCTTTTTGATAAACCACAGCGCATCTTCCTTAATCAGCGGACTGAGTGATGCAGCCTTTGAACAGAATCCCCGACAGGATTGCCCTGCCGGGGATAATGCGTTTAGAAGAGGTTTAGCCTGCAAAGCCGCTGCTGTCGTGAACGAACCTCTTGCTGGCCACGGAGCTGGAAACGCCGTCCTTGACGGCGATAGCCTTGACTGTGGTCGTTTCGCTCAGCGAGAAGGATTCGCTGTAGAGCTGGCTTTCTGCCGTGGGATCGCTGTCATCAGTGGTGTAGCGGATCTCGGCACCAGAAGGACCGGAGATGGTCACCCCTGTAGAATGCACGAACGGAGTGTTTCCGCTGATCACAGGAGCCTCTACAGTGACAGGCTCATTGCTGGAGCCGCTGTCCGGCCCGCCGTTATTGGAAGTGTCAGGTTCGCCGGCGAGACCGCCTAGCCCTCACCGCCTTCACCGCCTTCCGGCTCTTCGGAAGAGGCTGCAGCGGCTTCCCACTTGGCCTCGGCCAGCATGGTTCCGGACTTTTCGCCGGTGCTGGAGTTGACGAAGTAGTAGCGGAAGAAGATCTTCGGAGCGGCCGCGCTGGGTGCTCCGTGCTTGGCGACGTAGTCGGCACGGATGTCGATGACGCTGTTGTCGGGCTCCTCGACGGTCTTGATGGCCACGGCCTTCTTGTGGGCGCGGGTGACGCCGTTGGACTGGCCCTCGGAGGCTTCAATCACGAGGAAGATACCGCCGTTGTCGGTGAGGTTCTGGTCGAGCTTGAAGGTGAGGGTGTTGCCCTGGGCCACGACGGTGGCGCTGGAGGGAGACTCCACGCCGACGAGCTCGGGCGGAGTGGTCATGACGTTGCCGCCGCAGGTGACAACCCAGAAGTTCAGCCTGGTGAACAGGTTGCTGCCGGAGATCTTGGCCTTGGTTCCGAGGACGGAACGTCCTTCCTGAGAGAGGGCGAGTTTGT
>JAFRRR010000034.1 GCA_017428035.1 Bacteroidales bacterium | reverse complement strand
GCCTGATCTACATAACCATATTTGGTCAGCATCCTGGGCACCGTTTTGCTGCCTATCACGCCATAGTTCAAGTGATTGTCACACGCGGCAACCGCCTCGCTGAGCTTGCGTGCCACTGCCTCTTCGTGACCTTCTGGAACGAGACCCATATAAAGGGCAAGCGCCTGCGCGCACTGGGTGCCGTTGGCAAAGGTCTCTTCTTCCTGATGGTAATACCGCTCACAGATGAGGGCTTTCAAAGACTCAGCTTTGTCTGAATACTGGCTTGCATCCCGTCCAAGGAGTGTAAGGAACCGGGCCATCGTCTTGTTCATCAGATAGTAGTAGCAAGTGGAAATATAGTCATTCGGAGTGTCTATCTCCCAATAACACCAGTCACTCAGGCCATAAGGGATTATGCCGCCGTCTTGCTCACGGCCTTCCAGCCAGGCAAGATAGCGCTCGCAGGTGGGAACAATCTTCTCAATTGCCCTGATATCACCGGAATAGTTATACACGGTCTCCGGCAGAATGAACAATACCGCATCCCAGGCAGGACCAATACCAAGACCCCAACCGTGAGAAGGGACAATGGCCGTGACCTGCCCGTCTTCGCGCTGCGCATCTGCCAGATCATCTATCCATTTGAGATAAGACGAAACTACATCAAAATTCATCAATCCTATCTCGGCAGAGAAGTGGGCATCGGCGGTCCAGCCGTTTTTCTCCCGCTGGGGGCAGTCGGTAGGAATGCTCATAAAGTTACTCTTGTAAGAGCGAAGCACAATATCCCGAATGGCATTCATCTCCTTATCCGAACAAGAGAACGCACCAACCTCATCAAAAGCGGTGTGGATAAAGTCTGCCTTGGCCTTTTCCACTGTGATTGGCTGATCCGACATTATTTGGGCATAGCGGAAGCCGTGATAGCAGAAGCGGCCCTGAAGCTCATTCTCACCTTCATCCAAATAATAGATATCGGTCTGGAAAGTGTGGTCCTCCATCGGGCGGAAATGCTCATCTATATGATATAAAGAGAGCAGTCCGGTTGAATCCAGCCTTTCTGCATGCTGCACCCTGACACGGGTACCCTTGGCGCCTTTTATGGCGAATGAAGTAAGACCAGAAATGTTTTCGCCAAAATCGCAGACAAAGAGAGTGTCTGAGAATGCCCTTACTTTGCCCTCGAGAGTCTTTTCAACTTCATTGAGCGGCATATACTGCGCCTGAAGCAACGGCGACGGGGCATCCACCACACAGGCCGGCCGCCACTGGGAATCATTAATGTTGCGGGACGCGTCGAATTTATCTCCGGAATAGATATTATCACCAAGGAAAGGTATCTGCTCAAGGTCGGCAGGTGTATTCCAACTACTGTCGGTGCCTATTATGTACTCACGGCCATCGGCACATTCAACATATAACTGAGCAATAAAACGGGGACGGCCGCGCCACCCAGCCCGGTCAAAGTCCCATACGGCCGTATGGTCTATGACATTGTAAAAACCGCAGCCAAGCGTCACCGCAATCAGGTTCCTGCCTTCTAGCAAATCGGTAACATCCACAGCAGTGTAAAGGTTTCGCTTGCCATAATCGGTATATGCCGGGTTTAGGGCCGTGGAACCCACCCGCGTCCCATTTATGTAAACATCAGCATAGGCAGCTGCGGAATAGTATAATCGGGCTCTTGTTATATCCTCATAACAAATAAAACTTTTGTGAAGGATAGGCGCCTGGTGGCAATTTTTGTCCCGACCGTCGCTGATCCAGGACCCTATCCAGTTGCCCATAACTCCCGTCTCAAATGAAGCAGTTGACTCAATTACATTCCCTTTCTCATCTTTTGCCGTCAATTTCCACATATAACAACTCATTGGCTTAAGCGGGAGCGGCTCCTGCGGCACATAATACATCTGGCCGCCATCAATCGTTGAAGATGTCCAGATAACATTATCTTCGCCGTCATATACAGTAAGGACAAAGCACTTTTGAGTAACCTTGCCGTCGTATGCCCAGCTGAATCTGGGCTGCATAGTGTCAATATTCAAAGGGTGGCTTGCCCATTCAGTGCGCAGTTGCACTAAATGACCATCGGAACAAGCCAATGTCAAAACATAGGCAATTAGATATAATAATATGGCTCTGGCGACTCTCATACAACAAAGTTACTCTTAAGCAAGATTCCCTTCATTACGATTATTGACGAATGAATGTTAAAAAATGACTGCGCACAATAAAAACGTGATATGGAGAACCAGCTACCTCCATATCACGAAATTACAGCACGGATACACCGTTTCCAAAAAAAAGGATAAAAACATATAGCCGCCTGACAAACAGGTGGTTAATAATCATCTTGACGACAATAAGCTATATGGTCAGATACGCTTTACAGTGACGGTGTAATCAGCACACGCCATCCACCACCGTCTCCGAAAGGTTCAATGTAGTTTTTCTCTTTAAGTGAACCCATAAGGCGCTGGACGGCAGACTTGTTTATTCCCAATTCTTCTTTTAGTCCATCGATGGTTATGGATGGCAGTGACTGCAGAATCCAAAGGATTTTGGCATAGTTGGGTGTACGGAACTCGACACGCTGGCCATCGTACCACCATACGTTTTCATCAGG
>JAFRRR010000033.1 GCA_017428035.1 Bacteroidales bacterium | reverse complement strand
TACGAAAATGAAAAAAGGAATCCATCCCGAAAGTTACCGTCTTGTTGCTTTCAAGGATATGTCAAACGACCACGTGTTCATTACACGTTCCTGTGCCAACACCAAAGAGACTATCACAGTCGACGGCGTTGAGTACCCGGTTGTCAAAGTCGAGATTTCCAACACCTCTCACCCGTTCTACACTGGTAAGATGAAGCTCGTGGACACCGCCGGCCGCGTTGATAAATTCTACAGCCGCTACGGCAAGAAAGACCAGAAGAAATAATCCCTGGTACTCTTTAGCTAACAAGATATAACTTAAAAGGCAGCCCAGATGGCTGCCTTTTTAAGTTATCCTCTATTTCAGCAATCCCTTCAAAATCTCGTTGGTTATACGCCGGGTGGCAGTGTTGGCGGCAGACTTGGCTGCTTTCTTCACAGCCGTGCCGACACTGGAAGAAGACTTCTTGGCGGTTGTCTTCTTGGATGCGGTGGTTTTCTTGGAAGTCGACTTTTTGGTACCGGTGATGCTCTTGGCGGCGTTGGTGGCCAGGCTGCGGGCAAACGATGTGGCAGCGGCGGCTATCATCGTGCCAAAAATGGTGCGTTTGATGCCGCTGCCAGACGATTTCTTCTTGGCGGCAGCCTTTTCTTTTTCGGCCTTCTCCAGAGCCTTCTCCTCTTCCCTGGCGGCCTTCTCGGCAGCCTTTTCGGCAGCCTCGTACTGCGCGGTAAGCACTTCGTATGCACTTTCGCGGTCGAAGAAGCCGTCGTAGTTCAGAATCTTCTGCGGAGCATTCTTGTTGATGTCCAATCGCTGTCCCTCGCTTATGGCGCCGATGCTGCTCAGCGGGAACAGAATCTTGGCGCGCTCCACAACACTAGGGGCGCCCTTCTCGTCCAGGAAGCTGACCAGCGCCTCACCGGTTTCCAGATTGGTGATGGCCTCGGCGGTGTCAAACGCCGGATTGGCGCGGAATGTCTCGGCGGCCACCTTCACGGCCTTCTGGTCGCGCGGAGTGTAGGCACGCAGGGCGTGCTGCACGCGGTTACCCAGCTGACCCAGCACGCTGTCTGGAATATCGGTGGGGGACTGAGTCACGAAGTATACGCCCACACCCTTGGACCTGATCAGGCGGACCACCTGCTCTATCTTGTCTGTCAGCGCCTTGGGCGTGTCGGTAAAGAGCATATGCGCCTCGTCAAAGAAGAACACCAGCTTGGGTTTCTCCAGGTCGCCGACCTCGGGGAGCGTGGTGTAAAGCTCGGTCAGCAACCAGAACAGAAAGGTAGAATAGAGCTTGGGGCGCATCATAAGTTCGTCCGCCGCAAGCACATTCATAATGCCCTTGCCGTCTTCTGTGTCCATCAGGTCGGCCACGCTGAAGGCGGGCTCGCCAAAGAACTTGTCGGCGCCCTGGTCCTCCAGGGTCAGGATGGCGCGCTGGATGGCGCCTATAGAAGCGGTGGAAATATTGCCGTAGGTGGTGGTGTACTCAGAAGCGTTCTTGCTCACAAAGTCCAGCATCATCCTAAGGTCCTTGATATCAATCAGAAGCAGATTATAATCGTCGGCTATGCGGAACACAATGTTCAGCACGCCGCTCTGCACGTCGTTGAGCTCCAGCATACGGGCCAGCAGCATAGGTCCCATTGCAGACACGGTGGTGCGCATAGTGTGGCCCTGCTTGCCGAACACGTCGAAAAAGCGGGTCGGGCACCCCTGGAACTGCGGGTTCTCTATGCCGAACTCCGGCATACGCTTCTCTATGAACTTGGAGATGGCGCCAGGCTGGCTGATGCCGCTAAGGTCGCCCTTCATATCGGCCATAAAGCACGGCACACCCGCCTGGCAGAAGGTCTCTGCCAGAACCTGCAGGGTCACCGTTTTACCGGTACCGGTGGCGCCCGCCACCAGCCCGTGGCGGTTCAGCATCTTGGGATTAATATAGATAGGACCGTTGTCACTGTGGGCAACGTACATTAGGTTGTCGGAAGTGTACATATGCGTCTGTAAATGTTTATAAACGTTTTTAAACGGATAATTCTTTCAAATTTAACAAACTTTGGATACACTCCCAACTCTGCGCCCCAAAAATTAGAGGGCGGCGAGTATCTCGCGGTACTTGACAAGCGGCCAGAAGTCGTCGTCCACAATCATCTCCAGGTCGTCTATGCTCTTGCGCAGCGAAATCATGTTGGGGCTCACCTCCTGCTCATATTTTAGCGCCCTCTCGGGGATGGACTCTATCTTGTTCAGGCGCCTGCGGATGTCGGTCATAGCCACCGCGCTCTCGTTTATCTTGTTGGTGAGGGCGGCAATCTTGGCAAGTGTCTCCAGTTCCTTGGCGGCATATTCGTCCACCTTGTCCGGGAATATCTCCTTGATACCGCGCACGTTGTCTATCAGCAAGTTCTGATATTTTATAGCGGTGGGGATTATGTGGTTGCTGGCCATATCCACAATCACGCGGCTCTCTATCTGGATCTTCTTGAGCAGCGTCTCGGTCTTGATCTCGTAGCGCGCCTCCAACTCGGCCCGGTTCAGCACCTTGTGGGTCGTGAATAGCTTCACACTCTCGTCAGTCAGATATTCCTTAAACGCCTCGGCGGCCACTGTGTGGGCCTTCAGGCCGCGCTTGGCAGCCTCCTTCAGCCACTCGGGGCTGTAGCCGTTGCCCTCGAAGCGGGCCTTCTTGGACTCTATTATAAACTTGCGGATAACCTTGAGAGTCGCCACGTCTTTCTTCTCCCCTTTTGCCTCCAGCTTGTCCACCGCTGCCTTGAACTGCTCAAGCGTCTGGGCCACAGCCGTGTTCAGCACAATCATAGGCATGGCGCAGTTGCTGCTGGAGCCCGGCGCACGGAATTCAAAGCGGTTGCCGGTAAAGGCAAACGGGCTGGTGCGGTTGCGGTCGGTGTTGTCAAACATTATCTCTGGAATCTTGCCGATATGCAGTTTGATGGCGCTTTTGCTCTCGGGCGTCATCTTGTCGGACATACTCTTCTCTATGGAGCCCAGCATCGCGTCCATAGTGGCGCCTGTGAACACACTTAGCACTGCCGGCGGCGCCTCGTTGCCGCCCAGGCGGTGGCTATTGCCCTGAGAGGCCACGGAGGCCATTATCAGCGAGCCGTAGTCGGCCGCCGCCTTAAGCACGCACACAAAGAAGGCCAGGAAGCGGATGTTACTCTTGGGATTCTTGCCCGGCGCCATCAGGTTCACGCCAGTGTCGGTGGCCAGGCTCCAGTTGCAGTGCTTACCGCTGCCGTTCACGCCGGCAAAGGGCTTCTCGTGGAACAGGACCTTCAGATGATGCTTGGGCGCAATCTTGCGCATCACGCTCATCAGCAACAGGTTGTGATCCACCGCGATGTTCACTTCCTCATATTTTGGGGCGCACTCAAACTGGTTGGGAGCGGCCTCGTTGTGACGCGTCTTGATGGGGACGCCCAGCTTGTAGGCCTCCTCTTCAAACTCCTCCATAAAGCGCATCACCCGCTCAGGGATGGCGCCCCAGTAATGGTCGTCCAGCTGCTGGTCCTTGGCGGCAGTGTGCCCCATAAGCGTGCGGCCCGTCTGCATCAGGTCGGGACGTGAAGCGTAAAGCGCCTCATCCACAAGAAAATACTCCTGCTCCCAGCCCAGGTTGGGCACCACGCGGGTCACATCTTTGGTAAAGAGGCTGCAGACCTCCACGGCGGCTTTGTCCACGGCGGCCATAGAGCGCAGCAGCGGGGTCTTGAAATCCAGCGCCTCGCCGTTATACGATATGAAAATGCTGGGGATACACAGCGTCTTGTCCATTATGAATGCCGGCGAACTCGGGTCCCAGGCGCTGTAGCCGCGCGCCTCAAAAGTGTTGCGCAGGCCGCCGCTGGGGAAACTGCTGGCGTCGGGCTCCTGCTGAACCAGCAGGCTGCCGCTGAAACTCTCAAATGACCCGCCGTTCATATCGGGCTCCAGAAAAGCGTCGTGCTTCTCTGCAGTGAGCTCGTTAAGGGGCTGGAACCAGTGGGTGTAGTGAGTTGCGCCGCGCTCAATGGCCCAGATCTTCATAGCCTCGGCCACCTGGTCGGCAATGCTGCGGTCTATGCGGGTACCACCCTCAATGGCCGCCTTGACCTTGCGGAACACATCCTTGGAGAGATACTTCTCCATTTTGTCCAGCGTGAACACATTGCACGCGAAGTAATCGGAAATCTTCCCTTCGCGCCCCTTGAACTGTACCGGCTCGCGAGAATCCAGCGCAGCCAGCGCCCTTTGTCTAACGGAATTCATAGCATTTTTGAAGTTAACCGCCACAAATATAGACTATTTTCCAGAAAATAACACTACATTTCTCGTAATACCCCCTATTATTTAGGGGTCGCTTGAGATATTTTGGCGATTTTTGGCTGACACCCCCAATTTTCGGGCGACATATCACTAAACCCTGGCATTTAGCACGGGCTATTTGATTTCATCAAGCCGGATCAGCTGCCAACGGGCGGGCACGTTTTCTTGTGGGGATTCTTGAAGTCGGGATGGTGAAAGGGTCCAGCTACTCGAGGGGCTTCTTGAAGTCGGGATGGTGAACGGGTCCAGCTACTCGAGAGGCTTCTTGAAGTCGGGATGGTGAACGGGACCAGCTACTCGAGAGGCTTCTTGAAAGCGTTGCGACGAGAGGCAAAAATAACCCACTGATAACCAAGACCATGGGAAAGACTATCATCTCAATGGCACTTTAAAATCGAGAATGAGACGAACTCCTCCCACAACAAGCTAATATTCAGTAATTTGAAAAACGCATTCGTCGCAACGATTTGAATACACTCTGAGATTGCCCGTACTGACACTGCCGGTACGGTGGGAGCACTTTCGTGCAGAAGTCCCTTGTTATTTAGGGGAAAATACCTACATTTGCATCGGAATGGGGCATTAGCTCAGTTGGCAGAGCGTTTGAATGGCATTCAAAAGGTCAGGGGTCCGACTCCCCTATGCTCCACAAAAAAAGTCGCCGATCTCTGATGTGACCCCCAAAAGTTGGACGGTTTAACATTATTTACGAGGCCTTCGATTGGAACAGAGCTCGGTATTGCACCGGGCTCTTTCCATTTAGCCTCAGTTTGATTCTATCGTTGTTGTAATACCGG
>JAFRRR010000005.1 GCA_017428035.1 Bacteroidales bacterium | reverse complement strand
CTCTAATTTCGCCATAATAATTGTCCAGTCAAAATATTTCTCGGAAACTCATTTTCAAAAAAGCTGTCAACATTTTCAAAAACAGAAATAATTATCTGTAAAACAGCAATTTATGGCGGCAACTCTTGGCCGGTTGGAAGAGAATGGTTATTTTTGTCATAAGAGATTCATCTAGATTTTAGATAAATATTTGAATATTTAGAAAATTCCTTTATTTTTGTCTCGGCTAGTAGATATGAGAGTTATTGCTAAGAAAGCTCTGGTGCTGTTTTATACAGTTCACCCTGATGCCAAAACCGCTCTTGAGGAGTGGTATGAAAAGACAGTGGATTCTGAGTGGGAGAATTTCTCTCATATTAAGAAGACCTTCAATTCTGCCGATTTGGTTGGCGGAAATAGGGTTGTGTTCAACATTAAAGGGAATAAGTACCGATTGATAGTACTTGTATTGTTTAAGGTCAAGATGGTGTATATCCGGTTTGTGGGAACTCATACCGATTACGATAGGTTAACTGACATAGATAAACTTTAAGGCTATGACACGGATTGAAAGCGAAACGCAGTATAATTCTGCAATGCAGAGGATAAACGAGTTGCTCGATGTTGTAAACGACAATACTCCGGAAGACGACGTGCGCAGCGTCGAGTTGGTTTTGCTATCCAATCTGGTTGCCGATTACGAAGATATACACTACCCTATCAGCAAGCCGACACTAATCGAGGTCCTGAAATTGCGGATGTATGAGTTGGGGCTGAGCCAGTGCGCTCTTGCAGCGATGCTTGGAATGAATCAGTCAAAAATAAGCGAAATCATATCCGGCAAGAGCGAACCTACTTTAAAACAAGCCCGCAAAATGGCGCAAAAACTGAATATCAGTCCGGCCATTGTCTTGGGCGTTTAATCTGACATTGACGGCGGGAGTTCTCCGGCGGTGGCCCAGGCGGTGGGCTTGGGACCCATTTCGAACTCCAGGGTGCCGCCGTCTACTATCTCGCTGTGATGCAGCCAGCAGCGGTCCAGAGTCTTGCCGTTGAGTTTGCAGGACTTGATGTAGATATTCTTGTCGCTGGCCTTCTTGGCGGTTATGACAAGCTGTTTGCCGTCTTCGAGCGTTAGGGTGACCTTGGGGAATACCGGGCTGGAAATCAGATAGACATCCTGGCCGGCATTGGGATAGAAGCCGAGCGTGTGGAATGCATACCAGGCACCCATCGAGCCCGAATCGTCGTTGCCGGGCACGCCGTCACTGGCGGCAGAATACATGGTGGCAAGGATGCTGCGCACGATCTCAGCCGTCTTGTACGGCTCGCCCACATAGGCGTAGAGCGACGGTGCCAAAAAGCACGGCTCGTTGGAAATCTGACACATTCCGTAGAGCTTGGTGTAAAAGAGCAACTCGTCGCGGGCACCGGGGAAAGTCTCGTGGAAATATGTATCCAGCCTGCGGGTGAACTCCTCCTTGCCGCCCATCTTGGCTATGAGGCTCTTCATATCGTGAGGCACATAGAACGACAACTCCCAGGAGAAAGTCTCATAGAACTGATGCTCGAACGAGCCGGAAGAGAACACCGTAAAGGAGGGATCCTCAAGCCAGCTGCCGTCGGAATTGCGGGGCCAGCAGAAACCTTTGAAGCCGAAACTCTCTATATTGGGGTTCCAGAGATTCTCCCAACTGCGAGCCTTCTGGCAATACTGCTTGTAGATATCATCGTGCCCCAAGCCCTTGGCAACTGTCGCTATCGCATAGTCGTTGGCCGAATACTCAAACGTACGGCTGCAGCCGCGCTCATAATCTGTAGAGACATAACCCAAACGGTTATAATCCCACAGGCCGCCGCGGCCGTACTGGCGCTCGTCGTCGCCAGGCGGCACCGTGGCGTTCTTTATCATCGCCTTCAGCGCCTTTTCATAATCCACACCTTTGAGTCCCTTGACAAATGCGTCGGCCACCAGCATATCGCTGTTTGAACCACCCTGCACGCGGCCACTCCAGTTGCTGGTGCGGGCATCTGGCATATACTTGTCGTGCTCGTAGATATTCACCAGGCTCTGAACCATCGCGGCGCCGCGGGTGGGACGGATTATATTGATGAAAGGATGCGTTGCGCGGAAGGTATCCCAGATGGCGTGATAATCCTGATAATACGGCTCGTCCGACGCCCACATCGGATTCTCTCCGGTGTAGTCGGAAGGCTGCATGAAGATGTGATAGATGGAGGTGTAGAATATCTTGCGGACATCCTCGCTGCCACCCTCGGCGTCAATCTGGGAGAGGATGCCATTCCACGCCGCAACGCACTTCGCCTGCTGGTCCTCCACATTCCAGGAGGTGAGTTCATCGGCATTCTCACGCGCCTTGTTCAGGCCCATATACGAGATGCCGACCTTGACATTCACCTTCTGGTTGTCGCGGGTGTCAAAGGTGAAATATGCGCCGCATTTGGTGTTGTTGTCGCTCTGGCGCAGCACGCCGGGCATCAGCGCCCCTTCTTTCCAGGAGCCGACCGCCTTGGCCGGACGATCGAACTTGGCGTAGAAATAAACCGTGTAGGCGATGGAGAAGTTCCAGCCGAGGCGGACCCTGGTGTAGCCCTCCACCTCCGTGTCGGACAGGATGCGGACCTCCGAACCCACGAACTCCTGCCGCTCAATGGATGCCAGATGCTTGCCCAGATCCACAAACACATTGGCCTTGTCGGTTGCCGGGAAGGTGTATTCGTGCTGACCGGCGTGCTGGGATGCGGACAGGCGCGCCTTGATGCCATAGCGCTTGAGACCTATCGAAAAGAGGCCGACCTTGGCATCCAGATCCTCATATTCAGATGCATAATCCAGCGGCTTCATCTCGCCAGTGGATGCCATAAACAGCACGTTGCCGTATTTGCAGCCGCCGCCGGAGCCGGTCAGATGGGTATGGCTGAAGCCCACCACCGGAGTGTTGGCCTGCCAGCCGGCATTCTCTGTCAGCCGGTTGCAGTCGGGGTCGAGTTTGACCATTCCGTAAGGCATAGTGGCACCGGGAAACACATACCCACCGCCGTCTGCGCCAATCATAGGGTCCACCCAGCGGGTAAAGTCATCTGCCCAGACACAGAGCGATGACAGCACCATCAGTATTATTAATCCTGTCTTTTTCATATTTATAACTGTTGATATTCTTTTATGGCCTCTATCGCATCTTCACAAATCTCACCATTATTCTTGAAAATCGTGTCATAATTGTAGAGCGACACATACCGGCAGCCGGCTATCGAGAAGCAGTTGGTCAAGGCCTTAGTCCACACTTCTTTGGGCTGGTCGGCGATATTCCATTCAGAGATTGCCCAATAAGGCGCGTCTGATTCTTTCAGATACTCCATTGCCTCGGACTCCTGAGGATAAACGGCATCTTTCCAGTAAAGGCTCCAGCTCGGGCAGGTGTTGGCCTGCACGGTGGACATCAAATCGCCCTTCACGCCTCCCGTATGGGAAAAGAGCATACTGCGGGGGAAGCCATAACCCTGCGCCAGGTCGGCAATGTATTTTGAATATTCCCACTCCAGCCTGTACCAGTCCTCTTCTGTGATCTCTCCCTCTGTCTTGATGCCCGAATACGTCATAGCGGCATAGCCTATCTGTTGAACTCCGCGGGAGGGAATATCGTCCAGCTTGATGCCATACTGGGGGTCGTCCGCTTCGGCCTTGTCAAACAAGTCGTTACCGCCGGGATAGTACCAGTTATTGAAGCCGAAGCCCAGCTCGCCGGTGAGCTTCACGCCACAAAGAAGATACTTCTTCTCTTTTGGCAAAGATTTATACCAGGATGCAACAGCAGTAAGAATGATGTCCATCCTTTTCTTGACCTCGGCCTGATATTCCGGCGCAAAAACATTTGCCATAGGACGGAGTCTGATTTGCCGGCCCCAATTGAGCCAGCCTATCTTCACCGCGTTCTCGCTTCCCCAGTCGAACCATTCTACATTTTCGCGGTTGGAATCCTTATATCCTTCCATCTCCGGGTCCCACCAGTTCCACAATTCGGGAGTATTCCAGAATGTAATCGGATCCATCTGTAAAAGAACCGGTATGTCATAGCGTTCAGCCTGCTCAAAATGTTTTTTGAGCAACGTTACATATTCATCGACAGGCCGCTCAAGGATATACATCAGGATGGCATTCCCCACCGCCAGCTTTTCCTGACCAGACTGCGGACCAAAGCTATCTGCTATCTGTTCGTAATAAAACTTGTCACAATAGGAGTTCAGGAAAAAATAATGCTCCGGCGTTTGTGGCTCCTTCTCACAAGAAAGGGCCACAAACAACGGGAGCCACAATACCAACCAACCTTTCATTTTAATATTTATCGTGCTGCTGTATCTGCATAATACCCTGTACAGCATTTGTATTGACCGTCGTACCGTTGTTATTGCCGATTACATTCGTGTATATCGACAGGAAATAGCATCTGTCGATACTGAGGGAACTACGAATAGAATTTGCCCAGGTATCTGCGCTTGCCGTTGCACTTATTGCCCACTCAGCCACTCCCCAATGAGGTGCGTCACTGTTCTTGAGCAGGTTGAGACAATAGGTCGCATTCTTTCCGTCCGTCGCATCTGCGTTATAGAAACTCCATGACGGGCATACCAAATCGTTGATGCAGGCATCCAGGTCATTGCCGACACCGCCTGCGTGTGCGAATACTTTTTCCCTGGGAAGACCGTG